>NZ_JBEXUI010000068.1:0-22266 GCF_040614395.1 Nocardia sp. NPDC005998 | reverse complement strand
GGTGAATCCGTCGCTGGGCAGGTAGTCGGCATAGCGACGCGGCATGCCCTCCGCACCCAGCCAGTGCTGCACCAGGAAGGTGGTGTGGAAGCCGATGAAGGTGGTCCAGAAGTGCCACTTGCCGAGGCGCTCGTCCATCATGCGGCCGGTCATCTTCGGGAACCAGAAGTAGATACCGGCGTAGGTGGCGAACACGATGGTGCCGAAGAGCACGTAGTGGAAGTGCGCCACGACGAAGTACGAGTCGGTGACATGGAAGTCGAGCGGCGGGCTGGCCAGGATGACGCCGGACAGACCACCGAAGAGGAAGGTGACGATGAAGCCGATCGAGAACAGCATGGGCGTTTCGAAGGTCAGCTGCCCGCGCCACATGGTGCCGATCCAGTTGAAGAACTTCACGCCGGTCGGGACTGCGATCAGGAAGGTCATGAACGAGAAGTACGGCAGCAGCACCGCGCCGGTGGCGTACATGTGGTGCGCCCACACCGCGATCGACAGCGCCGCAATGCCCAGGGTCGCGTAGACCAGAGTGGTGTAACCGAAGATCGGCTTACGCGAGAAGACCGGGAAGATCTCGGACACGATGCCGAAGAACGGCAGCGCGATGATGTAGACCTCGGGGTGGCCGAAGAACCAGAACAGGTGCTGGTAGAGCAGGATGCCGCCGGTGGCCGGATCGTAGATGTGGCCGCCGAGGTGGCGGTCGTAGGCCAGGCCGAACAGCGCGGCGGTCAGCAGCGGGAAGGCAAGCAGCACCAGAACACTGGTGACGGCGATGTTCCAGGTGAAGATCGGCATCCGGAACATGGTCATACCCGGCGCGCGCAGGCAGACGACGGTGGTCAGCATGTTGACGCCACCGAGAATGGTGCCCAGACCGGAAACCGCCAGGCCCAGGATCCACAGGTCGGTGCCGACACCCGGCGAGTGCAGGATGTCGGTCAGCGGCACGTAGGCCGTCCAGCCGAAGTCCGCGGCACCACCGGGGGTGATGAAGCCCGCGGTCGCCATGGTCGCGCCGAATGCGTACAGCCAGTAGCTGAAGGCGTTCAGTCGCGGGAAGGCGACGTCGGGGGCGCCGATCTGCAGCGGCAGGATGATGTTGGCGAAGCCGAACACGATCGCGGTCGCGTAGAACAGCAGCATGATCGTGCCGTGCATGGTGAACAGCTGGTTGAACTGCTCGGGCGAGAGGAACTGCAGACCCGGGCGGGCCAGCTCACCACGCATCAGCAGGGCCATCAGACCACCGATGAGGAAGAACGCCATCGAGGTGGTCAGGTACATGACACCGAGGACCTTGGGGTCAGTGGTCGTGACCATCTTGACGATGAACGAGCCCTTCGGCCCGGTCCGAGCCGGATACGGCCGAGTCGCTTCCAACTGAGGGACTGGCTTTGGCTCTACGGCAGTCACTGATCCTCCTGAAAGGTGCCTTTAGGTCGCTCCGCAGGCTCCGCTGCTCGCATCCGTCCCACTACCGGGAGCAGACGAGGAGTTCGCTTGCGCTCCTGAGATCGTAAACCGTGCTGCCGCAGCATTCCGCACGGGTCCTACTCAGCGTCGTATTTCCCCGTTCGGGCGCCATTGCCTGCGCATCCGGCGACCATGAAATCGACATCGCCCGAGCCGCTGCATTCGCGTGACCTGCGAGCAGTCGCAACCGATGACTTTCCGGGGCGGCCGACGTCTCTACCGGTGACAGCGTTCCACCTGTGCTACCTCCAAGGAGACCGTTATGAGTACAGCATCGCGCAGCGATTCGATGAGGGGTGATGGTCGGGCGACGGGCGGGCCCGCACCGAAGATCGGCGACCCCTGCTGGGTCGATATCTATACCTCCGATCCCGATCGGGCCATCGATTTCTACGGCCAACTGTTCGGCTGGACCGCTGAGCGCGCGGGCGCAGAGTTCGGCGGCTATATCACCTTCCACAAGGACGGCAAGGCCGTCGCCGGCGGCATGGGCAAGACGGCCGACAGTGTCGAAGGCCCGGATCAATGGACCGTCTACCTCGCCTCGCCCGATGCCAAGGCCACCGCCGACGCGGCCGCCGCACGCGGCGGCGTGGTCGTGGTGCCGCCGATGGATGTCGGCGAACTCGGCGCGATGGCCGTGCTCGGCGATGTCGGCGGCGCGGGCGTCGGCATTTGGCAAGCGGGCCAATTCGCTGGTTTCGAAACCATCGGCACCGTCTCGGGCGGCACGTGGAGCGACCACGCGGGCAGCCCGTCCTGGTTCGAACTGCACACCCGCGACTACGAGGGTGCACTCGCCTTCTATCGCGAGGTGTTCGGCTGGAGCGATACCTTCACCATCTCCGACACCCCGGAGTTCCGCTACACCACCATTCACGCCACCACCCCGATGCTCGGCGGTGTCATGGACGCCTCCGCCTTCCTGCCCGAGGGCGTACCGGCTGGCTGGACCATCTACTTCGGCGCCGATGATGTCGACGCGGCGGTCGCCAAGGTCGTCGAACTGGGCGGTACGGTGCTGTCCCCGCCGCAGGATTCCCCCTACGGGCGATCGGCTCAGGTCGCCGACCCCACCGGTGCTCGCTTCAGCATCGGCGGCAACAGCAAATGAGCTAGGGCGACGGCGGCGCGGAATCACCTACCCGACAGTGGGATTCCGCGTGGTCGCGGCCGCATATCCGGAGGTGGTTGGCGCGCCGTGGTGGCCTCGCGTCCCGGGACCCGCGGCACCCGGTACCCTCACCCGCATGCCGGTGAGCGCCCTTGTTCGGACCCGAAACCGCACCGCTAGCGACTGCTTGCAGGTCGCTCGAAACTGCGCTGCCTCCCCTCGATACGGCACCGCCCGGCATCGCCGGCACCGGGGTACCGCGGTCGCCCTACTCTGCGCCGCGCTGCTCGTCGCGGGCTGCAGTCAGCAGGACGACGCCAGCTCGATCGTGCGCACCACGACGAATATCGCGGGTGCGGGCGTGGTCGGGCTCGACCGCGACACCTCGCAGGCGTGCCCGTTGCCGAGCGCGCCCGATCCGTCGAACGGCAAGACCCGCACCGTCACCCACGCCGCGGGTACCTCGGAGGTGCCCGCCGATCCGCAGCGGGTTGTGGTGCTGTCCACCTCGGCACTCGACGCCACCTGCGCGGTCGGCCTGTGGGAGCGCGTCGTCGGCGCGGTGCCGATCGACGGACCGCGCCCACAGCCCATGTATCTCGGTTACGGGGTGCTGAAGATTCCCGCGGTCGGTTCGGCCACACAGCCCGATCTCGGGCAGATCGCCGCCCTGCATCCCGATCTGATCATCGGCGATACTTCCGCTGGCGCTAGCGGTTTCGCCGCCCTGCAGGCGATCGCGCCTACCGTACTCGCCGATCCCGCCGGCGGCTGGCAGAGCGAATTCACCACGCTCGCAGCGGGTCTCGGCCGACGGGGGGCCGCGGCCACCGCACTGGACAACTACCGCGCGGAGGCTCGGGAAACGGGTAATGCGCTGGCCGCCAGCCAGAGTCAGGCCTCGGTGGTGCGCTTCACCGCCGACCAGATGCAGGTCCAGGGCAGTAACAGCTTCGCGGGCCAGGTGCTCGGCGACGTGGGCGTGCAGCGCCCGACTGCGCAGCGCGGCACCTCCTTCGATGTGACCGACAAAGACCTGATCAAGGTCGAGGGCGACATCATCTACGTCATCTTCGCCGGCGAGTCGGGCGAGCGGTACGGCAGGACGGTGCTGCGCGGCGATGCCTGGAAGGACCTCGGCGCCGCCACCGATAAGCGGGTGTTCGCGGTGGATGACACCGTCTGGCACGGTGACGGCCCGACGGCGGCCAGGGCCCTGCTCGCCGATCTGCGCGGCAGCCTCAACGGGTTCGTGACCGACTAATACGCACACCTTGGGTGGGGATTCACTCACCCTTGGAGTGCGCTGCTCAGCGCTTGGGTAGCTGTCGCCATCCCCTCCCGACAGCGAGATTAGAGAGGTACCGAGAGCGCCTACCTGCGAGGGGACACCCAATGAGCATCACACTGGTCGAATCGCCCGCCTACAACGTCATCCAGTTGCAGCCGCAGCTGCGGAACGCGGCCGAGCTCGATCAGTCTGCGGTCTCCACCGACTCCGGGGCACTGGCAGACGTCGAGATGGATCGCTGGGCGAACCGGCTGGCCCGAGTGCTGATCGCCCGTGGCGCCGCGGTGAATACGCGGATCGCGCTGGCAGTCGACCCGCAGATCGAAGCGACGGTCGCCGCCTCCGCCGTGGTGAAGCTCGGCGCGACTCCGGCAGCGATGGCCGAGGACGCGGTCCCCGGCGCCTACCTCGGTATCACCACCAAAGCCCGCCGTCCCGAGCTCACCGATGCCATCGACTGGCTGATCCTGGACGACCGCTCGACACTGCAGCGCTACCTGGTCAGCTCTGATGCGCCGATCACCGACGCCGATCGGCTGACCGTCCGGAAGTCCGCCTGACCTGCCATTTCGCCTGCGCGCCCGAACCAGCGAAGTTCGGGCGCGCTGCGGCGTGAACGACGCGCCGGGGGGGCGATAGCGCAACGAAACCACCTAGGGACCCGGGAACGCCGCCGATCGAACACAGTGTGATGAATACGCCTTCGGTCGGCCCGGCACCGGTCCAAAATGAACTTGCTACTACGCGACGGTCGGGACCAGCGGTGCACAACCGCGCCAGACGTCAGAACGCAGGTGTGCTTATGCAACAGCCATCGTCCTCGAACGGAAAAATAGGCACCGCACCGCCCGACAGCGCGTTCCCGCTGTCGGCGGCTCAGCGCGGCATCTGGTTCGCCCAGCACATCGCGGGCGATACGCCTATCTCGATCGCGCAGTACGTCGAACTGATCGGCGAACTCGATCTCGACACGCTCGCCGCGGCCGTCCAACAGACCGGGCACGAATTCGGGACCGGATATGTCCGGCTGATCGATGTCGAAGGGCAGCCGTACCAGTTCGTCGACACCACCATTGTCGACGAATTCACCCTGGTCGACCTGCGCGATGAGCCCGATCCCGAGGCGGCGGCACATGCCTGGATGCGCGCGGAGTATTCCGCGCCGCTGGATCTGACGCACGATCGATTGGTCGCGGTGGTCATGCTGCGGCTGGCCGATGACCGCTGGTTCTGGTACTCGCGCATGCACCACATCGTGCTGGACGGTATGGGTGCGCTCGCCCTGGTACAGCGCACCGGCGAGATCTACAACGCCGCCATCGAAGGCCGCGAGGCGCCGCCCGCCAAGGCCGAACCACTGCAGAAGATCGTCGACGCCGATCTGGCCTACCGCGGCTCGGACCGATTCGGCGCCGACCGCGAGTACTGGCGCGAGCATCTGGCCGGGATGGCCGACCCGGTCAATCTCGCGGGTCGCGAGGCCGATGTCGACCGGCCGCCGAGCCGGGTCTCGGGCGCACTGCCCACCGCGACGGCCGACTTGCTCGATACCGTGGCGAAGGCGGTGGGTTCGAACGCCGCGCCGACCATCGTCGCCGCCTTCGGCGCCTATCTCGCCGCGCTGACCGGTGCGCCCGAAGTGGTACTCAGCCTGCCGGTTTCGGGACGCACCACGGCGGCGCTGCGCCGCTCCGGCGGCATGGTCGCCAATGTCGTTCCGATGCGTCTGAAGCTGTCGCCGACCACCACGGTCGGTGACGTGATCCGGGCAGCGCAGAGTGAGCTGACCGGGGCGCTGCGCCGGCAGCGTTACCGGCAGGAGGACATCGTCCGTGATCTCGGCTGGTCGATGGACGAGGCGTCGTCGTTCGGTCCGGCCGTCAATTTGATGATGGTGGACACCAGGATTCAGCTCGGCTCGGTCACCGGACGACTGCACGTGCTGACATCCGGGTTGATCGATGACGTCTTCGTCAACCTGTATCCGGGCGTGGGCGGCGAGAGCACCCACATCGATCTGCAGGGCAACGGAAACCTGTACAGCACAGCCGAATTGGCGGCACACCACGCCCGGTTCCTGATGTTCCTGCACGCATTCCTCGCCGCCGGACCGGATGCGCCGCTGTATACCGTCCAAGTCGTCTCCCCGCAGGAGCAGGATCGGCTGGTGCCCGCGTGCGGACCCGAGGCGGTCGCGCCACGCACTCTCCCCGAAATCATCGCGGCCGGTGCTGCACTCGACCCGGAGGCGGTGGCGCTGCGCTGCGGCGATACCAGCATGACCTACCGTCAGGTCGACGAGTACACCAACCGCCTGGCCCGCGTGCTGATCGCGGCGGGCGCCGGACCCGAACGCACCGTGGCGATTTCGATTCCACGTTCGGCCGAATCCGTCCTCGCCACGCTCGCGGTGGCGAAATCCGGTGCGGCATTTGTCCCCATCGACCCGACCTATCCCGCCGACCGGATCGAGCATATGGTCGGGGACAGCGGGGTCGTTGCAGGCCTGACCGTGCACCCGGCGCGAAAGTCCCTGCCGGACCGCGTGCATTGGCTGCTGCTCGACGATGACGCGACGGCCGAAACGGTGCACGCGCAGAATTCGGCGGCGATCACCGATACCGAACGCCGCAGGCCGGTACACCTGGATCAGATCGCGTACATCATCTACACCTCCGGATCGACGGGACTACCCAAGGGCGTGCTGGTGTCGCATCGCGGCCTGGCGAATCTGGTCACCGGTTCCGGTGCCGGATTCGGCGTCACCGCCGATTCGGTAGTGGCACATGCGGTTTCGCCGAGTTTCGATATTTCCGTCGAGGAGATCCTGGTCACCCTCGCGGCAGGTGCGACGCTCGCCGTCGTGCCGCCGTCGGCGTATGCGGGCGAGGAGATGGCCGAAGTTCTGCGCGCGCATCGGGTCACCCATCTCAATGTCACCCCGACGGTGGTGGGATCCCTGGACCCGGCGACGCTGCCGGATCTGCACACGATCGTCGTTGGTGGTGACGCGTGTCCACCGGAGCTGGTGACCACCTGGTCCGGGCGGACGCTGTTGAACGGCTACGGGCCCACCGAAACCACCGTCACCGTGACCTTGAGCGGACCATTGCGCCCCGGCGGGCCGGTAACCATCGGCAGCATCGCGCTCGGCGTCACCGCTGTCGTGCTCGACCCGTGGTTGCGGCCGGTGGCCCGCGGCGCGGTCGGTGAGCTGTACCTGGGTGGCGCGGGCGTTGCGCGCGGCTATCACCAGCGCAATGGACTGACCGCCAGCCGTTTCGTCGCCAACCCGTACGCGCCGGGTGAGCGGATGTACCGCACCGGCGATCTGGTGCGGTGGACCGCAGACGACGAACTGGAGTACCAGGGCCGCAGCGATTTCCAGGTCAAGGTGCGCGGGTTCCGCATCGAACTCGGCGAGATCGATGCCGCGCTGCAACGGCAGCCCGATGTCGACTTCGCACTCACCATCGGTGCCGAGACCCCCGCCGGAGCGACCGCGCTGGTGGCATACGTGCTCGGCAAGCCCGGCACCGAGATTCACCCCGAGGCGCTGAAAGCCGCTGCCGGTGAGACGCTTCCGGCCTATATGGTCCCCTCGGTCATCATGGTGCTCGACAGCATTCCGCTGACACCGCTCGGCAAGGTGGACCGCAGGGCCCTGCCCACACCGGATTTCAGTGTCCGAACCGTTGTGAGCCGGGCGCCGTCGACGCCGCGTGAAGCGGCACTGGCCGACTTGTTCGCCGATGTCCTCGGACTCGATACGGTCGGTGTCGACGACAGCTTCTTCGCACTCGGCGGTGACAGCATCGTCTCCATCCAGCTGGTCTCGCGCGCGAAGGCTGCCGGGATCGGCTTCAGCGCACGAGATGTGTTCGAGCGCAAGACCGTTGCCGCGCTGGCCGCGATCGCGACCGACGTGCGCGCGCAGACGATCAGCGAGCTGCCCGGCGGCGGGGTCGGCACCGTGGAGCTCACGCCGATCGTGCACGCCATGGTGGAGCAGGGGCCGACCTGGAACCGCTTCGGTCAGGCCGTCTTGATCGGTCTCCCAGAGGGCTTCGGCCGCGACCAGCTCAGCGCCGCGGTCCAAGCGCTCATCGACCATCACGATGTGCTTCGCTCCACCCTGCGGCACACTGGGCAAGGCTGGGAATGGGTTGTCGCCGAGCGTGATTCGATAACTGTCGATGACCTGATCGAGGTGGTCGCGGCCGACGCGGACTCCGACGACAGCTACGAGCGCGAATTACAACAGGCCGCAGATCTGCTCGATCCCGAGGCGGGTGTCGTCGCACGTTTCGTGCTGATCGAACGGGCGGGGACCGATCCACGGTGCTGGCTGGTGCTGCACCATCTGGTCACCGACGGCGTCTCCTGGCGAATCCTGCTGCCGGACCTGGCGATCGCGGCGGCGGGCGGCGCACTCGTGCCGGTCGGCACCTCCTTCCGGCGGTGGGCACACGGTCAAGCGGAACAGGCGGCCGAGCGGGTGGCCGAACTGCCACTGTGGCAGCAGATGCTGGCCACTCCGGATCCGGTCATCGGCTCGGCGGCGCTGGATCCCGCGGTCGACGTCGTCGCCACCATGGGCCAGTGCCGGACCATCGTCGACCCGGATATCGCCAACACCGTACTGGCCACTCTGCCCGACCAATTCCATTGCGGCGCGGACGATGTGCTGCTCACCGGACTCGCGCTCGCGGTGAGCCGCTGGCGCGATCGCAATACCGCGCTGCTCACCCTGGAAGGCCACGGCCGCTCCGAGACGCTGCTGCCCGGCGCCGATATCGCCCGCACGGTCGGCTGGTTCACCAGCATCTACCCGGTGGCCATCGATGTGACCGGCATCGATCTCGACGACGCGTTCGCCGGTGGCAGCGCGGCGGGCACCGCGATCAAGAAGATCAAGGAACAGCTGCGCGCGGTGCCGGATAAGGGCATCGGCTACGGCATGCTGCGCTATCAGCATCCGGAGTCCGCCGCCGCCCTCGCGGACACGCCGATCCCGCAGCTCAGCTTCAACTACCTCGGCCGTGCGCTCACCGGCGGGCACGCGGGGGCGTGGCTGCCACAGCGTTTCGCGGCGACGCACAACGAGTCGGCGCCGCTGGCCGCGGTCGTCGATATCAATGCCGTGCTCACCGATGTCGGCCTGGAAGTCACCTGGGCCTATGCCTCGCGGCTGCTCGACGAGGCGGATGTCGGTCAACTGGCCGAGCTGTGGTCGCAGGCGCTGCGGGCGCTGGCGGCGCACGCCGGCTCGCCGGGCGCGGGCGGACGCACCCCGTCCGATTTCGACCTGGTCCCGGTGCAACAACAGCAGATCGAGAGCTGGGAGCGGGTCTACCCGAATCTCGCTGACGTCTGGCCGCTTTCGCCGCTGCAGTACGGTCTGCTCTTCCATGCGCTCTACGACACCGATACCGCCGACGGCTACACCGTCCAATCACTGCTCACGCTGGCGGGCACCGTCGATTCCGCCCGCCTGCGCAGTGCGGCACAGGCCTTGTTGGAACGGCATGAGAACCTGCGCGTCGCCTTCGTCGAAACCGACGACGGTCCGCGCCAGCTCGTGCTCGCCGATGCCGAAATCCGCTGGCACGATATCGATCTCACCGATATCACCGACGCCGACGAGCGCGACCGCGAAGTAGACCGCCTCATCGCGCTAGATGCCCGCACCCGATTCGAACTCGACCGCCCACCGCTGATCCGCTTCACCCTCATCCGGACCGCGGCCGATATCTATCGGCTGGTCATGACCAATCATCATCTGCTGCTGGACGGCTGGTCGACGCCGCTGCTGGTGCGCGAACTGCTCACGCTCTACGTCACGTCGGGCGACACCTCGGTACTGCCGCCCGCGCACTCGTACCGGGAGTTCCTGGCGTGGCTCGATGAGCAGGACAATGCGGCCTCGCTCGCGGCCTGGACGCAATCGCTGGCCGGTGTGGATACGCCGACGCGCGCGGTCCCGACACTGGCCGGGATCGAATCGACCGAGGCCGGAATGATCTCACGCGACCTGACCCGCGCCACGGTCGAGCGGCTGGAGACCACCGCACGCGAATCCGGCGCGACGGTGAATACGATGGTGCAGGCCGCCTGGGCAATGCTGCTGGCCATGTTGACCGGGCGCACCGATGTGGTGTTCGGCGGCACCGTATCCGGTAGGCCACCAGAGCTGCCCGGTGTGGAAGAGATGGTCGGGCTGTTCATCAATACGCTCCCGGTACGGGTCCAGCTCGATCCCGCGGAGAAGGTCGCCGACCTACTGACCCGCATCCAGGCCGAGCAAGCCCGCCTGCTGGACCATCAGCATGTGGGGCTGGCCGCCATCCACCGGGCCGTCGGCCTCGCCGAACTCTTCGACACACTCACCGTATTCGAGTCGTATCCGATCGATCGGGAGGCGCTGTCGCAGGCGCTCGATATCGCGGGTATGCGGGTGCTCGATGTCGAGGGCACCGATGCGACGCCCTACCCGTTGGGCCTCATGGTCATTCCGCTGCGCGGCGAAGACGGGCACGACACGCTGCAAATCAAACTGAAATTCATGGCCGACCAGCTCGATATCACGGCGGCCCAACCACTGCTGGATCGCTTCATCCGGCTACTGACCCAACTCGCCGACAGCCCGAATGCCCTGGTCTCCCAACTGCAATACTGCAACGACGCCGAACTGGCCACCCTGCTGCCGGTACGCGGCGCGGAATCGGTTCCGCCGCAGACACTTCCGGACATTCTCTCGGCGGGCGCGCGCATCGATCCCGATGCCATCGCGATCACGGCGGGCGACCTCACCATGAGCTATGGCGAACTCGATGCCTGGTCCAACCGCTTCGCCCGGGTACTGCTCGGCCGCGGCGTCGGCCGGGAGGTCTTCGTCATACTCGCACTTACCCGATCACTCGAATCCGTGGTGGCCGTCTGGGCGCTGGCCAAGTCCGGTGCGGCCTTCCTGCCGTTGGATCCGAGCTATCCGGTGGACCGGATCGAGCACATGCTCACCGATTCGAAGGCCCCGATCGGGGTGACCGTCACAGCGACCGGTGAGACACTGCCCGGCACCATCGACTGGCTGCTGCTCGACGATCTGAACACGATTCGACGGGTCATGCTCGTCTCCGACGCACCCATTACCGACGAAGAGCGCGGGGGCCCCATCAATATCGACCAGACCGCCTACCTGATCTACACCTCGGGCTCCACCGGTAAGCCCAAGGCGGTCCTGGTCAGCCATCGTGGCCTCGCGAATATGGCCACCGCAGAACAAGAGGCCCTCGAACTCGATCCCGCGATAAGTTCGCTGCAGGTCGCTTCGCCGAGTTTCGACGCATCGGTCATGGAGCTGCTGATAGCGCATTCGACGGGCGGCCGCCTGGTGGTAGCGCCACCGGATGTCTACGGCGGCAGCGATCTCGAACATTTGCTGCGCACCGAGCGGATCACCCACGCCGTGATCACGCCGTCAGCGCTGGCCACCATGGAACCGACCGATCTGGCCGACCTGCGGGTGCTCGGGGTCGGCGGCGAGGCCATTGCACCCGAACTGGTCGACCGGTGGGCGGTCGGGCGGCGGGTGGTGAATCTATACGGCCCCACCGAATTCAGCGTCTGCGCGACCAGCCCGGCCGAACTGCTGCCGGGGAAACCGGTCACCATCGGTAGCCCGATCCGCGGCGCGTCCAATCTGGTGCTCGATACCTGGCTGCGCCCGGTACCGGTGGGCATCGTGGGTGAGCTGTACCTGGCCGGTCCGGCGCTGGCGCGTGGTTACTTCAATCGGTTCGAGATGACCGCGGCGCGCTTCATCGCGAATCCGTATGGCGCGGCCGGGGAACGGATGTATCGAACCGGCGATATGGTCCGATGGGTCATCGGAGCCGACGACGCGCTGGAACTGGAGTACTTGGGCCGCAGCGACTTCCAGGTCAAGATCCGCGGATTGCGCATCGAACTCGGCGAGATCGATGCCGTGCTCTCCCGTGACGAACAGGTCGAATACGCGGTGACCATTGGCCAGCCCGGACCGGCCGGCGCGACCGTACTGGTCTCCTATGTACTGCCCACCGAGGGTACCGAATTGGACGCCGAGCGGCTGCGTGACCAGGTGGCGACCGAACTGCCCGGCTATATGGTGCCCAGCCATCTCGTCGTGCTCGACGAGATCCCGTTGACCCCGGTCGGCAAGCTGGATCGCAAAGCCCTTCCCGTGCCGGACTTCTCGGTCGCGCAACGGCCGTATCTCGCCCCGCGCACGCCCGTCGAACAGTCCGTTGCCGAGGTATTCGGCGATGTACTCGGCAGTGAACGGGTGAGCGTCGACCAGTCGTTCTTCGAACTCGGCGGCAACTCGCTCAGCGCCACCAAGGTTGTCGCACGGATCAATTCGACCCTCGGTTCGACCATCGCGCTGCGCGATCTGTTCGACGCACCCACCGTCGCCCAACTGTCCGCGCGGGTGATCCCGGCCACCGACGGCAAACCGGGCCGGTTCGCCCTCGCACCACGGATCAGGCCGGACCGAATTCCATTGTCACCGGCCCAGCAACGCATGTGGGTGCTCAATCGGCTGGATCCGACCTCATCGGCGTACAACATCGCGGTCGCGCTGCGGCTCACCGGCCACCTGGATATCGACGCGATGCGCCGGGCGATGGCCGATGTGATCGGCCGGCACGAGAGTTTGCGCACGCTGTATCCCGTCGACGCCGAGGGGCCACGTCAGGTGGTGGTCGGCGTGGAGGTGGCCGCGCCGACCATGCCAGTGCTCGAAGCCGAAGACGGCGCACGGCTGCGTGCTCGGATCAATGAGCTGGCCGGCACCGGATTCGATCTCGCCATCGAGCCGCCGGTGCGGGTCGGGCTGTTCCGGATCGTGGATCCGAGTTTTTCCGCCAGCGACGCGGCGGAGCACTCCTCCGGCATCACACCGGTCGGCTCGACCCCGCCCGCTGGCGTCCCAGGGGTGTCATCGAGTCCGTCCTCGGGCCTGGCTCCGGTGTCCTCGAGCTACACCGCGACGGATGCCTCGGTCGCGGTTTCCACTGGTGACGTGCACGTCGTTGTGCTCGTCGTACACCACATCAGCGCCGATGGCGCATCGATGGCGCCACTGGCCGCCGATCTGGTCACCGCCTACTCCGAGCGGGTCAGCGGGGCCGAGACCGCCAGGGTGCCGCTCACGGTGCAATACGCCGATTTCGCCCTCTGGCATCGGGAACTGCTCGGCAGCGAGTCCGATCCGGAATCGCTGGCGGCACGACAGATCCGCTTCTGGACCGACACCCTCGCCGGTGCGCCGGATCTGCTGGAGCTGCCCGCCGACCGCCCGCGCCCGGCCGTGCAATCGATGCGCAGCTCCGACGTCGATTTCACGCTCGACGCGACATTGCACAGCGCCATTGTCGAATTCGCGGCCGCGAACAATGTCAGCGTATTCATGGTCGTACACGCCGCGCTCGCGGTGCTGCTCGCGCGGCTCGGCGGCACCGACGACGTGGTGATCGGAACGCCGGTCGCCGGTCGCGGTGCGCAAGCACTCGATGACCTCGTCGGCATGTTCGTCAATACGCTCGCGCTGCGCACCCCGGTCGATCCGGGGACCGGGTTCCGGCAGTTCCTGGCCACCGTGCGGGCCACGGATCTGGATGCGTTCGGCAATACCGATGTGCCCTTCGAGCGACTCGTCCAGGTGCTCAACCCCACCCGATCGACCGCACACCACCCGATATTCCAGGTGTCGCTGTCACTGCAGAATTTCGTCGAACCGGTTCTGGAACTGCCCGGATTGCGGTTCGAGGTCGAGGATTTCGATCGCGGTGCCTCACAGTTCGACCTGACCCTCGATTTGCGTGAACGCTTCGGCGCCGACGGACCGGCCGGTGTCAACGGCGTAATGACATATGCGACAGACCTTTTCGACGCGAGCACGATGGCGACCTTCGCCGCGCGATGGCGTCGCATACTCGCCGCGGTCGTCTCGGATATCGATGTGCGTCTGGCCGATATCGATATCCTCGACGAATCCGAGCGCGCACAGCTGGTTCCGGTGTGCGGCCCGGCAACCGCGGGAACGACGACGCTGGCCGAGGCACTCGCCGCATCCGCCACGTCGTACCCGGACCGCCCGGCAGTGGTCGCCGACGGTCGAACGACGACCTACCGGGAGCTCGATACCCGGTCGAACCAGCTGGCCCGACTCCTGCTAGAGGCGGACACCGGCCCGGAAACCGTAGTGGCACTCGGTCTCCCGCGCTCTGCGGAACTGCTCACCGGCATATGGGCCGCCGCGAAGGTCGGCGCGGCCTTCCTACCGGTCGATCCGAAACATCCGGTGGACCGCATCGATCACATGCTCACGGATTCGGGTGCGCGGGTCGGGCTCACCCTTTCCGCCTATCGGTCCCTGCTGCCCGACAGCACCGAGTGGCTCGTCCTCGACGACACCGCATTCAGCACACGCCAGCAGGCGGCAAGTGCGGCGGCCCTGTCGACGAATTCGATCCGGCCCGATAGTCCGGCCTGGATGATCTACACCTCCGGATCGACCGGAACACCGAAGGGCGTCTCCGTCTCCCATCGCGGTATCGCCGATCTCATTGCCGCACAGCGGGAATCACTCGGTGTCGACGCGGACTCCCGGGTATTGCAGGTGGCCTCACCGAGTTTCGACGCATCGGTGTTCGAGGCGCTGATGGCCTTCGGGCCCGGTGGCGCGGCCGTGGTCGCACCGCCGGAGGTGTTCGGCGGCAGCCCACTCGCCGAACTGATCGCCGCCGAACGGGTCACGCATATGGTGATCACGCCGTCGGCCTTGGCCACGATCGATCCCGCCGAGGTATCGAGTGTGCGGGTGCTCGCGGTGGCGGGCGAGGCGGTCGGTGCCGAACTCGTCGAGCGCTGGTGCACCGACCGGACCATGGTGAACCTGTACGGTCCGACCGAATCCACCATCTGGGCAACGGGTTCCGCGGCACTGGTCGCGGGCACACCGGTCACCATCGGTGCGCCCATTCGCGGCGCCGCCGCACTGGTCCTCGACGACCGGCTGCGCCCGGTGCCCGTCGGCGTCGCGGGCGAGTTGTACCTCGCCGGACCCGCACTGGCCCGCTGCTATCACGCCCGGCCGAGCCTGACCGCGTCGCGATTCATCGCCAACCCCTTCGGTGGTCCCGGCGAACTCATGTACCGCACCGGCGATCTGGTGCGCTGGGCCCGCACCACGGGGCAGGCCTTGGAACTGGAGTACATCGGCCGCACCGACTTCCAGGTCAAGGTGCGCGGTCAGCGCATCGAACTGGGTGAGATCGACGCGGTGCTCGGCCACGCGGACGGGGTCGACTTCGCCGTGACGCTCGGCGTTCCCGGCCCCACCGGATCGACCGCGCTGGCGGCATACCTCGTCCGCAAGCCCGGTGCCGAACTCGATATCGCGCAGGTGCGCGCGGTCGCCGCAGATGCCCTGCCCGCGTACATGGTGCCCGCCGCCTTCGTCGTACTGGACGCCATCCCACTCAACGCCGTCGGCAAACTCGACCGAAAGGCCCTGCCGGAACCCGAATTCGTCGTCAAGGAGACCGAATACCGCGCCCCCTCGACCGCGACCGAAGAGATCCTGGCGCAGATCTACGCCGAACTCCTCGACCGCGCCAAGGTCGGCGTCGATGATTCGTTCTTCGCGCTCGGCGGTGACAGCATTCTCGCGATCAAGCTGGTATCCCGTGCGAAGCTGCGCGGCATCCAGTGCACGCCGCTGCAGGTTTTCGAGCATCGGACCGTGGCCGCGCTGGCCGCCGCCGTCGACGCCGCGGGCGTGCTCGTCCCGCTCGAGGAGCTGCCCGGCGGCGGTATCGGTGAAATGCCGCTCACCCCGAATATGCGCTATCTGGTCGAGCGCGGCGGTAACTTCGACCGCTGCGCGCAGGCCACGGTGCTGGAACTTCCGGTCGGCATCGAACGCAGCCAACTGGTCGCCACCCTCACCGCCGTGGTCGACCGGCACGACATGCTGCGCTCACGGCTGTGGCAGGCCGAGGACGGCTGGCAGCTACAAGTGGACGCGCCCGGGTCGGTCGACGTCGACGCGCTGGTGCACCGCATCGAATTCGATACCGCCGCCGACTCGCTCGATCTGCGCGAATACGCCGTGACCGAATTGGCTGCCGCGGCGGACCGGCTCTCCCCAGCGAATGGCGTTGTGCTGCAATGTGTCTGGCTTGATCCGGTCGGTGACGCCGGGGCGAGGACGAGATCGGGCCGATTGCTCATCGTGGCGCACCGGATTGCCATCGACACCCCGTCGTGGCGAATTCTGGTGCAGGACTTGATCGCCGCATGGGCACAGGTGTCGGTCGGGAATACTCCGGTGCTGGCCGAGACCGGTACGTCGATGCGCCGGTGGTCGCATGCCCTCGTCGAGGACGCGCATACCGACCGTCGCATCGCCGAACTCGACCATTGGCACCGCGTGCTCACCGGTCCCGATCCGCTGGTCGGTGCCCGCGAACTCGATCCGGCGATCGATCGGGCACACACACTGCGCACGGTCGAACTCGAGGTCTCCGACGAAGTGACCGACGCGCTGCTCACCACCCTGCCTCGGCTACTGCACGGCACCGGCACCGATACCTTGCTCACCACACTGGCCCTGGCACTGAATCGCTGGCGCGCACGCCAGCATGTCGACGAGCCGACGGCCTTGCTGCGCCTGGCAGCCGATGGCCGACCAGTTCGCGCGATCCCGGGCGCCGACCTCGGCCGCACGCTGGGCTGGGTCGCCCCTATCTATCCGGTGCGGCTGGATCTGACCGAGATCGATATCGATGACGCCTGCGCGGGTGGCGCGGCCATGGGCGCGGCGCTGCGCGCGATCAAACATCAGCTACTCGTGGTGCCGGACACAGGCATCGGCTTCGGCGAGCTGCGCTACCTCAATGACGCTGCGGCAGAAGGGCTTCCGCCCCGTCTGCCGGGCCGGATCGGCTTCGAATATCTGGGGCGGCATTCGACTGGCGACATTCCAGCCGGACTCGAGGGGCTCGGCTGGTCGCCCACCGACGAATTCGGTGAACTGCGCGCCGATGAGCACCCCGACGTCCCGGTCACGTCCGCGATCGATGTGACCGCCGTCGTCATCGACGATCGGTTGCACGCGAATCTCCGCTTCCCCGCAACACTCCTGGACCGCGCCGAGGTCGCCGAACTGGCCGCCCTGTGGTCCGGTGCGCTCACTGCGGCAGCCCATTTCGTGCAGACCCCCGCGGCACAGCAGGCCGCCGCGGACGAAACGGCCGCCTTGGCGGCACAGGCCGCGGCGCGCGAAACCGCAACCGCGCCAGCCGGACTCGGCCTCGGTGTACTCCTGCCGATCCGGCTCGGTGGCACCGATCCCGCTCTATTCTGCATCCACTCCTCCTCCGGAATGTCATGGAGCTACCTTGGATTCGCGGAGCGGCTGCGACCGGGACGCCCGATCTATGGTCTGCAAGCACCGGATCTCGGTGGTGAGCCGTCGGCGCGCTCCATCGAGGAGTCCGCCGACCGCTACATTCGCGAAATCCGCGCCGTCCAGCCGACCGGACCGTACCACCTGCTCGGCTGGTCCTTCGGCGGTCTCATCGCCCATGCGATGGCAGCGAAGCTGCAGGCGGCGGGTGAAAGCGTCGGCGTTGTTGCGCTATTGGACACCGATCACGCCGATATCGACAGCGACTCCATCGAACGGCTCTCGGCGGGCGCGTTCGTCAATACCTTCGGCTCGATCTTCGGTATCGACGACGTCCCCGCCGAGGCGACCGCGCAGGAGGCGGCCGACCTGATCGAGGCCCGACTCGGTATGGAGTTCATCGATGCCGAGATCATCGAGCGAATGGCCAATTCTTACAACGCATCCGCGCGCACCCGCACCGGATACCGCCGTCCGGTCTACGACGGCGACCTGGTGTATTTCAGCGCCACCGTCGACACCTCCGATATGGTCGGCCCGGATGGTTGGCGTCCCTATGCCACCGGCCGCGTCGTCAACCACGATATCGACGTCACCCACAATGAACTGACCTCACCCCAGGCGCTCGCGATCATCGCACGCGTTCTGGACGACCATTTGACAGCCACCACCACCGATTGAACTTCGTATTCGAATCAACCGAATTATCGGCGGTCGCCAGGAATTAGGATCAGTGCCTTGTGCCGTCCGCTACGACCGACGGACGTCACTCGACGCCCGCGGTGATCTGAAGAACCCACTCACAGCGCCCCCGACCCGTACTCGACGGATCGGGGGGCGACGCGAAATCTATTGCGCTGCTGGGGATCCGAGCTCGCGCGCCAGTGCCCAGATAATCAACACATCGATGGCGATGATCACCAGCGACCAGAATGGATACATCGGCGCGAACAGGAAGTTGTCCATCAGGCTGATCGAGGCCATCACGATACCCCCCCAATAACCCCAGGTCTGTCCGGACACTATGCCGATGCCGGCAACAATGATCAGCACCGCGATCACCAGATGGACCCATCCCCACACCGAGACGTTCACTTGGAAGACCTGGTCTTCGGTCAATACGAACAAGTCGCGCTTCGCGATCGCGGCGATGGCGGCCATCAGATGCAGCAAACCGGCGATCAGGATCAGAACGCCCGCGAAAATCGTCATGTCATTGAGCGCGGGTCCGGTCTTGGCCGGGCCGGGACTGGTCATAACACACACTCCTTCCGAAACGCGTGGTAATCAACCGCCACAAACTAACCCGCGACACGCCAGGAGCGAGGGATCACCTCGGCGGGTCACTTGCTGAGACTGACCTCCGGTTCGGGAGCCGCGGCAATGCGCGGCCGAGCCAGCGCGCTCGGCCACCAGATCCGATCACCGATATCCAATGTCAGCGCGGTGACCAGGATCGAACGCACGATCACCGTATCGAGCAGCACACCGACGGCGATGACAATGCCCATCTCGGCAAAGGTCACCACCGGCATGGTCGCGAACACCGCGAAGGTGCCAGCCAGCACCAGCCCGGCCGAGGTGATCACCCCGCCGGTGGCGGCAAGGCCGATGAGCGCACCCGCCTTGGTGCGATGCTTGGCCGCCTCCTCGTGCACCCGCGACATCAGGAAGATGTTGTAGTCGATGCCGAGCGCCACCAGGAAGACGAAGGTCAGCAGCGGCAGGCCGGCATCGGCGCCCTTGAATTCGGCCAGATCGAAGATCCAGTGACTCAGCCCGAGCGCGGCGAGGTAGGACAGCACCACCGTCGCGGTGAGCAGAATCGGTGCGAGCACCGCGCGCAGCAGCACCATCAGGATCACCATCACGATGGCGAGCACAACCGGCACGATCACCCGATTATCGTGTGCCACAGCGTGTTTGATATCGAGCACAACCGCCGTCTGCCCGCCGACCTTGGACGCGGGATCAACCGCGTGCACCGCGGCACGCACCCGGTCGATGGTCGCGTCGGCGGCGCGACTGTCCGGCGGATCCGAGAGCGTGCCCTCCAGATAGACCAGATCGCCCTTGATGATCGGCCGCGACGGCGCGGTAATGCCGGGCGTCGATCCCAGCGCCGATGCGACGGCATCGGCACGCGCGGCGGAGGCGATGACCATGACCGGCGTGCCGGTGCCCGCGTCGAAATGCCGTTCCAGCACTTCGGTTCCGGTGACCGCAGCGGAGGACCCGACGAACGCATCCTTGTTCGCGATCCCGTTCGACTCCAACCCGATGGCGCCGAACGCGACTGCGCCGAGCGCCAGTGCGGTGCCGATCCAGACCGTGCGCGGCCGCCGGGCGATCGCGAATCCGACACGCGCCCAGATACCGGATTCGGTCTCGTTGACGGTGCCGAAGTTCGGGTGGCGCGGCCAGAAGATCCACCGGTCGACGATCACCAGGAGCGCGGGCAGCAGCGTCAACATCGCCAGCAGTGCGACCGCGATGCCAATCGCACACACCGGACCGATGCCCTTGGTCGAATTCATCTCCGCCACCAGCAGAGCCAGCATCGAGACCATCACTGTGCAACCACTCGCCAGTACCGCTGGCCCGGCCCGGTGCAGTGCGACGGCCATGGCCTCGTGCTTATCGGGATGGCGGCGCAGTTCCTCGCGATAGCGGGCCACCAGCAGCAGCGCATAGTCGGTACCCGCGCCGAATACGAGCACGGTCAGAATGGCCTGGCTCTGCGCGTTGACCGTCAATCCCAACTTGGTCGCGCCGAATACCGCGGCCTGCGAAATCACCAGCGCGAAGGCGACGGTGATCAGCGGCAACGCCCACAGCATCGGACCATAGGTGGCCAGCAGGATGACGATAACGACCGCGGCGGCGGAGTACAGCAGCAATCCATCGATACTCGCGAACACCTTGCCGAATTCGGCGGCGTAACCCGCCGGTCCGGTGGCGTAGAAGGACAATCCGTCGGGTCGCTCGACCGCCGCGTCATTGATGGCGCCGACCACGCTGGTCAGGCGGCTCCAGCCGTCGGCCCCCATCGAGATCGGCACCAGAATCTCCAGTGCCTGACCGTCCTGCGACGGAATCGGGCCAAGCAGCTTATCGGCCACCACATGCTCGACCTGCCGGAACCGGGTGGCGTCGGCGCCGACCGCGAGCCGGTCGGCGTCGGTGATTCCACTGGGGCGCTCGTACACCAGTACCACCGGAACCTGGTCGCTATTGCCGAATTTCTCGGCCAGCTTGTACGCCTGCGTGGATTCGGCGCTGTCCGGCAGCCAGGTGACGTTGTCGTTCTGCTGTGCGCCGGTGAGCTTTCCGGCGAAGGTGCCGAGTGCGAGCAGTGCGATGATCCAGACGCCGAGCACCACCCATTTGCTCCGGCGGCCGCTCGGCACGCGCGCGAGTCTGCCGAGCAAATCGGTCATATCCGGATCGGTCGGTGCGGACATCGGGGCCCCCTCGGTCACCACCCTGATCGTTGTTAGCAACCTGCAAGCGGGCGCTAGCGGCTGGCACCGATGCTACTGCCGGGTTCTGACATCCGCGAGCGAAAATGTGATGCTGCGCCCACTCCGCGGGCCAGCCGACCAGGTCCGGTCCACAATGGAATTTCCTCAGCGACGACAGCAATCTCGGTGCTGACAGCGGACCACGTTGTCCCTTACGGTGCCGGCCCACGAAAGGCCGATCGGCAAACCATGGGCGACCACAATGGCAGCAGCGGTATCGATGCGCGGATTTCGCGCAACGTGCCGCACAATGGGTGCCGCACGCGGTGGTCACCGGCGTTTCTGCGCCATAGCGATAACCGCCGCTGCGACACAAGGTGTTGTGCTACATGGACTTGTCACCCCCAAGGAGTAGTGTTCAGGGGTAGGCAATTCCGTGACGGCAGCGTGCTCGGGAAGGGTGTGGAGGCAGGATGAAACTGATCGATCGGGTGTCGGCCATCAACTGGAATCGGGTGCCCGACGAGAAGGATGCCGAGGTCTGGGATCGTCTGACCGGCAACTTCTGGCTGCCCGAGAAGGTGCCGGTCTCCAACGATATTCCGTCGTGGAACACCCTCACTGCCGACGAGAAGCAATTGACCATGCGGGTCTTCACCGGCCTGACGCTGCTGGACACGATTCAGGGCACGGTCGGCGCGGTCAGCCTGATTCCGGATGCCGTGACGCCGCACGAGGAGGCGGTGCTCACCAATATCGCGTTCATGGAGTCGGTGCACGCCAAGAGCTACAGCTCGATCTTCTCCACCCTGTGCTCCACCCGCGAGATCGATGACGCGTTCCGCTGGTCGGAGGAGAACCGAAACCTGCAGCGCAAGGCCGAGATCGTCCTCGAGTACTACCGCGGTGACGATCCGCTCAAGCGCAAGGTGGCCTCCACCCTGCTGGAGAGCTTCCTGTTCTACTCCGGCTTCTACCTGCCGATGTACTGGTCCTCGCGGGCCAAGCTCACCAACACCGCCGACCTGATCCGGCTGATCATCCGCGACGAGGCGGTGCACGGGTACTACATCGGCTACAAGTACCAGAAGGGTCTGGAGCTGCTCAGCCAGGCCGAACGCGACGACCTCAAGAACTACACCTTCGAGCTGCTTTTCGAGCTCTACGACAATGAGGTCGAATACACCCAGGACCTCTACGACGAGGTCGGCCTCACCGAGGACGTCAAGAAGTTCCTGCGCTACAACGCCAACAAGGCCCTGATGAACCTGGGCTACGAGGGCCTGTTCCCCAAGGACGAAACCGACGTCAACCCCGCCATTCTCTCGGCCCTGTCCCCCAACGCCGACGAGAACCACGACTTCTTCTCCGGCTCCGGCTCCAGCTATGTCATCGGCAAGGCCGTCAATACCGAAGACGAAGACTGGGAGTTCTGACACGGCTGTGCCATGAAATCCGGCTC
>NZ_JBEXUI010000067.1:0-22324 GCF_040614395.1 Nocardia sp. NPDC005998 | reverse complement strand
CCAGTGCCAGTTCGCCGTCGATTCGGTGGCGCTGTAGAAGTGGCTCGCGTTCGCGAAGGGCAGGAACGGCTGCACATTGCGCCCGAAGCTGCCGAAGGCGCCGAGCAGCGGCTCGATCAGCAAGGGCCACAAGACGATCAGTGAAATCGCCGCGGCCGACTGCCGCACCAGCACACCGATGCCGACCGCAAGGAGCACACTGAGCAGCGCGTAGATCGGGATGCCGTAGATCTCGCGCCAGGCATCGCTGCCGGAGAGCGTCAAATTGCTGCTCGCATCGCCGCCGACCGCCTTGGCGATCGCGAAGGCGGCGAAGGCCAGCACAATGGTGAGCACCGCGCCGTACACCCCGACCAGACCGGCCTTGGTCGCGATCACCTTCGCGCGGTGCGGCGTCGCCTGGAAGGTCGTCCGGATGATGCCGAAGCGGTATTCGCTGGTCACCGTCAGGGTGGCCATGATCATCAGGACCATTACGCCGAATCCGCTGATCCCGCCGACCGCCGTGGCGACGGTCAGATCCAGTGCGTTCTCTTTGCCCGATGACGAGCGGGCCACCGCCGCGAACAGCGCGGCCAGGCCGAGTGCCAGCACCACCACAATGGCCGAGCACCACCAGGGCGACCTGGTCGAGGTGAGCTTGATTCGTTCCGCTGCCAGCACGCCCATCAGAGCGCACCTCCCATCACCTGGTCGAGACCTTCACCGTGGTACTGCACCGCGCCACCGGTCATCCGCATGAAGGCCTCCTCCAGCGAGGCCCGCTGCGGCGCCAGCTCGAACAGGGTGATGTCATTGGCGCCCGCGAGCTTGCCGACCGCGTCGCTGGTCACCCCGGCGACCACCAGCGCGGCGCCGTCCTGGCCCGCGCCGTCTTCACGGACGGTCAGACCGTTGGAGGTGAGCAGGCTGCGCAGCTGCTCGAGCTGCGGACTGCGCACGCGCACCGACTGTTCCGAGGCGCGCTCGATGAATTCCTGTGTGGTCGAATCGGAGATCAGCTGACCGCGTCCGATCACCACCAAATGCTCTGCGGTCTGGGCCATTTCGGAAAGCAGATGGCTGGAGACCAGCACCGTCCTGCCCTCGGTCGCCAGCCGCTGCATGAAACGGCGGATCCAGAGAATGCCCTCCGGGTCCAGGCCGTTCACCGGCTCGTCGAACAGCAGCACCGGCGGATCGCCGAGCAGCGCACCGGCCAGGCCGAGCCGCTGTGACATACCGAGGGAGAAGCCGCCCGCATTCTTGCCCGCCACCTCGGATAGGCCGACCAGCCGCAACACCTCGTCCACGCGGGACATCGCGATGCCATTGGAGGCGGCCATCCACTGCAGATGCGCGCGGGCCGAACGGTTCGGATGCACCCATTTGGCATCCAGCAGCGCGCCAACGGCGCGCAGCGGATGGTCCAGCTCGTGGTAGGGCTTGCCGTTGATCAATGCGGTGCCCGCGGTGGGCTTGTCCAGGCCGAGGATCATCCGCATGGTGGTGGATTTACCGGCGCCGTTCGGCCCAAGAAACCCCGTCACCTGTCCGGGTCGAACGGTGAAGGAGAGATCTTGAACCGCGACGGTCTGCCCGTAATGCTTGGTCAGGCCTCTCAGCTCGATCATGTTGACCAGCTTTCCTCATCGCGCGCCCACGCGCGTCATTAAATGGTGCCTAGTTCAATCATCCTCGAGGATGACCAGACATCCGACCGCCCCCGACCCGCATCAGGGAATCCCCCTCCCCAATGCCCCCACTAACACGGCGGACCCCCGCCCCGCCCGCCACATACCAGCCACTGAACGTAACCAGCAACTGTACGTTGTGCCCAGAGCCAACACCATGGGGTAGTCGACAGGCCTCGGCTTGCTTCGGCGTCACCCAACCAGCCCAACATCCGTCGAGAATGCACTGATGCAGGCCCCACTCGACGTTTGCCTACACCAACGCATGGTGATCAACCGTCCAGGTGCTGGAGGGCCGGGCAGGGGCGAAATGTCACCGCTGTTGTCTGCTTCGATATGGAAAGTCGTGCAACGCAACCACAGCCAGTCTTCACGCCGGAAGCTGCGGGCCTGCCTACGCAAGCTGCGGAAGACAAAGCCGGGTACGTCACCCGTCGCGCCCAGCACCGCCCCCAGCAAAACCCCTGTACAGCAGCCCTTCCAGGACAGTCGCCCCCGAGAAGTCCATGCAGCACCACAGAACCCACCCCCACATCCGTCGAGAATGCGCTGATGCAGGACCCTTCTCGGCGTTTACCTGCACCAGCGCATGGTGATCAAACGTCCAGGTGCTGGAGGGGCGGGCGGGGTGGAATATCACCGCTGTTGTCTGCTTCGATATGGAAAGTCGTGCAACGCAACCACAGCCAGTCTTCACGCCGGAAGCTGCGGGCCTGCCTACGCAAGCTGCGGAAGACAAAGCCGGGTACGTCACTCGTCGCGCCCAGCACGGCCCCAGCAAAACCCCTGTACGGCATCCATTCCTGGACAGCGGCCCCCCGAGAAGTCGGTGCCGGACACAGGACCTTCGCCGTCACACCGATAACTCTGGTCACCGGGCCGGAAGTCGGCATAGCCGGGGACGGCATTCGCTGCGCCCGCCGACGCGGCGAGGGCGGCCAGAGCAGCCAGAGCAGCCAGAGCAGCCAGAGCAGCCAGAGCAGCCAGAGCAGCCAGGATCACTCTCTTCGGTGCACCGACTTTGCGCGACATGTGCACTCCCCCTGCGGGATCGGCTCGACATCGACATCGACCGATAGCCCTTCAGCGATCGTGGCTATATCGAGATCCCCACGAGCGTCCGACAGGTGGAACCAAACGAGCGTGCTGTCGGCGTCATCGAGTTCGATCACGCCGGTGCCGTTACGCGGTTTCCAGCGCCACACTGTGCCGGTTTCCATCTTTTGCCCCCTCCTGTCGCGGCCTACTCGGTCGCATTCAACGATCGCTTGAAAGCACCTCGCGCCGAGACGGTCGTGACTACTCACCGAGCCTTGGCCGCCAAGTCACCCGGGCATCGGCTGCGGCCACTGCGTCATTGAACAATGGTCGGATTCAGAGCTGACCGCGACACCGCAACCCGTGCGAGCGCCGAACCCTGGGCGATGGGGTCACTCCGACTCAGCGCGCGCCGGTGAGGAGGCCTGAGCCCAGAAGCGTTTGGGGATGCGACCGGCCTGGCGGGCCAGGTGACCGGCGTGTACCGCATTGCGCATGGCGGCCGCCATCAGGGCGGGGTGGCGGGCGCGGGTGACGGCGGTGGCGAGCAGGACCGCGGAGCAGCCGAGTTCCATGGCCAGGGTGGCGTCGCTGGCGGTGCCGATGCCCGCGTCGAGGATCACGGGTACACCCGCACCTGCCACGATCATTTCGATATTGTGCGGGTTGCCGATGCCGAGTCCGGTGCCGATCGGGGCGCCCAGCGGCATGACGGCGGCGCAGCCCGCGTCCTCCAGTCGGCGGGCCAGGATCGGATCGTCGGTGGTGTAGGGCAGTACCACGAATCCGGCGTCGACCAATTGTTCGGCGGCGGTGAGCAATTCGATCGGATCCGGGAGCAGGGTGCGCTCGTCGGCGATCACCTCGAGCTTGACCCAGTTGGTGTCGAGCGCCTCGGCCGCGAGCTGCGCGGTGAGCACGGCCTCGGCCGCGGTGCGACAGCCGGCGGTATTGGGCAGCGGCATGATTTCCAGCCGTTTGAGCAGGTCGAGGACGCCGGTGCCGCCGACCGCGTCGACCCGGCGCATGGCGACCGTGGTCAGTTCGGTGCCCGAGGCGAGCAGCGCCTCCTCCAGGACGGCAAGGTTTTCCGCGCCGCCGGTGCCCATGATGAGGCGAGAGCCGAACTTTTTGCCCGCGATCTCCAGTGCGCCGATTTCTGCCGGGGTGCTTGCGTTTTCCCGTGTGTCAGCCACCCTGAACCGCCGTCAGCACTTCGATCTGCCAGCCGCGACCGACCGGCTCGTCCCAGCGGGACTTCGGGAACACCGCACCGTCCACCGCGAGCGCGACGCCCTTGGACGGCAGCCCGAGGCGATCGAGAAGTTCACGCACCGTGAGCGATCGGTCGAATTCGTGGTCCTGCCCGTTCACGGTGACACCGATGGGGACCGAGATCGAGGTCATCGAACTCCTCCTGCAGATATGGCGAGCGACGGCGGGGGCGCCGTCGAAAAACGTTGGGGGTCGGCGGCTTTCGCGTCATCGAGCAGTGCGCCATCGAGCAGACTCTGCACCGCGTCGACGGTGAGCGGGACCGCGAGCATGCCATTGCGGCCGTGACCGGTGGCGGTCACGATCCGGTCGGTGAGTCGCCCGATCAATGGGAGATTGTCGGGGGTACCCGGCCGAGATCCGGCGCTGGCCTCGGCCAATTCGTATTCGCCGATGCCCGGCAGCACCGCCTCGGCGTCGGCGATCAGATCGCGGACCCCGGCGACGGTCACCGTCGTATCGAAGCCCGCCTCGTATTGTGTTGCGCCCACGACGATTCCGTCCGCACGCGGCACCAGGTAGACCTGCCTGCCGTGTACCCGCGCGCGGATCACCCGCCGCGGCGGCGGTGTCGCGCCGGGCCGATGACGCAGGCGCAGAATCTCACCCTTGACCGGGCGGACCTGCAGCTGCGGCCACAGCCGCGCCGAGGCCGCGCCCGCGGCGAGCAGGATCTGACCGTGTGCAAGCGCGTCCAGCGACTCGACCGTTTCCGCACGCATTTCGACTCCGGCTGTCCCACATGCCTTTTGCAGCGCGATGAGCAATTGCCGATTGTCGATGGCGGGTTCCGCGGCGGCGCGCAGACCGGCGCGCACAGTGCGCGCGAGCGCGGGCTCCAACGCGCGGACACCGGCCCGGTCCAGTACCTCGAGTTCGTGGCCGTGGCCGCCGACCCATTCGGCCACCGTGCGCAGGTCCGCGGCGTCGGCGCCGTCCAGTGCGACGGTCAGGGTTTCATCGGCCACGAACACCGACACCCCGGTCGCGGATTCGAGCCGGGCGGCGAATTCGGGCCAGCGGGCGAGCGAGGCGGCGCCGAATTCGAGGACCAGATCCTCCCCCGGCCAACCCTCGGACAGCGGCGCGAGCATTCCCCCGGCAACCCAGGACGCTCCGGATCCGACGGCAGGATCGAATACGGTGACCGACCATCCCGCCTCGGCCGCCCGCCAGGCGGCGGCGAGTCCGATGACGCCGCCACCGACGACGGCCAGAGTCCGCATTGATTCCACCTGCCTTACTATTTTCATCCCCACGGTAGCGCGACTACGGTCGAGCACGTGCAACCCTCCCACCAGTACCGGCCGCTACCACCCAGGGAGCGTTTGGCTACCGCCCGGCTGTATCTCTGCACCGACGCCCGCAGGGAGAAGGGCGACCTGGCCAGGTTCGCCGAGGCGGCGCTCGCGGGCGGTGTCGACATCATTCAGCTCCGGGACAAGGGGTCGCCCGGTGAGGCGAAGTTCGGCCCGCTCGAGGCCAAGGCCGAAGTCGGCGCGCTGGCCGAACTGAAGGCCGCGGCCCGCCGACACGGTGCGCTGGTCGCGGTGAACGACCGGGCCGATATCGCATTCGCCGCCGGTGCGGATGTGCTGCACCTCGGCCAGAACGATCTGCCGCCCTGGTACGCGCGGCGCATCCTCGGACCCGATGTGGTGATCGGCCGCTCGACGAGCAGCCGGGCCCAGGCCGGACTCGCCGCGATCGACGAGCACATCGACTACTTCTGCACCGGTCCGGTATGGGCAACGCCGACCAAGCCCGGACGTCAGGCCGCTGGCCTGGACCTGGTGCGTTCCACCGCCGACGCCCATCCGGTCCGGCCGTGGTTCGCGATCGGCGGCATCGACGCCGAGCGGCTGCCCGAGGTCCTCGCGGCCGGAGCCGAGCGCGTTGTGGTGGTGCGAGCGATCACCGAGGCCCGCGACCCGGAGGCCGCGGCGCGTCAGCTCAAGTCCGCACTGTTGCAGAACGCTCACCTCGGCTGAGACGCGCTCAACCCGATCCCAGTGCGGCGATGATGTTCGATTCGGCCAACTCGCAAAGGATGATCTCGAGCAGACACCGCTCGCGAATGCTCAACGCAGCCAAAACCCACCGAAACCGCGATCTCCCAAACCAGCGCTGCCCATCACCCCACACAGCTGACCTACAGACAGCGACCCCAAACCCACACCACTCACAAACACTCAACGCAGCCAAAACCCACCGAAACCGCGATTTCCCAGACCGGCGCTGCTCGCCGCTCAACCGGGCCGACCTACAGACGGCGATCTCGAACCGACACCACTCACGACTGCTCAACTGGGCCGACACCCGCCGAGCACGCATTCACCGCGACATTGCTCCGGGCTCGACCGCAGGTCCCCTCTGCGGTGCGCGCGGGCCCGAGACTGCACCTGTGGCGACTTCCACGGCATGTTCGCGGAAGGTGTGCGCCGCGGCCGGTCGCTCAGGACAGCAGTTGCACACGGGTGAGCGACAGGATCGGATCGGCCGCATCCGGCTGCCCGACCGCCGCCGACTCCAGCTCTTGGTCGACAATTCGGGCGAACGTACCCGGCCCGTCCGGTTCGGCGTGCAGCCAGACGAATCCCTGGTCGGCCAGGTCGACGGTGCGCGGCAGTATGGCCGCGACCGCATCCGCGTCATCGACATGCACCTCGTCGAGGCAGACGCGCGCCGGAGCGGCACGCAGCGCCGGCCAGGAAGCGGCGAATCCGGGGTGCAGCGGATGGCTGTCGACCTCGTCCTCCGGAACCCAGGCCAACGCACTGCTCTCCCGGTTGCGACTGGTCGGCAGCGTCATCGCGGCATCGGCCACCACGGTGACGTAGGTCCAGCCGCTCAATGCGGTCGCGGTGACCCGCTCGCCGCGCACGCGCACATCGGTGGGATGGATACCCGCCTCCTCCCATGCCTCGCGGACCGCCGCGTGCACCGGGGTCTCGTGACTGTCGCGGGCGCCGCCGGGCAGTGCCCAGGTGCCGCCCTGATGACTCCACGGGGCACGGTGCTGCAACAACACCGCCGAACCGCCGCCGGCGAGCGGCGCCCGCAGCAGCAGTCCGGCAGCGCCGAAGCGGCCCCAATGCCGCTGTCCGTCCGGACCACGGGACCAGCCGTCACCGTCACCAAGCATCTGGTTACCATCCTCATCCAGCCGAGGCGGGGGTATTGCACACGCCACGCCGCCGGTAAGACCACAATAAGCTCGCAGCAGGAGCACACGTGCGCACCTACCGGGGAGGTGGAGATGGCAGCGCTCGAAACGACGACGGCGGCACGGCCGACATCGGTCAGCGCGGATACCGCGCCGGATCGGCTCGACGTGCCGCGAGAGGCCGGACTGCGCGCCCATTTGGACCCGACCAACCTGCGGTCCTTCGCGCTATCGACGCCCGGTCGGCTCATCGCCATCGGCTTGCTGCTGATCGGACTCTGTCTCGGCGCGGGCATGATGACCGCGGCGACGGTCAACGATCGTCAGCATGCATTGGACACCCTGCTCGACGAAACCGAGCCGGACGCGAACTCCTCCCATCACCTCTACACCTCGCTGTCCATCGCGGATGCCGCCGCGAGTACCGCGTTCATCTCGGGTGGTCTGGAACCGCAAGCCGTGCGCGACCGCTACAGTCAGGCGCTCGGCGAGGCGTCCGCGGAGCTGGTGACGCAAACAGGCCACGCGGCCGGGCGGACCGCCGGCAATGACGATCCGGATACCCGGCTGCGCGCGGGGATAGCCACCGGCCTGCCGGTCTATTCGGGTCTGATCGAGACCGCCCGTGCGAACAACCGCAATGGCTATCCGGTCGGCGCGGCGTATCTGAGCGAGGCGTCGAATCAGATGCAGACCGTCCTGCTGCCGATGGCCGCCCAGCTGCAGAGCCATCGCTCCGATGCGGTCAGCACGGCCCAGCGCCATCACGTCCAGCCGCCATGGCCCGCGATCGCCGTGCTGATCGTGGCGCTCGGCACGCTGGTCTGGGCGCAGTTCGATCTATCGAAGCGCTGGCACCGCGTGCTCAATCCGGGACTGCTGCTCGCCTCCGCCGCGATGCTGGTCCTGTTGGCGTGGACACTGACCGCCGGATCGGTCTCGGCGGCGGAGATGATCGGCGGGCGGGACAATGGAGCCGTGCCCGCCTCCCGATTGACCGAGAGCCGGATCCTGACCCAGCAGGCCCGTTCGGCGGAGACGCTGAAGTTGGTGCGGCGCGATGCCAGCGGCGACTACGACCGGACCTATGAGGCCAGCGTCACCCGGCTCAACGAACTGCTCGGCGGCTATCCCGATGACGCGCCAGCGGCCGGAGAGATCGCCAACGCCCGGGCGGCACTCGGACGTTGGCGAGCAGCTCATCAGCGGATGACCGACGCACTGGCGCACGGCGATTTCACCGGCGCGGCGACGGTGGCGACCGGACCCGGTTCGGCCGATGCCGCGGCGCAGGTGGACGCACTGGACCGGGCGCTCGGCCAGGGCCTGGACGAGACCCGCGATACATTGCGCGACGACATCTCCGGCGCGGCACTTGCGCTGGACTTCCTGGCCCCGGGCGCCCTGGTGCTCGGGATTCTCGCCGCGGCCTATGTCGGCCTCGGTATCTGGCCACGACTTCGGGAGTACCGGTGAACCGGGCGCGCGGACTGCTCGCCGCGCTCGCCGCAACGGCCCTGCTCGCGGGTTGTACCTCCGGCTCGGATTCGACGATCACCCCGAAGACCGTCAAGTACACCGAGCCGCCGCTGCCCGCGCAGGCCGTTACGATACCGACGAATGCACCGGTTGCGCCGGAACGCGATGCACTATGCGGCGATCCGACCGCCAGCCTGCGGCCCACCGGTGCCGGCGCGAGCGCCCACGGCCCGACCATCGACGCGATCCGAGCCCGCGGTCGCCTGGTGGTCGGATTGGACACCGGCAGCAACCTTTTCAGCTTCCGTGATCCCGTGAGCGGCAGCGTTGTCGGCTTCGACGCCGATATCGCCAGAGAGGTCGCCCGCGATCTGTTCGGCAATCCGGATCAAATCGAATACCGCAGTCTCGGTTCGGCCGAGCGCGAGACCGCGCTGCAGAATCACAGCGTCGACCTGGTCGCCAAGACCATGACGATCAACTGCGAACGGCGCCAGCGGGTCACCTTCTCCACCGTCTATCTGCAGTCGTATCAGCGCGTGCTCGTGGTGAAGAACTCCGGTATCCGCACGCTGGCCGATCTGGCTGGTAAGCGGGTGTGCATCGTCTCGGGCACCACCTCGCTGGACCAAATGCGCCGCAGCCAGCCCGCCGCGACCATCCTCACCGTGCCCACCTGGGCCGACTGTTTGGTCGTCCTGCAGCAGCGCCAAGTCGACGCGGTCAGCACCGATGACGCGGTCCTCGCGGGTCTCGCCACACAGGACTCCTCCTATACCGAAATGGTCGGCCCCAGTATCAGTTCCGAGCCCTACGGCATCGGAATACCAAAGGGCAATGACGACCTGGTCCGCTTCGTCAACGGCACGCTGGAGCGCATCCGCAACGATGGCACCTGGGTTCGGCTCTACCAGCAGTACCTCACCGCCCTGGGCCCGGTCCCTGCACCGCCCGCGGCTACCTATCAGGACTGACGGCGATGACGCCACCGCACGATGTCCCCTCCGAGGATTACCCCGATTCGACCGAAACCGAGCAAAAGGAACCCGCCGAGCAGAGCCCGGAATCGGTTCCGCACCACCCCTCATCTGCCAATACGATCTGGCGCGAACCCGAGTCCAGCGAAACCGGTCGCCACGACGACGTGGCCGCCGAATTCACCGTCGGCGCTTGGAACCCACCCGCGGAACCGACCTCTGCCGCAACCGTCCGCACCTCCGGTCGCAGCGCCCGCACCGCACGCTCCCGGCCGACGACACGCAAACTCGGTGCCGGACTCGTCACGATCCCAGCGGTCCCGCCCGCCGATCCACGGACCGCGGTACTCGTCGATCCCGTTGTCGCCGAAGGCAGGCGCTACTGTTGGCGCTGCGGCAGCCCGGTCGGCCGCGCCACCGCGATCCGGCCGGCAATGACTGCGGGCACCTGCCAAACCTGCGGCGCACCATATGATTTCCGCCCGTCACTGCACGAGTGCGATATCGTGTCGAGCCAGTACGAGATCCAGGGCTGTATCGCGCACGGCGGGCTCGGCTGGGTTTACCTCGCGATCGACCGCAACGTCAGCGATCGCTGGGTGGTCCTGAAGGGTTTGCTGCATGCGGGTGACACCGACGCGCAAGCGGTGGCCGTTGCCGAACGCCAATTCCTCGCCGAGGTGGCACATCCCAGCATCGTCAAGATCCACAACTTCGTCGAGCACACCGGTCCGGACGGTGCGTCGATCGGCTACATCGTCATGGAGTACGTCGGCGGCCGCTCACTGCGCGACATCCTCGACACCTACCGGCGGCCGGAGCGGATGCCGGTCACCGAGGCCATCGCGTATGTGCTGGAAATCCTGCCCGCACTGGAATATCTGCATTCGATCGGGTTGACCTATAACGACCTCAAACCCGACAACATCATGGTCACCGAGGATCAGGTCAAACTCATCGATCTCGGTGCCGTCACGACCATCGGTGCCTACGGAAATCTGTACGGCACCAGGGGATTCCAGGCACCGGAGATCGCCAGGACCGGTCCGACGGTGGCCACCGACACCTTCACCGTCGGGCGGACGCTGGCCGTGCTGACGCTGGGCATCCCGATGGAGCGGGGACGCTACCTCGACGGCATTCCGGACCCCGCCGACCAGCCGGTACTCCAGCGCTACGAGTCCTTCTATCGCGCCCTGCTGTGTGCGACCGATCCGGATCCCGAGCGCCGCTTCCCCTCCGCACGCGCCATGTCCGCCCAATTGGCCGGAGTGCTGCGCGAGATCATATCCATGGAGACCGGCGCCGAACATCCACAGCTGTCCACAGTCTTCAGTCCACAGCGTGGCAACTTCGGCACCGAGGAGTTGATCAGCCAGACCGACGCCTATGCCGACGGCATCGCCAGGAGCAAACTGCTGCGCGCCGGCGAAGTGGCCACGGCCCTTGCGGTTCCGCTCATCGACCCGGCCGACGCGACGGTCCCGGTACTCGCGGCCGCCGCACAGGCCGAGCCGCGGGATGCGCTCGCGGCATTGCAGGAGGCCAGGACGCGCGGCGCCACCGATACCGACAATGCGCTGGGCGAACTGGATCTGGAGCTGACCCTGGCCGAGGCCCGGCTCCGACTCGAACTCGGTGAATCGGCCGTGGTACAGCAGATGCTGTCGCGGATCGCCGGCGATCACGACTGGCGCATCGACTGGTATCTGGGCCAGGCCCAACTGCTGGAATTGGATTTCGAGCGGGCCTACACCAGTTTCGATGCGGTACTTCAGGTGCTGCCCGGTGAGATCGCGCCCAAGCTCGCCCTCGCGGCCACCGCGGAACTTGTCCTGCAGCACTGGGATTCCGAGGATCCGCAGCAGTGGCACGCCTGCGCGGAGAAGTTCTACAGCACCGCCTGGCGCACCGACCACGCTGCGGTGAGCGCTGCCTTCGGCCTGGCCAGACAACTCGCGGTGGCGGGCCGGGTCGACGATGCGGTGCGCGCCCTCGACGAGGTACCTGCCGCCTCCCGGCACTACACCACGGCCCGGATGACCGCCGTGCTGCTGCTGCTCACCGCGGCGCCGAGCACCGAACTCTCCGAATCGACCCTGCATATTTCGGCTTCACGCATTCTCGACCTGCCGGCCGGCGAGGGCCGCGCGACCCAGATGCGCGTGCTCGTCCTCGGCACCGCGCTGGCCTGGCTGCAAGCAGGCAACACACCAAGAAGCGACGCAGCGACTCTCTTCGGCGCCCCCTTCACCGAGCGCGACCTGCGCGCGGGCATCGAAGCCGGACTGCGTGCCCTCGCCCGCACCGCCCCAGGCCGCAACCACCGCTACGCGCTGGTCGACCTGGCGAACTCGATCCGCGCCAAGACTTGGATCTAGATTCGAAGCTGGGCAACTGATCTCGTAGGAACATGGGTAACTCACCGGGTACCCCCAGAACCGAGCCACACTCGGAACCGTCGGCCCGCGACGACAGTCCCCCGCCTCCCGACGACCGGCAAAGGCCCGGGGAGGCGGGGGAGCTTCGGATCCAGGTTCGCAGAGCGTCGGTATACCGACGATCCGGGAATCCGCGTGCGTCCCGCCCGCCCCGGGGGCAGCCGGAGCGGACACATCGAGAGTGGCGAGGGCATCGCGGTCCCGATCGCGGCGGATGGTCCGCCCCGGCTTCGGTGTCCGGCGCGAACCTGATCCGACACCCATCCTGACCGATCGAGTGTGAGGATTTCGTGAGGTTTTCCAGAGCCCGGGCCCCGGCCCCTCAGCCAGCCCCCTGAGCTGTGACAACACGTTGCGCGGCGCGGGCGATCGCCAATTCCTCGTTGGTCGGCACGACCAGTACGGCCACCTCGGCATCGGGTGCGGAGATATGGCGGGCCGTATGTTCCCCCACGGTGTTGCGAGCCGGGTCGACCTCGATGCCGAACCGGGACAGCCCGGCCAGCGCGTCGGCACGGACCTGCGGACTGTTCTCGCCGACTCCGGCGGTGAAGGTGATGGCGTCGACGCCGCCCAGTTCGATCAGGTATGCGCCCAGGTAGCGGCGTAGCCGGTGGATATAGACGTCGTAGGCCAGGCGAGCCGCGGCGTCGCCCGCGTCGATGAGCCGCTGCAGTTCGCGGAAATCGTTGACGCCGGACAGGCCCTTGAGGCCGGAGTTGCGGTTGAGCATTTCGTCGATCTGGTCGATATCCATATGCGCCGAGCGGACCAGATGCGCGATGATCCCGGGATCGAGATCCCCGCCCCTGGTACCCATCACCAGCCCCTCCAGCGGCGTGAGCCCCATGGTGGTGTCGATCGGGCGGCCGCCGCGAATCGCCGACGCCGATGCGCCATTGCCGAGATGGAAGATGATCTGATTCAGCTCGGCCGGATCCCGCTCGAGCAGTGCGGCGACCCGGCCGGAGACGTACTCGTGCGAGGTGCCATGGAATCCATACTTCCGAATGCCCTGCGCGGCAGCGATTTTCGCATCGATGGCATAGGTCTTGGCAGCATCGGGCAGGCCGTGGAAGAACGCGGTATCGAAGACCGCGACCTGCGGTACGCCCGGCAGCAGTTCGCGCGCGCTCTCGATACCCGCCAGATTCGCCGGATTGTGCAGCGGTGCCAGCGAGGACAGCTCGGATATCGCTGCGACCACGGCATCATCGAGCAGCGTCGGCCGGTAGAACACCTCGCCGCCGTGCACCACCCGGTGCCCGACCGCGCGCACACCCGCGGCGGCCAGATCGTGACCGGTTTCGGCGAACATATCGAAGACCAGCCGCAGGCCCGCCGTGTGATCGGCGATCGGCCCGCGATGTTCGATGGTCCGGCCATCGACCTTGTGCTCGATCCCGGCGTTCTCCTCACCGATCCGATCGACCATGCCGGATGCGGCGACCACACCCGACTCCGGATCCAGCAGTTGGTATTTGATCGATGACGAACCGGAATTGATCACCAACACCAGGTCATCGGCATCCTTGGTCATCATGCCTCCTGCATCTCGCGCGTTCCCCGCACGCTGTCGGCAACCACGGCGACGACCGCGTTCTTCCGCATCATGGCGCCGATGTGTCGCGAGCCACTGGTATGGGAGCGGTGCGAGGCCGAGGTGCTCGCATCGAACGACGGCACCGGGTCAGCCCTCCTGCGCCTGGATCGCCGTGATCGCAACGGTATTCACGATATCGGCGACCAGCGCACCACGGGACAGATCATTGACCGGCTTGCGCAGCCCCTGCAACACCGGGCCGATCGCGATCGCACCGGCGCTGCGCTGCACCGCCTTGTAGGTGTTGTTACCGGTGTTGAGATCGGGAAAGACGAAAACCGTTGCCCGCCCCGCCACCTCGGAGTCGGGAAGTTTGGTGGTCGCGACGGTGGGTTCGATCGCGGCGTCGTACTGGATCGGGCCCTCCACCAGCAGATCCGGCTCGCGCTCGCGCACCAGTTTGGTCGCGACCCGCACCTTGTCCACATCCACGCCACTGCCGGACTCACCGGTCGAATAGGACAGCATCGCGACGCGCGGCTCGATGCCGAAGCGGGCCGCGGTGCGCGCCGAGGATATCGCGATATCGGCCAGCTGCTCCGAGGTCGGGTCGGGGACGACCGCGCAATCACCATAGGCGAGCACCCGATCGGCCAGACACATGAGGAACACACTGGAGACGGTTGCGACGCCCGGCACGGTCTTGATGATCTCGAAGGATGGCCGGATGGTGTGCGCCGTGGTGTGCACGGCACCGGACACCATGCCATCGGCAATGCCCCGGTGGACCATCATGGTGCCGAAGTACGAGATATCGGCCATGGTTTCGCGAGCGCGGTCGAGCGTCATGCCCTTGTGCTTGCGCAGTTCGGTGTACTCCGCGGCGAATTCGTCGAGATAACCCGAGGTGCGCGGATCGAGTACCCGCGCGGCCGAGATGTCGACGCCGAGTTCCGCGGCGCGGGCACGCACCGCCGCCTCGTCGCCGAGGATCATCAGATCCGCGATCTTGCGCTGCAACACCCGACCGGCCGCGCGCAGGATGCGGTCGTCGTCGCCCTCCGGCAGCACAATGGTCTTGCGATCGGCCCTGGCGCGTTCGATCAGCTGATATTCGAACATCTGCGGTGTCACCACCGAGGTATCCGGAATCTCGATGTGCTGCAATAACTCCGACGCGTCGACGTGCTGTTCCATCAGCGCCAGCGCGGTATCGACCTTGCGCGGACTGCCCGCCGACATCCGCCCGCGGGTGCGGTAGGCGGCGTTCGCGGTGTCATAGGTGCCCAGCTCGGTGGTGAGGATCGGCAGCTTGGGTTTGAGGCCGCTCATCAGCCTGGCGATCGCCGGATGCGGCAGCATGCCACCGTTCATGATGATGCCCGATAGCGACGGAAAGCCCTCCGCCTCATGCGCATTCACCGCACTGAGCAATACGTCGGAACGGTCCCCTGGTGCGACCACCACGACGCCGTCGACCAACCGCTCCAGAATATGTTCGACGGTCATGCCGCCGACCATGACCTGCAATGCCTCGCGCTGCAGCAATTCCACATCGCCGCTGTACATTTTGCCGCCGATCGCGGTACACAGCTCGGCCATGGTCGGCGAAATCAGCAGCGGCACCTCGGGCAAGGTCCACGACGGCACATCGAAGCCGCCCAGCGCCGCGCGGACCTCAGCCAAATGCTCCGGATCGCAACGATTGGCAATAATGGCCACCAGATGCGCATGTTCGAGCGACAGTTCGCTCGCACACAGCTCGGCCAGCTGTTTGACCTCGTCCGGTGTGCGGCCCGAACCGCGGACCACCAGCAGCACGGGCGCGCCGAGGTTCACCGCGATGCGGGCATTGAAGCGCAGTTCGCTCGGGCTGGCCACATCGGTGTAGTCGCTGCCGACGATCACCACTGCGTCGCACAACTTCGCGACCTCGTGGAAGCGCATGACGATCTCACTGATCGCGGCATCCGGATCGGCGTGCACCTGCTCATAGGTGACGCCGGTGGCCTGCGCGTAGTCGATATCGGCGGTGCTGTGCTCGAGCAGCAGCTCCAGGATGTAGTCCGGTTCGGTGGTCGAGCGGGTGATGGGCCGGAAGACGCCGACCCGGGCGGTGCTCGCGCACAGCATCTGGAGCATTCCGAGCGCCACCGTCGATTTTCCGGTGTCACCCTCCGGAGATGCGATGTACACAGCGGATGGAGCGGAATCGGCCATATCGAGAGCTTAATCAACTACCCGGTCCTGAAAGACATAGGTTTGCTGCTCACGTTCTAACTGGCTGTTAGAGGGGTGGCTGCTTTAGGCCCGGTTGATTGGGCGGCCCGATAACTTCGATGTCCGAGTGCGGCAATGTTCATTGCGGCGTTATGGTCGGCGTGGCCGCTCCACCCACAATTACGGCACCGGAAAAGTGCTTGACTGGGTCTGTTCGCGGGGTCGCAGCGCCCGCAGCGGTGACAGGTTTTGCTGGTGTTACGCGGGTTGATCACCTGCACAGGCAGTCCTGCGGCTTGCGCTTTGTAGGTGATCTGGTCACGCAGCTGTGCGAACGCCCAGGAATGTAATTGGTGCCGCTGCGTCCTAGCGAGCCGTACCCGGTCTCGAATTCCCGATAGATCTTCTACCGCGATTCCCTGGCCGGTGCGTTGTGCTTGGGCGACAATGGTTTTGGAGAGTTGATGGTTGACGTCTGTAGCGTACCGCGTTTCTTTCCTGCGGCGGGCCTTCAGTTTCCGTTTCGCGGACTTCGTCCCCACTTTTTGCAGGACGCTCCGCAAGATTCTGTTCCTCTTCCTGCGTGCGGTGACCGCACCACCAGACCACCGAGCGTCAAGGTCGGCGGGGTTGTCAGCAGTGGTAACCGCTAGGTTCACAATCCCCAGATCCACGCCCAGCCACCCAGTGGGGTCATCGGCCGGGACCAGCGCTGGCGGGGTGTCGGTGTCGACGGTAGCGTGGAGGTAGAAGTCGCCGTCGCGGAAGACCAAATCCGACTCACCCTTACGGTCAGCGAGCAGTTTCAACTGCCATGGCGCGCACACGAATCCGACACCACGCAGTCGCCCTGCGCTGCTCCAGATCGACACCGTCGATTGATCGATCTGCCACGACAGGCACCGGTCGTCGAATGGTTGGCCCGCGTGCTCGCGGAACATGATCGGCTTACCGAAGACTTTCACATACCGTTTCGATCCCGGCGTGCCGTAATTCCCGTTGGCCAGGTTCGCTTGTCGGGCCGCATACGCGTCCGCGACCTTCTTGATGACCCGGATCGCCGGTTGCGCAGACAGCCCGCACGCTTTGAGGTGAGCGTACACCTGTTTCTGCAGCGCGAACGGGCGACGATCGAGAGTGGTTTGCGCGAGCCGCGCGACCATGTTCGCCCCCGCATTACACAGCTTCAGTGTCGCTTTCAGCGCCAGATACTGCTCCCGGGTGGGAGCGAGCTTAACGACAACGACCCGCTTCACAAGCCAGCCCTTCCTATGATGATGCCATTCGGTCTTCGTCGCTGCGATGAGCACCTGCCCCGGACGTACTGCGAGCAGATCATGACAGAGGTGTATGACAAGTTCTACGTAACGTTGACTGGGTTCAACGAGAAACCGACCACCGGTTAACAAGCGGTTCTCACAGCCGTCCGGCGAGATCGTGACCACGCGGTCGCGGGTGTGCCCCGCGGCTATAGTCCTGGCATGGCCGAGCAGTTCCCGAACCACCAGTGGGGTTCGAACACCAATCTTCTTGCCCGCGTGGCGAGTAAGTTCGCTGCCACCAAGCCCGGTTCATGGTTCATCCGGCAGATCACGCCGCTGGATCGGGCCGTGCTCGAGCGCACCGACGCCAAGTACACGATCCTCGGCCCGATCGGCGCACCGGTCATCCTGCTGACCACCATCGGCTGCAAATCCGGCCAGCCGCGCACCCAGCCACTGCTCTATGTGCACGACGGCACCACGCTGTATGTGATCGGCAGCAACTTCGGGCAGGACAAACATCCGGCATGGTCGGCCAATCTGCTGGCGAATCCGAAGGCCACCGTCGCCATTGCGGGTCAGCGCATTCCGGTCCGGGCCGAACTGGTCGAGACCGACAGAGACGCCATATTCACCCGCTTTGTCGAGGTCACCGGCGCATACGACGCCTACCGCACCCGCACCACCCGCGACCTGCGCATCTTCGCCCTCACCCGGGGCTAGTCCGGACCCGAACACAGCCGCACCCTTTACACCCGCACGGGCTAGAGCGAGCAAAGGCCGACAAAGAGTGCCGGACTCAGCGCGACCCGCGCATCCAGTGCGGTGCGCACAACATCCTAGGAAGTCACACATTCTCGGCACGCCCAACTCGACCAAGCGGAACAACAACCGCACGCCGAACATCTCGTGTCAGAGCGAGCGCGAAGGCCGACAAAGGGTGCGGGGACCGCCGCTACCTACGCAGTGTCGTGGGGTGAGCGCGGCTTGGGCGGGTTGCGCGTTCTCGGCGCGCCCATGGAAGCGGGCGCGCCGAGGCGATGGCTCAGCCCAGTGCGCGCAGGCGGGGGGCCAGGTCGCGCTGGAAGAGGTCCAGGAAGCGACGCTGGTCGTGGCCGGGGGCGTGGAAGACCAGGTGGTTGAGGCCCGCGTCGAGGTAGGGCTTGATCTGCTCGACAGCCTGGTCCGGATCGCTGGCGACGATCCAGCGCTTGGCGATCTGCTCGATCGGGAGGGCGTCGGCGGCGGCCTCCATTTCGATCGGGTCGGTAATGGAGTGCTTCTGCTCTGCGGTGAGCGAGAGCGGGGCCCAGAAGCGGGTGTTCTCCAGTGCCAGTTCGGGATCGGTGTCGTAGGAGATCTTGATCTCGATCATCCGGTCGATCTGCTCGACGGTGCGGCCGACCTTGGCCGCGCCCTCGGCGACGGCGGGCATCAACTTCTCGGTGTAGAGGTCCATACCCTTGCCGGAGGTGCAGATGAAACCCTCACCCGCGCGTCCCGCATAGCGTGCCACCAGCGGTCCGCCCGCCGCGATGTAGATCGGGATGCCGCCCTTGGGCACGTCGTAGATCGAGGCACCAACGGTCTTGTAGTACTCGCCGTCGAAATCGGTGCGCTCGCCGGTCCACAGTGCGCGCATGAGATCCACGGATTCGCGCAGCCGGGCGAAACGCTCCTTGAATTCCGGCCATTCGCCGGTGTAGCCGGTCGCGATCTCATTGAGCGCCTCACCGCTGCCGACACCGAGCATGATGCGGTCCGGGTACAGACAGCCCATCGTTGCGAAGGCCTGCGCAATGACGGCGGGGTTGTAGCGGAAGGTCGGGGTGAGCACCGAGGTGCCGAGTTGGATGCGCTTGGTGCGCTCACCGACCGCTGCCATCCAGGCCAATGAGAACGGTGCGTGCCCGCCCTTGTGCCGCCACGGCTGGAAATGATCGCTGACCGTCGCGCTGTCGAGGCCGTGTTCCTCGGCCAGCACCGCGATTTCCACCAGTTCCCGCGGCCCGAACTGTTCCGCCGACGCCTTGTATCCGAGCTTGAGATCACCCATATGCGCCACTCCTGTCGCTTCGCTCAACGGTCGGTACGGGAGGTTCCGCACTCCGTCGGCCGCATGCGTCCCGCGACCGCATCCCGGTACAACCGCAAGGGCGACACGGGAGTTCCCGCACCTCGATCGGCGTACCTGGGCGCTGCGCGATCGCTTCTCACACGGCCTCCCCTCGACCATAGTCAGCGCGGCCCGACCTGTGTGCAGGGCCATACCAAAGGCCACACCAACTCGACCGCCATTCCCAACGGGGCCACATCGAAAGCGGCAAGTCATGCACCCAATGGCACCCGCCATCCGCCCGGTGATTCGCTCTCGCATATCGAATGGGCGTCGCGCACAACGCACAGAGTCTGTTGCCGAATACGCCGAACGTGCAATCGTGCCGCCACACCGCCGTCACGGCGACCGACCAAATCACCTAGCGGCGGGCATGATTGCGCCTCAGCCGTCCACATCGGCACGTGACCTGTGCCACGACCAAAAGCCGCGCCAAATTCGGCAACAGACTCCACACCGTGTGCGGGATGCCCCGTGGCTGTGCGTAGGCAGCAGACCCGCACGCTCGATGTGCGCACCTCGCTGGTGCGGTGGACGCGGTAGCTCGGCCGCGGATGGTGTGGGGATGGTCGCATCAGGATGGGTATTCGCCCGGTGGGCTGGCCGATAGCCGACAATTGACTCGTGATCACACCGGCTGAACCCATCCTGTCCTACCTCACCGATATGGATGGCGTGCTGGTGCACGAAGACCATCTGGTGCCCGGTGCCGATAAGTTCCTCGCGGAGCTGCGGGCCAATGAGATCCCGTTCCTGGTGCTCACCAATAACTCCATCCGCACTCCGCGCGATCTGCAGGCCCGCCTGCGCCACACCGGACTCGATATCCCGGAGGAGGCGATCTGGACCTCGGCGCTGGCCACCGCGACCTTCCTGAACGACCAGCGCCCCAACGGAACCGCCTATGTCGTCGGCGAATCCGGACTCACCACTGCACTGCACGAAATCGGGTATGTGCTGACCGATAGCGATCCCGATTACGTGGTACTCGGCGAAACCCGCACCTATTCCTTCGAGGCGATCACCACCGCGATCCGCCTGGTCGAGCGCGGCGCGCGGTTCATCGCCACCAATCCGGACGCGACCGGCCCGTCCCGCGACGGTCTGCTGCCAGCAACCGGTTCGGTCGCCGCGCTGATCACCCGCGCGACCGGCAAGGAGCCGTATTACGTCGGCAAGCCGAACCCGCTGATGATGCGCTCGGCACTGCGTCGAATCGGCGCCCACTCCCTGTCGACCGTCATGATCGGCGACCGCATGGATACCGATATCGTCTCCGGCCTCGAGGCGGGCATGCGAACCATCCTGGTCACCACCGGCATCTCCACCCGCGCATCCATCGAGCAATTCCCCTACCGCCCAACCCTGGTCGTCGATTCGGTCGCCGACCTGGTCGGCCGCACCGACAAACCCTTCGACTGATCTGGACGGCAGTCGCACCCTTGCCTCGATCCACATTTCGTGCGGGGTTCACAACGGAGCGACTGTCGTGCGGGGTGCAGGTTGTGCACAAGCGCATTGGACGGTGGCCCGCGACCACATCGCGCGAGAGCGCGCAACCACATCGCGCAGTAGCGCACAACCACACTGCGCAGTAGCGCGCGACCACCCTGCGCAGTAGCGCACAACCACACTGCGCAGTAGCGCGCGACCACCCTGCGCTGTAGCGCGCGACCACATCGTCCAGTTGCCCGCGACCACACGGCGCAGTAGCGCGCGACCACACCGCCCGGCTACCCGCGACCACACAGCGCGTTGCGCAAGTTGAGCGCGAGTACGTTGCGCAGTTGCACACGGACGCGCTCGCTTGTCCGATCACTGACGCGCCGGTCACGGGCTGATTGCGCGCGGAACTGCGACTGGGAGTTCAGGTTTCGTCGGTGAGGGTGTCCAGGGCGGCGGAGAGTCGGGTCAGGACCTGGACGGTCAGGGTGAACTGTTCGGGGCCCAGTTCGTCGGCGAGGCGTGCGGCGAGGACCGCATGCTGCGGGTTGATGCGTTTGATCGCATCGCGGCCGGCCTCGGTGACCGCGACGAGTTTCGCGCGTCGGTGCGCCGGGTTGGGCCGATATTCGGCAAGTCCCTTGTCCACCAAGAGATCCGCGATGCGCTGCACACTCTGGCGGGTGATGCCCATCGCGCGGGCGATCCCGGAGACCGGCAGCGGTCCGCGCAGCACCGCGCCGAGCACCTGCCACCAGGCGGCGGTCAGCCCCGCCGGACCGGCCAATTCCTCTGCGATGGTCAGGAATTGGCCGTTCAGCCGGAACGAGGTGATCGCCGCGGTGCTGAACAGCTCTTGTTCGGGCGTATCGCTCATGTCTGCGACGATGCCATCTCGTATTCGGCGAGTTCGGCATAGCCCGTCGGATCGCCGTGCCCGTACAGCCGGTACCAGGCGTCGAGGATGCGCGGCTCGTAGACGCCGAGCAGGTCGAGCACCTCACGCGCGAATTCGAAGGGCGCCACCGCGCTGGCCGTGATCACGTTATCGCCGGTCACGGCGGGTTCGGCGACGTAGTGCGCGGCACCCGAATATCCGCTGTACTGAAGAACTTCGACCGCATTGCTGGTGTGCGCCCGGTCATCGAGCAGCCCCTCCTTCGCCAAACCGAAGGTGGAGCCGCAGATCCCCGCGACCGGTACCCCCGCGTCGACGAACTCCCGGGCCTTGTGCGTGAAGGGCGCCAGTTCTTCGCCGGTCATCCACAGATCGGCCCCCGGCAGGATCAGCATCGCACTGTCGGCGGGGGTGAGATCGGCTAGCGCCACATCCGGCACGATGCGGACTCCCGCCATTGTGGTGATCGGATCCCGCGTCGGCCCGACGGTCCGCACCTGGAACGTCCCAGGAGCGAGCTGCCAGCGCGGATTGTTGATATGCGCGGTCGCGGCACCGACCTCCCAGTCGGCGAGCGTGTTGTAGACGGCCTGGTGAACAGTTCTCATCGTCATGACAGCATACTGTCATATTTGACAGCATACTGTCAATAAACGCGGCAACGACCACCCCCAACCTCGCGCTCACCCCCAACCTCGCGCTCACCCCCAACCTCGCGCTCACCCCCAACCTCGCGCTCACCCCCAACCTCGAAGGACAACGCAAGCGGACACAGAAGAAGAACAAAGGAGGG
>NZ_JBEXUI010000066.1:0-24384 GCF_040614395.1 Nocardia sp. NPDC005998 | reverse complement strand
GTCGAAGCGCATGCGACGAAGTCGCGAGTCTCGACGGCTCGGACGCGAGGCCCACCCGTCGCCCGACCGCCACCCCTCATCGAATCGCTACGCGATGCTGAATACTCGGGGCCGCGAACACGCCGCGTCCGCGCGGCCAAGAACACAGCCGCCAATAGACTCGTCCGGGTGGCCGAGCGGATTCCTGTTCTGATCGTCGCCGGGTTCCTGGGATCCGGGAAGACGACGCTGCTCAACCATCTGCTGCGCAATAACCGCGGTACGCGGATCGGCGTGGTGGTCAATGACTTCGGGGCCATCAATATCGATGCCATGCTGGTGGCCGGGCAGGTCGACGCCATGGTGTCGTTGGGCAACGGATGTGTCTGCTGTGCGGTCGATGTCGGCGAACTCGACGAGTTGTTCACCAAGCTGGCGCAGCCGCGCGCCAAAATCGATGTGATCGTGGTGGAAGCCAGTGGTCTGGCCGAACCGCGCAATCTGATCCGGATGGTGGTCGGCACCGAGAATCCGCGCATCCGCTATGGCGGATTGGTCGAGGTGGTGGATGCCGAACAGTTCCCGGACACGCGCGGGCGCCATCCCGAACTCGCCACGCATCTGCGACTGGCGGATCTGGTGGTGCTGAACAAGGCCGATCGGGTACCACGGGATCGGCTGGAGCTAGTGCGGCAGGAGATCACCGAGCTGATCGGGCCGGTTCCGGTGTATGCGACCACTCACGGACGCATCGACCCGGGCCTGCTGTTCGACGAACCGCTGCGCGAAATACCCAGGGTCGCCGAACAATTGAGCTTCGACGAACTGCTCGACGAACACGATCACACGCATGACCACCAGCACGACCACGCCGGGCACCGGCATCTGCACGACGACTACACCAGCGTGTCCTTCACCAGCGAGCGGGAATTGGATCCGCGGCGCCTGGTCGCATTCTTGGAGGACCCGCCGCCGGGCTTGTTCCGCGCCAAGGGTTTTGCCGCCTTCGGTGTCGCGGCCGAACGCCGGAAGTTCGTGCTGCATATGGTCGGCCGCCACATTGTCTTCGAACCGGACTCCTGGTCGCGCGGCGAATCGCGCACGACGCAGCTGGTATTGATCGGTGCGGGTCTACCCGCCGATGCGGCGCTGCGACGGCTGCACGACACTGTGCATACCAACGCCGAACCACTGGATCCCGCTGCCATGCTCGGCATCTGGCGCTACACACCGCACTGACGCCGCAGCGAACAGAGGCAGCTCGACAGTGTTGGCGTGTCGACAAAGTTGGCGCGTTCTGCTCGTAGCTGGCGCGTTCGGTACTTGGCGCGGCAATGGCGCATACATAAGACTGACGCATTGCCCCGCCGCGCGTGGCATATGCGCAACGTAGCGAACCTGCTGCGCGCGGTGTCGGTTCGGCGCCCGAACCGTGATCGACCGTATTTGTCTCTACGACCGATTGGAGAGTTCCGTGTCAGAGACCTGGGAGAGCGCGACGGCGTACGTGGTCGCTGCGTTAGAGGCCAAGGGCACCGCGACGCGTGATGATTTCGATGTGCCCGCCATTGTCGCCGCAACCCGAGATATCGTCGATGGCTGGGATTTCCGTGTCATCGAGGATGCGACATTCTGGCGTATCGCGTCAACCTTCCTGAAGGTGTGACCGCATCCGGTGCTGACACGGGTGCGGCGCGGGGGTGCGGCGGATCAGGCCAGGAGGTTCGATCGGTGCATGGGCTGGGTCATGGACCGTCGGCGGGCCGCCCGCCGCATCGACCCCGCATCCGAATACCCCAGTAGTTCGGCCTGGCGCGTTCGGCTCAGTGGCCCATCCACATTCGCCTGTGCCAGGCGGGCATTGCGCGCCCGCTCCAATTCCGATCGCCAGGTGGTACCCGCCTCCAGCAGCCTGCGTTGCAGCGTGCGCGGGCTGGTGGCGAGTCGGCGGGCCACCCGATCCAGCGATACCGCTCCCTCGGCCAGTGCGTCGGTGACGGCGGCGGCGACCCGATCCGGCCATGCGGTAGTCAAGGGCGGCGGTGGCGGGAGCGCGTCGGCCAGCGGCCGCAGCACGCCGGCCAGCACCGGATCGCTGGTGGTCAGCGGCAGTTCCATAGCGCTGGCATGGAAGGTCATGGCATCGAACGGTGCGTCGAATTCGATGGCGGGGCCGCCGAAGACCTCGACGAAGGCGTCGATTTTCGCGGGTGCCTGCTGCCGCAGTGCCACCCGCAGCGGGATGAGCGGTTCGCGGACCACCCGCCGTGCCCGGCTGAGCACCGCCGCCAGTCCCCACAGTTGGGTGAGATCGCGGCCACGGCCCTCGCCATCGATCATGTCGAGATACAGCGTGACCTCGTCTTCATTCTCGGTGACCAGGTCGAAGCGGTGATTGGTGGTCACGGCGGCGACATAGGGGCCACAGGTCGCCAGACCGGCGCCGAGCGTTGGTGCGGTGGAGAACAGATAGTCGTAGAGGCCGAGGCTGGTGAGTTCGTAGCGGCTGGCCACATACAGCGCGACATTCGGATCGCCGAGCGCGTGTTCACCGAGTTCCCAGAGCCGCGAGAAGGTGTGACTCGGCAGGTGCACATCCTCGCCAGCCATGGTCCATTCGGGTAGTCCGGTCTCGCGGATCAGCCGATCCCGGTCCACCCCCGCCGCCGTGAGCTGTGCGATGACGAATCTGTGCAGCAATACCTGGTCGGTTCCCAATGCGCCCCTCCTGCTGCGGATCGACGAATCTTCTGCGGGGAGAACGCTATCCCGCGGGTATTGAATCGTCAGTGAATTCGCGTCACAACGTTGTTTCGGGCAACCCGACCGGCGCTCATGACGAGGTTGAACATTGGCAATGACCCTTTACCCGCAGGCGTTGACCCATTCGGATAGACCGTCGGCGAACAATTGGCGCTTCCAGATCGGCACTTCGTGTTTGATCCGATCCACCAATTCCGCACAGGTGGTGAAGGCTTCGGCGCGATGCGGTGCGGCGACCGCGACGACGATCGCGAGGTCACCGACGGTCAGCTGACCGACTCGGTGGACGGCCGCGACCGGCAGTCCGGAGCGTTCGGCGAGTGCGGCGCAGCAATTGCGCAGAAATCGTTCGGCGTCCGGATGCGCGGAATACTCCAGCGCGGAAACCGCCTGTCCGCCATCGTGATCGCGCACCTTGCCGGTGAACACCACGACCGCGCCGTACTCCGGCCCGGTCACAGCGGCCTCCACGACCGCCGGGTCCAGCGGCTGATCGCTGATACCCGCCAGGCGTACGGCCGCGAATTCACTTGTGGTCATGGTTGCCGCCTCCTGCTACTTGCGCGAGCAGATGATCCAGAAGCGGCTCCAGCACCGCCATACCGTCTTTGACCCCGCCGGGGGAGCCGGGCAGATTCACGATCACCGATCGGCCCGCCAGCCCGGCGACGCCGCGACTGAGCGCGGCCAGTGGGAATTTCGCGGTGCCGCGCTGCCGAATCGCCTCTGCGACACCGGGCAATTCGCGATCGAGCACCGCGAGTGTTGCCTCGGGAGTGGCATCGGTGGGGGAGGCGCCGGTGCCGCCGGTGCTGATCACCAGCGACGGCGCGAAGCGCAGCGCGTCGGCGAGGCCGATATCGATCTCGGCATCGGCGTATACCAGCGGTCCTCGCACCGAGAAGCCAAGTCCGCCGAGCCATTGCGCGAGCACCGGGCCGGTGGTATCCACGCGGGTGCCGACCGCTGCGCCGGTGGATGCGACCAGCACCACCGCCGAGCGCTCACCTTCCGAGATATCCACCGCCGCAGCGTCTTCCGCGGCTTCGGTGGCTTCCGGTTCATTGTCGAGCAGCGAAACGGGGGTCGCTGGGGCCGGTTCCTCGGGGCGTTCCCAGTGTCCGTGTTTGCCACCCTCTTTGGTGAGCAGTCGGATACCGTCGAGAGTCGCGGCCGGGTCGACCGCCTTGACCATATCGTGCAGCGTGAGTCCCGCCACCGCGACCGCGGTGAGCGCCTCCATCTCGACGCCGGTGGGGCCCTTGGTCTTCGCCCTCGCCCGGATCGTGATGGCGGTGTCGGTAAAGCCGAATTCGACCTTCACCGACGACAGCGCCAGCTGATGGCACAGCGGAATCAGTTCGGAGGTCTTCTTCGCACCCGCGATACCGGCGATCCGGGCGGTGGCGAGCACATCGGCCTTCGGCATATCGTCGGCCCGCACCAGCGCGATCACCTCGGCGGTGGTCCGCAGCTCACCGGCCGCGACCGCGATCCGGGTGGTGTCGGACTTCGCGCTCACATCGACCATGCGGGCGCGACCTTCCCGGTCGACATGGGACAACTCACTCATAGCAACCACACTCGCACAGGCGCGCCGACCGGCAGCGCGGTGACCGCCGCTGGCACATCGATCAGCACATCCGCCCAGGCCATGCCCGCGATGAGATGTGAACCCGGCCCGGAGACGACCTCGACGGCTTCCGGATTCCGGTGCAGGCCGGGCGCGGCGTCGTCATCGTGGACGAGCCGTCCGCGCAGGAATTGACGTCGTCCCTCGGGCGAGCGCACCGCATTGCGCAGTGGCACCTGGTAGACCTCCACCTCGGGCAGACCGGCCAGGCGGCGCAGTATCGGCCGGGCGAACACCTCGAAGGACACCATGGTGCTCACCGGATTTCCGGGAAAGCTCAGCACCGGTACACCGTTGACGACGGTGCGGCCCTGCGGCCCGCCGGGTTGCACCGCGACCGAGCCGAATTCCCCGCCCATCGGCCCGAGCACATCCTTGACCACCTCGAAGTCGCCCTTGGAGACCCCGCCGGAGGTGAAGACGATATCGGCGGATTCCGTTGCGGCGGATAGCAATGCGCGAAATCGCTCCGGATCGTCGGTGCTGTGCTCGACCGAGACGACGGTGACACCGTTCGCGGTCAGCGCGGCCGCGAGAGCGATGCCGTTGGAGTTGTAGATCTGGCCGGGGCGCAATGGTGTTCCGGCGGAGACGAGTTCGTCACCGGTGGTGATCACCGCCGCGCGAATCGGCTGGAATACCGGCACCGTCGCGAGCCCGACCGCGGCGAGCGCAGCGATATGGCGCGGCGCGAGGGTCGTGCCCGCCCGCGCCAGCAATTCGCCGGTGCGCACGTCGGTGCCCGGTTCGCGCACGAATTCTCCTGCGGTGCGGCCCCGCTCGACGGTCACCGTCGCGCCATCGCTGTGCACATCCTCGACCGGCACCACACAATCGGCGCCGGGCGGAATCGGCGCACCGGTCATCACCTTCATCGCGGTGCCGGGCGGCAATGGTGTCTGCCCGGCGGCGCCCGCCGCGACCACACCGGCCAGCGGCAGGGTCACCGGAGTGAGGACCACCGATTCGGCGCGCACCGCGTATCCGTCCATCGCGGAGTTGCGGAATACCGGCAGGTCCACCGGCGCATGGATGTCCTCGGCCAGCTGTCGGCCCAGCGCCGCGGGTACCGCGACGGATTCGACCGGCCGCGTGGCCAGTGGTCGCAGCAGCGCTTCGATGGTGTCGCGGTACGCGTCGGCGGACCGGGCCGCGGCGCGGCTCGGTCGGTGGCCACCGGAGGTGGTGGGGCGCGAGGTCATGCGGCCAGCCTAATCGCCGATCGGTAGCGAGTTCTCTCGTCGTTTCACACGAACGCTCACCTGCTGAACTCGGAGTTTGTGAGGCCAGGATGGTGCGGTCCGCCCATGGGCATGGCGTACGGACCGGTCATAATGGACGTGTGACGCTGGTCGAGATGGGGATTCCCGCCGTACGGTCCAGGGTGCCCTCGCTCGACGGACGCCCCGATACGCCATATCTGGTGGATCGATTCGGGCGCACCGCACGCGATCTGCGCGTATCGATCACCGAAAAATGCTCACTGCGCTGCACCTACTGCATGCCCGAAGAGGGCCTGCCCGCAATCCCGCAGCAAGAACTGCTGACCGTCGAGGAAATCGTGCGACTGGTCGCGCTGGCCGTGCGGGAGCTAGGGGTGCGCGAGGTCCGGTTCACCGGCGGCGAGCCGCTGATGCGCCGCGATCTCGAGCAGATCATCGCCGGTTGCCACCAGCGGGTGCCCGAGATCCCGCTGGCCATGACGACCAATGGTGTCGGACTCGCCCATCGGGTCCGCGCACTCGCGGACGCCGGGCTCAGCCGCGTGAATGTCTCATTGGATACCGTGGATCGGCTCGGCTTCGCCCGCCTGACCCGCCGCGATCGACTCGATTCGGTCCTCGCGGGCATCCGCGCGGCCCGGGATGCCGGGCTGGCGCCGATGAAGATCAACGCGGTGCTGATGCGCGACACCCTCGCCGGTGCGCCGGATCTGCTGCGCTGGTGTCTGGACGAGGACTGCGAACTGCGGTTCATCGAGGAAATGCCGCTGGACGCCGATCACGAATGGGCGCGCGCCAATATGGTGACCGCGGCCGAATTGCTCGATGTCCTCGGCACCCGCTTCACACTCACCGAGGCGGGCCGGTCCGATCCGTCGGCCCCGGCGGAGAAATGGCTCGTCGACGGCGGTCCGGCGACGGTCGGCATCATCGCCACGGTGACCCGCAAGTTCTGCGATACCTGCGACCGAACCCGGCTCACCGCCGATGGCATGCTGCGGTCCTGTCTGTTCAGCGATGAGGAATTCGACGTGCGCCAAGCACTGCGCACGGGCGCCGACGATGATGAGATCGCCACCATCTGGCGCGGCGCCATGTGGAACAAGTGGGCGGGTCACGGTATCGACGCCGAGGGTTTCGTCCCCCCGGAACGCACGATGGGAGCCATCGGTGGTTGAGATCCGCTACTTCGCCGCGATCGCCGACGCGGTTGGCAAGGATCGGGAAATCCTCGAATTCCCGGCCGATGCCACGGTCGCCGATCTGCGCAGCACACTGGCCGCCTCGTATGGCCCCGACCTCGACAAGATGCTCCACGTCTGCGCCTACCTGGTCGGTGACGAACTCACCCGCGACCCGTCGGTCGCCTTGACCCCCCGCGTCGACGTCCTCCCGCCCTTCGCGGGCGGCTGATCCTCCCGGTCCCAGGTGCCGCGCCGACGACGTAGTCAGCAGACTGACGTCGGCGCGTTAGCATCGGCGCGCCAACGCATCTCGTTGCTCCACCCGGAAGAAGGCCGACCCCATGATCAAGCCGCCGAAGCTATCGCTGCATCCCGCGCTCCAGAAACAGCAGGAGATACGGGGGGCCAGCTTCCAGCTGCGGCTCGCCGATCAGATCACCAGATTCGCCGGGTCGATGCAGTTCGTCTACCTCCATGCGGCGCTGTTCGCGGTCTGGATGCTGTGGTTGGAGCGCAGTCCGTGGCCGACCCTCACGCTGGTCGTCTCGTTGGAAGCGATCTTCCTGTCGACCTTCGTGATGATCGGCCAGAACCGGCAGGCGCAGTTCCAGCAGATCAAGGCCGACCACGACTTCACCGAACAGGAGTTACAGCTCAAGAGCGATCTGGAGCTGACGAAGGCCATTCACCAGATGACGACGGAACTGCATCGCAGACTGATCGAGGAAGCGGATCAGAAATAGGCTCGGCCGCTAACGGGTTCAGCGCCACCAGGTATCGAGCGGGGTGACCGGGACGGTGCGCTTGTGCCTGGTGTTGCGGAAGATAGTCTCGAGCTTCGTGGCGACCTCGGGCGTGACGTCGTTGCCCTCGAGGTAGTCATCGATTTCGGTGTAGCGCAGGCCGAGCGCCTCCTCGTCGGGCAGTGCCGGGCGGTCGTCCTCGAGGTCGGCGGTGGGGACCTTCGACCAGATGCTCGCCGGTGCTCCGAGTTCCTGCAGCAGGGCCGCGCCCTGGCGCTTGGTGAGTCCGGTCAGCGGGGTGATGTCGACGCCGCCGTCGCCGAATTTGGTGAAGAAGCCGGTGACCGCCTCCGCGGCATGGTCGGTGCCGACGACGAGCATATTCTCCTGGCCGGCGATGGCGTACTGGATCACCATGCGTTCGCGGGCCTTGACATTGCCGCGCACGAAATCGCGCAGCTTGTCCACCTGCAATGCCGAGGCCACCTCGGCGGCAACGGCATTGGCGCCGGGGCGGATATTCACTACCACCGAGCGGTCGGGCTGGATGAACCGCAGCGCGATCCGGGCGTCGGCCTCATCGGCCTGCACACCGTAGGGCAGTCGCACCGCAATGAAGGTGGCATCGGCACCGTCGGCGCGCAGTTCCTCGGCGGCGAGCTGGCACAGTCGGCCGGTCAGCGCGCTGTCCTGGCCGCCGCTGATGCCGAGCACGAAACCCCGGGCGGGACTTGCGCTCAGATAGTCTTTGAGGAAATCGATCCGCCGCCGCACCTCGACCTTCGGTTCGATATTCGACTGGACGCCCAACTCGGCGATGATCTGTTCACGCAGGTTCCCCATGGCGCCTCACTCTACTGGGCGCGACGGAATGACAACCCGTCGAACGAAGGCCTCCCAGTTGTCGCCGATCCGACACCGGTCATAGCCGAGCACATGCATCTGATGCATCACCAGCGCGGCGCCGAGCAGCCCCAGTAGCCCATCGGCGATCAGCACCACATCGCCGTCCACCCGCGCCGCCCGCAGCAGCATCGTCACGTGTGCGCGGAGCAGGCCGTAGGGCGGGCCGGTATAGCGCTGGTTCGCCTCGCCGATTTCCGCGGCGCGGTGCAGTTCGCCAGCGACCTCGATATCGAGTAGCCGGGCCCGGCCGAAGGCGACCAGCCGATCCACCGGCTCCGCCCCCGGCCCCAGCGGCGGCGGTCCGAACATGAACTCTTCCTGGAACTTTCGCTCGGCGTGGTCCAAGAGCGCGCGCAGCAGTCCCGACCTGCTGCCGAACCGGCGGAAGACGGTGCCCTTGCCAACACCGGCCCGCTTGGCCAGCGCGTCCATCGTGAGGCTGTCCACGCCTTGTTCACGCACCAGCTGTTGTGCCGCGTCCAGCAGTAGCTGGCGGTTGCGCGCCGCGTCCGCGCGTTCGGTATTGACGGGCAGGGGCGCACCGACGCCGAGCAGCGGACGCTCGGGCATCATGTCGTCCGGCATGGATGTGCTGTAGCTCACGGGCCTCTCGCGGTTCTCCGGGAATGGAATCGGACCATGGTCCGGTTAGTGTAGGCAGAAGTTCGGACACCACATCCAGTACACCAGGAGTTGTCATGAGTCAGACTCGGATCCTCACTCTGGTCGGCAGCCTCCGTGCCGCGTCGATCAACCGCCAGCTCGCCGAGGCCGCGGTGCAGACCGCGCCCGAGGGCGTCGAGATCACCATCTACGAGGGCCTTGCCGATATCCCGTTCTACAACGAGGATCTCGACGTGCCCGGCTCGGTACCCGCCGCCGCGCAGGCGCTGCGCGATGCGGTCACCGCCTCCGACGGACTGCTGCTGGTCACGCCCGAATACAACGGCAGCATTCCGGCCGTGCTCAAGAACGCCATCGACTGGGCCTCGCGGCCGTATGGCGTTGGTGCGCTCAAGGATCGGCCGGTCGCGGTGGTGAGCGGTTCGATCAGCCAGAACGCGGCCAAGTGGGCGCACGGCGACGTGGTCAAGGCGCTCGGCGTCGCGGGCGCACGCGTGGTCGAGGATGCGCACCTGCACTTCGCCGCATTCGGTGACCGGTTCGCGCAGGCGCATCCGCGCGATGATGCCGAGGCGCTGACCCAACTCGGTGCGACCGTCCACGAGCTCGTCGAGGCGACCGGCAAGCTGGTGTCCGCCTGAGTGTCGGGTCCCGATGGAAGGGCCGTCCCCGCTCCGTTCACGGAGTCCGGGGGCGGCCCTTTTTCGTTCGCCGAAAGAAGTTTGCTGGGAGGGCGCTATGGTGCGAAATTGTGATCTGCGCCACTGTTGTGTCGGGTTGCGTATCGAGCGTCCAGGTACTTACCGCTTGGGAATTTCACCGTTGTGACTCGCAACATGTCGTGTTGTATGAATCTGTCGGCCACTAGGTGTAGTGTCTTGAGTGCTGGAAGACGGAATGAGATCGGCCTCGGCCACGAGCGGCTGAGCAGGGGTTTCGGAACCGATCCAGGAATTTGCGCAGTGTAGGTCGGATCATGCATCGCTAGCGACTGATTGCAGGTCGCTCGAACGATCAGCATACGGATCACAGGCTGTGGATCAGGCATAGGAGAGAGGGACTCAATGACCATCACCGTGTACACCAAGCCCGCTTGCGTCCAATGCAATGCCACCTACAAGGCGCTCGACAAGGCTGGGGTGGACTACGAAGTCATCGATATCTCCGAGAACGACGAGGCGCGTGACTACGTCATGGCGCTGGGTTACCTGCAGGCGCCGGTTGTCGTCGCCGGTGAGGATCACTGGTCCGGCTTCCGGCCCGACCGCATCAAGTCGCTCGCAACCGTGGCGGCCTGATCGCTTCCAGCTTTCCGGTGCATCCGATGGGAAGGGGAGGTGGCCATGTCCGAAGGAACGGCGCTGGTCTACTTCTCCAGCGCCTCGGAGAATACGCATCGCTTCGTCGAGAAGCTGGGGCTCCCAGCGACTCGCATACCACTGCACACCGCTGACTCACTGCGCGTAGACGAACCCTACGTGCTGATCGTCCCCACCTACGGGGGCGGTCGGCACGTCCTGGGGGGACATAGATCCGATAAGGATTTCGTGCCGCGACAGGTCGCCAAGTTCCTCAACGATCCGCACAACCGCGCACTGCTGCGCGGTGTCGTGGCGGCGGGAAACACGAACTTCGGCGATACCTATTGCTATGCGGGCGAGGTGATCTCACGAAAGTGTGGGGTGCCTTACCTATATCGCTTCGAACTCATGGGAACCGCTGAGGACGTCGAACGCGTCCGCGAGGGATTGGGATTGTTTTGGCAACAGCAACGACAGCACCGACCGGCAAAACGGCTCGCTTAGAGCAGCCACCGGTCCGTTCCGCCGATGCGGGCGAGGTCATGGACTACCACGCCCTCAACGCGATGCTGAACCTGTACGGCGCCGACGGCAAGATCCAGTTCGACAAGGACCGCGAGGCGGCGCACCAGTACTTCCTGCAGCACGTCAACCAGAACACCGTCTTCTTCCACAATCTCGAGGAGAAGCTGGACTACCTGGTCGAGGAGAACTATTACGAGGCAGAGGTTCTCGAGCAGTACAGCCGCGGGTTCATCAAGACGCTGTTCCAGCAGGCCTACGCCAAGAAGTTCCGGTTCCCCACCTTCCTCGGCGCGTTCAAGTACTACACCTCCTACACGCTCAAGACCTTCGACGGTAAGCGCTACCTGGAGCGGTTCGAGGACCGCGTGGTCATGGTCGCGCTGACGCTGGCCGCGGGTGACGAGGTGCTCGCGGGCCGATTGGTCGACGAAATCATCGACGGCCGTTTCCAACCCGCCACCCCGACCTTCCTCAACTCGGGCAAGAAGCAGCGCGGCGAACCGGTGTCGTGCTTCCTGCTGCGCATCGAGGACAATATGGAGTCCATCGGGCGCTCCATCAACTCCGCCCTGCAGCTGTCCAAGCGCGGTGGCGGTGTCGCATTGCTGCTCAGCAATATTCGCGAGCACGGCGCCCCGATCAAGAAGATCGAGAACCAGAGCTCGGGTGTCATCCCGATCATGAAGCTGCTCGAGGATTCGTTCTCCTACGCCAACCAGCTCGGCGCGCGGCAGGGTGCGGGTGCGGTGTATCTGCACGCGCACCATCCGGATATCTACCGATTCCTGGATACCAAGCGGGAGAACGCGGATGAGAAGATCCGCATCAAGACGCTCTCGCTGGGGGTGGTCATCCCGGACATCACCTTCGAGCTGGCGAAGAAGAACGAGGATATGTACCTCTTCTCGCCGTACGACGTGGAGCGCATCTACGGCGTGCCGTTCGCCGATATCAATGTCACCGAGAAGTACTACGAGATGGTCGACGACAAGCGGATCCGCAAGTCGAAGATCAAGGCGCGCGAGTTCTTCCAGACCATCGCCGAACTGCAGTTCGAATCCGGCTACCCGTACATCATGTTCGAGGACACCGTGAACCGGGCCAACCCGATCGCGGGCAAGATCACCCACTCGAATCTGTGCTCGGAGATCCTGCAGGTCTCGACGCCGTCGCTGTTCAACGACGATCTGACCTATGCCAAGGTGGGCAAGGACATTTCGTGCAATCTCGGATCGCTCAACATTGCCAAGACGATGGATTCACCCGATTTCGCGCGGACCATCGATACCGCGATCCGGGCACTGACCGCGGTCTCGGATCAGACCCACATCTACTCGGTGCCGTCGATCGAACAGGGCAATAACGAATCCCACGCGATCGGTCTCGGCCAGATGAATCTGCACGGGTACCTGGCCCGTGAGCGGGTGCGCTACGGGTCCGAAGAGGGTATCGACTTCACCAATATCTACTTCTATACCGTGGTGTATCACGCGATTCGGGCCTCGAACCTGATCGCGAAGGAGCGCGGCACCTACTTCGGCGGCTTCCCCGAATCCAAGTACGCCTCCGGCGAGTACTTCGACAAGTACACCGACCAGGTGTGGGAGCCGAAGACCGATCGGGTCGCGCAGCTGTTCGCCGATGCGGGCGTACACATTCCGACCCAGGCCGACTGGCTCGAGCTGAAGGCCTCGGTCATGGAGCACGGTATCTACAACCAGAACCTGCAGGCCGTCCCGCCGACCGGCTCGATCTCCTACATCAACCACTCCACCAGTTCCATCCACCCGGTGGCGTCGAAGATCGAGATCCGCAAGGAAGGCAAGATCGGTCGCGTCTACTACCCGGCCCCCTACCTCACCAACGACAACCTCGAGTTCTACGAGGACGCCTACGAAATCGGCTACGAGAAGATCATCGACACCTACGCCGCCGCCACCCAGCACGTGGACCAGGGCCTGTCGCTGACCCTCTTCTTCAAGGACACCGCGACAACCCGCGACCTCAACCGCGCCCAGATCTACGCCTGGCGCAAGGGCATCAAGACTCTCTACTACATCCGGTTGCGTCAAATGGCTTTGGAGGGAACCGAAGTCGAGGGCTGCGTGAGCTGCATGCTGTAGTTGTTTCGTCCAATGGGGCGGTCTCCATCGGGAGGCCGCCCCGTTCGGCTTTTGGGTCGCATACCTCCTGGCTAGAGTTATCGGACTACGGTGAGCGTGGGTCGATAGGAGGGGCGACAGATCATGACCGATGTTGTGCTGGTGATCAATTCCGGCGGGCGACGAGATGCCGAGTGGCTCGACGAACTCGCCGATGAGCTACAGACCGATCTGCGCGAGATCAGGGGCCTCGTCGTACGACGTGCGACGGCGGCCGCGGGCGACGGCGTGAAATCCGGGGCGCTCGAGCAGATCGGCCAGCTGGTCGCCTCCGGCGGTGCGATCGGCACCGTGGCATGGGCGATCCGGGATATTGTCATCAGATTCCTGGACCGCACCAGGGCCGCCTCGGTCACCGTCAAGAATGGCGATCGGGAGGTCACCATCGCGCGGCCGAGCGACGGGCAGGTCGACAAGATCGTCGATCAGCTGCGCGACCTGCTCGACGATGAGTAGTCCGACCGGACGCCGGTTGGCGCTGTTCGTGGCCAACGACACCTACCACTTCGAGGGTCTGCCTCGGCTCTACGCGCCGGTCACCGATGCCGATCAGTTGCGAGAGTTGCTGCGCGACCCGGAGATCGGCGGCTTCCGGCCGACCGAGCTATTGATCAATGAGTCCAAGGCCGAGATCGAACGCAGTATCGAGCGGCTGTTCCGCGGCGCCGAGCCGGAGGATGTCATCCTCTTCTACTTCTCCGGTCACGGCCTGCGAACCAGGCAGAACCTGTATCTGGCGACCAGCAATACCGACCCGCAACTGATCAGCAGTACGGCGGTGTCCTCGACGTTTATCCGGGAATTGATCAGGGATTCGGCCGCGGCGGCGAAGATCATTCTGCTGGACTGCTGCTACAGCGGCGCCTTCCTCGGTTCCGATGTGGTCAAGTCCGCGCCGAATATCGATGATGTCGGTCGGGAACTCGCTGCGGGAGACGGTATCTGCGTGCTGACCGCGTCGAGCGCGATCGAGACCGCCGAGGATGGACGGGCGAGCGCGGATCAGTCCGCGCCGCTGTCGGTCTTCACCTCGGCGCTGGTGAAGGGCATCGGCACGGGCCTGGCCGATAATGGCAGCGGACTCATCGGAGCGCACGATCTGTGGACCTATGCCAGCGCCGATGTGCGCGCCCGCACGAGCAGGCAGACTCCGAATCACTACGGGGTATTCAAGGACGAGGTGTACATCGCACGGGTCCGGCGGAAGTACTCCAGCATCCTCGAGGCGGGCGATCGAGTTCAACTCGGCGATCTACTCGGTCGGCTCGAACGCGATCCGGTGGCAGGTCTGCGTGCCGAGAACTGGTGGGGGACAGGCCGACTGAAGGTGCCGATCGGTCAGGAGCGGCGCGTCGACGGTGCGGAGGGGGAGACGGTCTGGCTGGATCTGGCGGGGGCCGATGGAAATCTGCTGGTCATCGGCCGCGCCGGAGCCGGGAAGAGCACGCTGCTGCGCACGCTCGCCGGATCGCTTGCGCTCACGCATACCCCGGACGAAGTGCAGGTCTACGCGCTGGAGTCCAGTAACCGCTTGGGTTCGATGAGTGCGCTACCGCACCTTGCCGGGGTCGCGAGCGATGACGAACCCGAGCAGGTTCTGGTGCTGTTGGAGAAGGTCACCGCGGAAATCCGCAGGCGCAAAAAGCTGTACCGGGACAACAATATCGACTCACCCGCCAGTTTGCGTGCCGCCCGGCCCGTGCTGACCGAAGGCCCGGTCGCGGATATCTTTCTCCTGATCGATCGGTGGGGCGACTTCCGCGAGCACATCGCGGAACTGGACAGCAGGATCAAACAGGTGGCGAGCGCGGGTCCGGAGTACGGTGTGCACCTGGTCGCAACGGCCCGCGACTGGACCGAAATACCGGACTGGTTGGCCGATCTGCTGCCCGCACATATCGAACTGCGGCTGCACCGCCCGGCGGAATCGCGACTCAATCCCGAGCGTGCCGCCCGGCTGCCGGAGGGGCCGGGCTGGGCGCTATACGGGCAGCGACCATTTCGCGTCGCCATGCCGGATCTGCGTGAGCTGCAACAGGATTCGGTGGGCGTCGTTGAGATGACCGATGGTGCCGGCGAATTGGTGAGCCGAGTCGTCGGAGCGTGGCCCGACGCGCGCGGTCCGCAGGTGCGGCGTTCGCCGTTCGAGGGTGAGGTCGACTTCGCTGAACTGTTCGGGCTGGATGCGAATGACCAGGTCGATCTCGCCGTGGCATGGCGGCCGCGGGCCGCGCGTGAGCGGCTGCGTATTCCGATCGGTGTGACGCCCACCGGCGAAACCGTCGACCTGGATCTGAAGCAGGCCGCAGAGGGCGGTATGGGTCCACACGGTCTGGTGGTCGGTGCCACGGGTTCGGGCAAGTCGACATTGCTGAAGAATATTGTCGCTGGCCTTGCGCTCAACCACCCGCCCGACGCGCTCAACTTCCTGTTGATCTCCGCTAAAGGCGGCGATGCATTCGACAGATTCGTTGGGCTGCCGCATGTTTCGGCTATTGTCCCGGATCTGGAGGCTGATCTTCCGCTGATCGATCGTCTGGTCGAGACGATTGCGGGTGAGGTGGCGTGGCGGCAGAAGTTGCTGCAGTCGTTGGGGAATTTCGCGAACATCCGCGAATACGAGTCGGCCCGTGCGGCGGGCGCCGAGCTCGCTCCCGTGCCTCTGTTGTTCATCATCGTGGACGAGTTCGCCGAACTCCTGTCGCAGCGGCCAGGATTCGCGGATGCGTTGGTCATGATCGGACGACTCGGGCGTTCGTTGGGGCTGCATCTGTTACTCGCAACGCACCGACTCGACGGATATCGGCTCGGTGGGCTCGAGGCGCATATGTCTTATCGGATTGCGTTGCGGACGTTTTCGGCCAATGAATCGCGCGCGGTGTTGGGCGTGCCGGATGCTTATCACCTGCCGAGCACGCCTGGACATGCGTACTTGAAATATGACCACTCCGAGTTGGTTCGCATCCGAGCCGCGTACGTGTCGCGACCGGAGCGTGGCGAATTCGCCAAGGATACCGGCGCAATGGTTCAGCGCACCCTGCTCGAGGCGCTGGTTGCGCAACTGCACGGGGCTGCATCACCTGCACGTGCGGTATGGCTGCCGCCATTGACCTCGCCGACAACCATCGACATGCTGTTGTCGACCCGGAGTCACCGGGGGAGGTCGTCGGCACCGGTCGGCGTCGTCGATGATCCTTATTTGCAGCGTCAAGATGTGCTCACGACCATGCCCACGGTGGGGGATCAAGGGAACGTCGCGGTGGTCGGCGGCCGCAAGTCCGGCAAGTCCAGGGCGTTGGCGACCATAGTGCTGGCGATTGCCGCGACTCAACCCCCCGAGCAGGCCCAGTTCTATGTTCTCGATTTCGATGGCGGATTACTCACGAACCTCGCGGAGCTGCCGCATGTGGGTTCGATCGCAGACAGGTCGGATCCAGATCGGGTCCGCCGCACCGTAGCCGAGTTGGCGGCTCGGATGCGTGAGCGCGCGGATCTCTGCACATCGGCACAGGTCGAGTCGATCGACGAACTCCGCAGTCGGTGGGCGGCGGAGGTTTCCTTGCCGCCGGAACTGCGTCGGATGGATGACTCGTGGAGTGATCGGCTCGGTGATGTGTTCCTCGTCGTCGACGGCTGGCGGGAATTGATCGGGCAGTTCGAATCTCTGGATCATGAGCTGAACACTCTTGTTGCGCAGGGATTCCGGTTCGGTATCTATGTGATTCTCGCGTCCGGCAAGTGGCGCGATATCCGGCCTTCGGTGCGGGACCGGATCCGGATGCCAGTCGAGCTGCGCCTCGATGATCCGAATGAGTCCGAACTCAGCAGGAAGGCCGCGGCCCTCGTGCCCGACCTGTCGGGGCGTGGCTTGATTCTCGGGGCCGCCGGTGTCCAGCACATCATGATGGCGCTGCCGCGACTGGACTCGAATCGTGACTTCGACTCGGTGCCTGCCGGTATCCGCGCTGCCGCAGCACAGATCGCCGCGGAATACCCAGGTCGCCGTGCCCCCGAAATTCGGCTGCTGCCCGCGCACATCACGCGTGCCGAGGTGCTCGCGACCGCCGATGTGTTGTCGATCGAGCAGAGTCGGGATCGCGTGATCATCGGCGTACGCGAGTCCGATCTGCGACCGGTGGTCCTCGACTTCCGTAGCCAGCCGCACTTTCTCGTATTCGCCGACTCCGAATCGGGCAAGACGACGACGCTGCGGAATATTGTCGCGGGGCTGACCGAAAACGCCGCGCCCGAGCAAGCGAGAATTGGGCTGATCGACTTTCGGCGGACGATGCTCGGTACGGTCGGGGACGCCCATCTCGCGGGGTACGCGACCAACTCGCAGACCGCGACGGACATGGTCACCGAACTTATCGCGTACCTGTCTCGCCGCACCCCGGGACCGGATGTCACGCCACAGCAACTGCGCGAGCGCAGTTGGTGGAGTGGACCGGAGCTGTTCATCATCGTCGATGATTACGACATGGTGGGCACCAGTGTGAGCAATCCACTGCTGCCGCTGGTCGACTATCTCGCGCAGGCAAGGGATCTCGGGTTCCATTTGATCCTGGCCCGGCGCACCGGTGGCGCCGGACGTGCCATCTACGATCCGGTGATCAACAGGTTGCGCGATCTGGGTGTCGATGGATTGGTCATGAGCGGCTCGCGGGAGGAGGGTGCGCTCATCGGTGATGTGCGCCCATTGCCATTGCCGCCGGGCCGAGGTGTGTTCGTGACCCGCGTCCGCGAGCCGGAGCTGGTGCAGATCTGCGACATTCCGCACGAAGACTGAGTTTGTCTCCTCCACGAGCTGTGCTGGTGGGGTGTGGTGTCTTTGGCCGATGGGAGTCAACTCGAACAGCGCGTCGGCACGCCACACAAGACAGCTGTAGAACGAATTACGAAATACCGCAAGCGAATCCAGTTCGGATGAGCGCGCCGGTTTGACCGAACCCATCACCCGAGGCACACGCCCACGGCCACCGCGTCTCAATTCAGCCTCTTGGACAGAACCCGACGATGATGGTGCGGTGGCCGCCGCATGTCACCGCGACACGCTGACACAGTCATCGAAATCGACACGGCAGCAACACGTCTCACGACAAAGAGCTGCCCGATTCCGGAGCCTTCGAGGCGTATCCGTCCGCGGTAGTCGGTCCCGCCTACTTGCCCGGCTCGGCCTCGTCAGCTGACCCGGCCTGCCCGCCACAGAACACCGCGTTGATGAGCTTCTGCAGTATCTTCGGGAACTCTGTCATCAGGTTGATTGCGGCGTCTCCGGTGGTTATCGAGGCGGTCAAGGTCTTGCTGCCGTCGGGGGAGCTGATCATCACTGCCCCGTAGCCTCCCGGGGGGCTGCCGTTGTGGTGGTAGATGGTGCCGCCGCACGCCGGGCCCACGTCCTGAACGAATACCCCGAGGCCGTAGCCGATCTTCGGGTTCGGCTTGCGCATCTCGGCCAACAGGGCAGCCGGCAGGAGCTTGCCGCCATTCAGCGCAGAGAAGTACGTGTGCAGGTCCTCGGTGGTCGAGATCAAGTCACCTGCGGCCGGCAGCAGGGAGAGGTTCTGGCGGGTGACGTCGACCACCTTCCACTGGTCGCCGTCCTGGTAGCGGTAGTAGCCGTGGGCGTGCGGCCCGGGGATTTCGGTCTGGGTGAGGCCCGCCTCCATGGTGTGGTGCAACCCGAGCGGCTCCAAGATCCGCCGCTGCAGCTCCTTGTCGTACGTACTGCCGGTGACCTTCTCGATCAGCAGCCGGGCAACGGTGTAGTTGGTGTTGGAGTAGCTCCAGTCGGTCCCCGGCTCGAACCGAGGCTGCTTGGACAAAGCCAGCCGTACCAGCTCTTCCGGCTGGTAGGTGTGGAACCGGTTCTCGACCCATTCCTTGCCTGTCGCGGGGATCCCCGGCTCGAATCTTCCGTCGTCGTAGTACTCGCCGGTGTAGTTGAACAATCCGCTGGTGTGCTGCAGCAGCATTCGCACCGTGATCCGCCGGTCCAGGCCGAACTCGGGCAGGTAGTCGGCTACCGGCGCATCCAGCCCTACCTTGCCCTCCGCCACCAGTTTCAGAACCAGGGTCGCGGTGAAGGACTTGATGACGCTGCCTGTCCAGAACTCTCCGTCCGTCGACGGCTTCGCGGCCTCGCCCAGTTTGCGCACTCCGGCGCTGCCGACCCACTCGCCTCGTTCATCGTTCACGCGCAGCTGTATTCCGGCGAAACCGGAATCGACGATCTCCTGGATGGTCTGCTGGAGTTCCGGGCGGTTCGGGTCGGCAGCGGCGTTCGGCACTGCCGTGCTGGTGGCCGCCCCGGCCAGCGCGGTGACTGCCAGCGCGGTGACGGCCACTCGCCGGAAGACCTGGCCGCGGAGGACCGGGCGCCGGCGCACGCCGTAGCTGCGCCCCATGGTTGGCGATTGGATTCTCATGGTTCCTTCTTCTGTCCGGTGTCGGGCTCAGATGACCAGCTCGCCGAGCACTCGGCGCCGATAGCCAGATCGATGCGGATCGTCTTGTCCCCGTGTGCCTTCCGCGGCTCGGGAACTGCAATTGCGGTGCTGTTCATAGGAATACTGTCGCCAGGCCCGCTGATACCGACCTGACACCGATCTGACACGCCCGCTGACACGGATCGGCATGTCGCCCAAGACTTTTCTGCCTAGCCCCCATCGAGCCCGACCTGACCCGGCCACACAGTCGTGCCCCGAAACCTCGCTGGATCGCGCGAGAGGGGTGTTATGGGAAGAGGTTCAGCGCACAGGCGATGGCGCCGAGCGTCGCGGTGAGCGAGGTCACCCCGACGTGCATCCCGATCGACACCCGGATGTCCTTGTTCTTCCAGGCGAGCCAGGGCCCTGGGAAAAAGAAGATCACTCGGGACACGAACACCCACGGCGACCAGAAGTGGTACAGCGAGAACAGGGCCGTGTTCACCAGCGGTGCCCACCGGCCCAGCTGGGGGAGGCGGGGCAGCAGGAAGCCGCGGAAGTAGAGTTCCTCGATGAACGGCAGGGAAATTCCGGTCAGCGGCAGGCATATCACCAGCGTGGTGAGCACGACCGAGTGCGAGGCCCCATCGAAGGGGGCGGTGAAGGTGCCGCCTTTGTCCGTGAACGGGACCCAGGTGAAGAAGTTCTGGAAGAAGAATTTGTTCACCGACACAGTTGCGAACGACAGCACCCCCATCCACACGATGAGCGGGATGACCATCGCGACAAGCTTTCCGCGCGAGACCGGCCTGTCGGTGTAGTGCAGCACGCCGCGCAGCGAGAAGCGGCCGTTGCGCTTGCGGCCCAGCCACAGCAGACCCACCAGGACCGGTATCAGAATCAGGCACAGGGCGATCGCCCAACCCAAGAGGGGCGGATAGCCGATGGCCTTGACGAGTGGTTCGGCGATGAGCATATAGACGGCGACGATCAAGGCGCCGGGGACGAGGTGTAGCGCGATGGACAGTGGCAGGGAGTGCTGGTCGGCGAGCAGCCGCCCGGCGATTCCGCCCGGCAGCGGATCTTCCGTGGTGACAGTAGGCGTCTGTGCTTTTTTCATGCCGTCGACGATCACAGGGTCGGCGAATACAGCACTGACACGACACTGATATGGAGCTGACACGCCGGATACGAAAGTCCCCACCCGGGTGGTGCGTTTGTCGGGTTGCGGCTTGTCTGCGGCCTGTAGGACGGGTTTCCGGTCGTCCAGCCCAGCCGTTTCCATGTTAACCGCTCGCGATCCGGTCATGGGACGACCATTGCGGCAGCCGTATGATGCCCGAAAGCGGCGGACGCCGTGGGGCGACCGCCGCTGCAGCGGATGGGGTCAGCGCAGAGCCGGGGCTATTTCGCGTTCGAACAGGTCGATTCCGCTGGTGTCATAGGCGGCTTCGGGGAAGTTGAAGATGGCATAGGACAGGCCGAGATCGCGGACGGCGGACAGTCGCTCGACGATCTGTTCCGGGGTGCCGACGGCGGGGGAGGTGCGGAACATGCCGTCGACATAGGACTTGGCCTGGTTGTCATCGACTACGGTTGCCAACCGTGCCTGGAGTGCCGAAAGGCGTTCCTCGACTTCGGCTTCGGTGGATGCGATGACCGCGTTGAAGTTCGAGGAGCGCACGATGGCATCGAAATCGGTGCCGACATCGGCGCAGTGCGCGCGCAGAATGTCGGACTTGTGCGCGAATTCCTCCGGTGCGCCACTGAAGTTGGTGTAGCGGGCGTACTTCGCCGCGATGCGCAGCGTCTTCTTCTCACCGCCACCGGCGATCCACAGCGGAATCCCACCCTCCTGCAATGGAAGTGGCCGCACGATGGCACCGTCGACCTGGTAGTGCTTACCGTCCAGCGTGGCCTTACCGTCGGTCCAGGCCTGGCGGAAGATCTGCACACCCTCATCGAGCCGCCCAAGCCGCTCACCCGCCGACGGAAAACCGTAACCGTAAGCGCGCCACTCGTGTTCGTACCAGCCGCCGCCGATGCCCATCTCGACCCGGCCGCCCGAGATCAGATCCGTCGTCGCGGCAACCTTGGCGAGATACACCGGATTGCGGTAGCTGATCGCGGTACACATCTGCCCGAGCCGAATGCGGGATGTGCTGGCCGCGAAAGCCGCCATCAGCGTCCACGCCTCGTGGGTCGCCTCCTCGGTCGGCACCGGCACCGTATGGAAGTGGTCGTACACCCACAGCGACTCCCAGGTATCGCCGGAATCGACGCGTTGGGCGAGATCGCGCATCACCCCCCACTGCGCCGCCGGGTCGATACCGACCAAATCGAGCCGCCACCCCTGCGGAATGAAGATGCCGAAGCGCACAGATCTCTCCTTCGTGTGTTTGCACCGAACCTAGTCGCAATCGGTTCACTCTTCCCGGCTCGGCGCCACCCGGACAAGGGTTCTACGCCGGATGCGCGCAACTCGGTCGTCAATTCGCTGGCATGTGAGCTCGATTCGGGTCAAGCTGGATCGGAATAGTGATGAATAGTTATGGACAACCCCGACTCGGGGTGGACTTCGGTCGGGTCATTCAGGGGGCCGCGCTGCCGGATGGGGGCGCGGATACGGTCTTTCTCTCAGGGGCTATCGAACAGGCACTGGCCACGCCGCCGACCGATGGCGCATTCGAGGTGTTGGCGCGGCTGGTCGAGCGGTTCGACAGTCGGGTCTGGGTGATCTCCAAATGTGGGCCCCGGGTCCAGGAACGCACCCTGCAGTGGCTCGATCATCAGGGGTTCTACCAGCGGACCGGGGTGCCGCGCGAGAGCGTGCGGTGCTGCCGCAAGCGGGCGGACAAGGCGGTCCACTGCGCCGAATTGGGGATCACGCACATGATCGACGACCGCCTCGCGGTGCATCTCGCGCTGCGCGATCTGGTGCCACATCTGTATCTGTTCGGTGTGCAGGCCGAACCGGTGCCGGAGTGGATCGAGCACACGCCGACGTGGCCCGATGTCGAGAGCGCCGTCGGCGCGACATTATCGCCCTGACGCCCTGGAGTGGCAACGGTCATAGCCGGACGAGATGTCCTCGGTCTTTACCCGATTCGACTGTGAACACCAGCGCCATCGCATGTATCCTTCAAGCGGAAGCTGTGCGGCCGGCCCGTTAGGGTGGCGCATTCGAGAAATCTGCAGTGCTGACGGTGCTGCGGCGGCGATTAGGAGGTGGGGTTGCCATGCGCAGCGAACCTCCCAGTCGAAGGCCGCGCGGCGCCGCCCCTTCGTGCAGTCGTTAGCATCCGGGAGCCGTAGCTTCTCGGGTTAGCGGTCATGGGGTCGGTGCCCGCGGTGTGACTTCGTTTTTCGATTCACTCGCTTACTCGCCGTGTGCTGAGGACCTCCCATGTCACAGACCGATCTCATCGAAGCACGTCCGACGCTGTCCGCATCTCTGCAGGACATCGCGGATACCCATCGTGTCGACGCCGCGCTCGACTGGCTCGACGACCATTCGCCGCATGTCATCGCGGACGAACTCGCACGCATGGACGCCGTCCAAGCGGGCGTTGCCTTCCGTCTGCTCGACAAGGATCTGGCGCTTGCCGTCTTCGAGGAGCTCGAACCCGTTGACCAGCAACAGATTCTGGAGGGTCTGCGCGATCAGAGCTTCCGCGAGCTGGTCGAGGGCATGGACCCCGACGACCGGGCCAGGATGCTGCGCGAGGCGCCCGCCAAGGTCGCCAAGAAGGTGCTCGCCGGACTGAGCGCGCGCGAACGGCGGATGACCGCGACGTTGCTCGGCTATCCGGAGGGCTCGGTCGGGCTCTATATGACGCCGGAAGTCGTTGCGCTGCCGCGTAATTTGAGCGTGCCCGACGCGCTGCAGACGGTGCGGATCAAGGGCATCAATGCCGAGACGGTGTACACGCTGCCCGTCGTCGACTCCGGTCGCCGCCTCACCGGCATTGTCGAGTTGCGCGAACTGGTACTGAGTCGTCCGGACACGATGGTCTCCGATCTTGTCGTCACCGAACCCACATTCGTGCGCGCCACCGATTCCGCGGAGCAGGCGGCGCGGCTGATGCGCGAGACCAATGTCATCAACCTGCCGGTCGTCGACAGTGAGGACCGGCTGGTCGGGCTGCTCACCATCGATGACGCCGTCGAGGTCATCGAGGCCGCCGATAGCGAGGATGTCGCCAAGCAGGCGGGTTCCGCGCCGTGGGAGGGCCACTACATGGCGGCCAAGGTCTTCCAGTTGGCCCGCTACCGCGCGCTGTGGTTGCTGCTGTTGCTGTTCGCGGCCACCTTGACGGTCAGTGTCACCGATTTCTTCGAGGGCACCCTGCAGCAGGCGGCGCATCTGGCACTGTTCATCCCGCTGCTCATCGGCGCGGGTGGCAATGCGGGCGCCCAGGCGGCGACCGCCTGCGTGCGCGCACTCGCCGTCGGCGAGGTACGCGGTTCGGACCTGTTCAAGGTGATCTGGCGCGAATGCCGGGTCGGTCTGGTGCTCGGCACCATGCTGGCCACCGCGGGCGTCGCGATCGGCGCACTGTTCGTCGACCCGGGCACCGCCCTGGTCGTCGGCATCACCCTGGTCATCATCTGCGGCTGGGCCGCCACCATCGGCGGCACCATGCCCCTGCTGGCCAAGCGCTTCCGCATCGACCCGGCCGTCGTTTCCGCCCCCATGGTCACCACGCTGGTGGACGCAACCGGTCTGATCATCTACTTCACCACCGCCAAGATCGTCCTCGGCATCTGAGGCGAATACGAGAAATCCGATGCCCGGTTGTCGGTGACATCCGGCGGCAATGGCCGACCCGGCCATTGGTGCGGTGGGCAACCGCGCCCGGTTCCGCACCGAGATCGCCGCGGATCTCAGTGCGGTATTCGACCTGGCCGCG
>NZ_JBEXUI010000065.1:0-28180 GCF_040614395.1 Nocardia sp. NPDC005998 | reverse complement strand
GCAACCGCCCTGGTATGGATGACCGAGCGCTCGTTCTATCAGGCTTCGCGGTCCGGCGGCCCGCTGGACGACACCCTTCCGTAGCAACCCATATCGAGGTTCTCCTGGACCGTCATACCGGGGAAGACACCCCGGCCCTCAGGTGCCTGGATCAACCCCTGCGTGACCCGCTCGTGCGCCTTCATCTGGGTGATATCGCGGCCCTCGAACTTGATCTTGCCGCGAGTCAGCGGCAGCAGACCCGACAGCGCACGCATGGTGGTGGTCTTGCCCGCACCATTGGCACCGAGCAGCGTGACCAGCTCACCCTCCGCGACACGCAGCGAAACCCCGTGCAGCGCTTGAATTCTGCCGTAGTTGACCACCATATCGTCGACCTCGAGCAGCGGCGGCGCTTGGCTGAAGTCACGGGCCGCGGGCTCGACGGGGGCGGCCGGTTCGGCGGCGGGCGGTTCCGGTTCGACCACTTCGGTTGTGGCGGTGACCTTTTCGGCTGCGGCACCCTCGGTGTCGGGGACACCGAGATATGCCGCGATCACATCCGGGTTGTCGCGGATCTCCGCGGGCAGCCCATCGGCGATCTTGCGACCGAACTCCAGCACCACGATTCGATCCGTGACACCCATGACCAGGCGCATATCGTGCTCGATCAGCAGCACGGTGAACCCGTCGTCACGGATCTTGCGGATCAGATCCATCAGCGCCGACTTCTCGCTCGGATTGAACCCGGCGGCGGGTTCGTCCAGGCAGAGCAGTTTCGGCTCGGTGGCCAGCGCGCGGGCGATCTCCAGTCGGCGCTGATCGCCATAGGAGAGATTGCGCGCCTTCTCCACCGCACGCGGTGCGATACCGACGAATTCGAGCAGGGCCATGCCGCGCTCGATCGCGTCCTTCTCCTCGCTGCGATGCCGCGGGGTGCGGAAGATGGCACCTGGCACCGAGGTCTTATGCCTGGCGTCGGTGCCGACCACCACATTTTCCAGCGCGGTCATCTCACCGAAGAGCCGCACATTCTGGAAGGTGCGCGCGATTCCGAGCCGGGTGATCTCATTGCGCTTGGTCTTCGTCAGCGGTTTGCCGTCGAAATACACCAGCCCCGAGGCCGGTTTGTAGACACCGGTAATGGCGTTGAAGCAGGTCGTCTTGCCCGCGCCATTGGGTCCGATCAGTCCGAGGATTTCGCCGCGGCGGATCTCGAAGCTGACCTTGTCCAATGCGGTCAGACCGCCGAACTGCACCGTGAGCTCATCGGTGCGCAGCAGTGGCGCACCCACCGCGGTTTCGATTTCGCGGTGTGGCGCAACCACATCCGCGACGACCTCGGCATCGGCGAGCACCGGGATCACGGCGGTGACATCGACCTCACCGGCGCTCTCGACCTCCGGCGGAGCCGCATAGCCGGCCGCCATATCCTCATTGTCGAACAGGGCGTCACCCGCGCCGGGCCCGGTCATCGTCCTGCTCCGATCAATTCACGCTCGGCCGGTTTGCGCACGGCCTGATACACCTGCCTACCGAAGGTGAGCAACTTCTGCCGCACCGGGAACAGACCCTGTGGCCGCAGAATCATCATGACCACCAAGGTAATTCCGAAGTACATGTACTTGAGGTCACCGAGGGTCTGCGCACCGCCGACGCGGAACAGCAATACGCTGCCGAGCAGCAGCGCGCCCATGATGCCGGTGACCACCATGCCCGTGATACAGCCGCGCCGCGGCCATGGGCTCAGATCGTCGCTCTTGTATTTCCAGACGACGACCAACCCGACGAAGACCAGCACATCGATCGCCAACAGGATGTATCCGGTGGACTCATTGCTCACCAATTTCACCGACTGCAGCCGCGCCGGCAGATAGGCGATGATGAACGCGCCGAAGATGACGCCGAGCTTATTGCCCTGACCACCGATGACGACCGCGCACAGGAACAGCATCGAGTTGATGATGTTGAACCCGGTCGGGTTGATGAACTGAACCTGTCCGGCATAGATCGCACCGGACATGCCGCCGACCGCGGCACCGATCAAAAAGGCCCACAGCTTGAACTTGAAGGTCGGCACGCCCATGATCTCGGCGGCGTCCTCGTCCTCGCGGATGGCCACCCAGGCGCGGCCGACCCGACTGCGTTCCAGATTGCCGACGATCAGCAGCACGATGATCACCAGCACCATCGCGAACCAGTACCACCAGGTGCCATAGCTGGCCCGGTCCAGCAGATTCGCGCTATCGGCATTGCCGCTGTTACCGCCGGAGAAGACTCCCTCCGGCTTGCTGTCGGATTCGCCGAAGTGCGGGAAGGCGACACCGGACAGACCAAGGCTGCCGTTGGTGATGTCGGACAGGTTGTCGGCGAGCAACCGGACGATCTCACCGAAGCCCAGGGTGACGATCGCCAGATAGTCACCGCGCAGCCGCAGCGTCGGGGTGCCGAGGATGATGCCGGAGATAGCCGTCACCGCGACCGCGATCGGCAGACAGGCCATCCAGGCCCAGGTCGGATTCAGCCAGCCGCCATCGGTCTGATTCCACGGACTGTTGGGACTGGTGAGCAGACCGACGGTATAGGCGCCGATGGCGTAGAAGCCGACGTAGCCGAGGTCGAGCAGACCCGCCTGTCCGACGACGACATTCAGGCCGATGGCGATCAGCGCGTACATCGCGACCTGCGCCATGACCAGGCCGAAGTTATAGCCGGGCGTATCGAGCAGCGGCGGCGGGAACAGCGGAAGAAGTGCGAGCAGAATGAGGATCGGCACGCCGACGCCCCATTGCGCGGGGCGGCTCAGGCCGTCCCACCAGGTCCGAATCGAATCACCGACACCATGTCTCGGCGCTGCCGCCTTCGGCTGCTCCGGTGTCTCCGGCGACGGAGCATCGGGTGTTTTGGTCAGGTCGGTCATGCGCGGGCCCTCCCGAGGCTCTCACCGAGGATGCCGGTCGGGCGCACCATCAGCACCAGCACCAGCACAACGAAGGCGACGACATCTCGCCATTCCGAGCCGAGCAGCGATTGGCCGTACTGTTCCACCACACCGAGCAGGATGCCGCCGAGCAGCGCACCGCGCAGATTGCCGATGCCGCCGAGCACCGCGGCGCTGAATGCCTTGATGCCGAGGATGAATCCGCCGGAGTAGATGATGCCCTGCGGAATCTTGATCGCGTAGAGCAGCGCGGCCGCACCCGCGAGCACGCCGCCGATGAAGAACGTCAGCATGATGACCCGCTCCCGCGAAACGCCCATCAGCGTTGCGGTATCGGGGTCCTGCGCGACGGCGCGAATGCCGCGCCCGAATTTGGTCCGGTTGATCAACACCTCGGTCACGATCGCCAGCGCGATCGCGGCCAGCACGATGAGCACCTTGATGTTGTCGATGTCGGCACCGAAGAAGCTGAACTGCACGCTCGGCTCGACCAATTTGACCGGCTGCTGTGCGTTGGTGCCACCGAGTTTGGGATTGATCTTCGGCAGGATGAAGTGCACGAACTCCTGGATCACGAACGACATGCCGATCGCGGTGATCAGGAAGCTGAGCGGTTTGGCCCCGCGTTTACGCAACGGCCGATAGGCCACGCGCTCCAATCCTACTGCGGCGCCACCGGATACCAACATGCCGATGATCATCGCGAGCGCGAGATAGACGACGGTCAGGACTATGCCCTGGGTGTACACGTCGGGGTTCGCCACGAAACCGAACAGCATGAGCCCGATCAATTGACCGAACATGCCGAGCATGAATATTTCCGAATGGGCGAAATTGATCAGCCGCAATACGCCGTAGACCAAGGTATAGCCCACGGCGACCAAGGCATAAATTGAGCCGTAGGTCACCCCGTCGACGGTCAGTCGCCAGAAGTTATCGATCACCCCGTGGTAGTTGAAGTCGATCGATCCGCTGGCGAGTTGTACAGCGCCAGCCAATGCCGTTGATTTCATTCGTCTTGTGCCCTCATACTTCATTCGCCCACCGGACAGCGGCACACACGGGGGTTCACGACCCCCGTACGTGCCGCTGTCCAGGTTGTGGGGCTACTTGACCTCGTAGATCCAGATCAGCGCGTTGGACAACTCGCCGGTCGGATTCCACTTGTACTGACGCGCCAGACCGTTGCCGTCATAGGACCGCACGTATTCCAGCAGGTCGGGACGGGTCAGCTTACCGCCATCGATGCCCTTGGCGAGGATGGTGGTCAGGTCGTAGCCCTCGACCGAGTAGACACCCGGCTCCTGACCGTTGAGGGCCTGGTAGTCCGTGGCGAACTTGTCCGGCGCCGGACCACACGGGCACGACAGCACCGCGCCCTTGGACGAGCTACCGGCCTGCGCGACGAACTGCGGGTCGTTGGTGCCGTCGGCGGAGACGAAGACCGCCTTGACGCCACCGGACTTCAGCTGCTGGGCCAGGGGCGCACCCTCGGAGTAGTAACCGGAGTAGAAGACCGCGTCGGGCGCGGCGCTCGCGATCTTGGTGACCGTGGCGGAGAAGTCCTTATCGCCCTTCTTGATGCTGGCATTGCAGGACGCGTCGTTCGCGGAGCCGAGGCCCTCGACGATCGACTTGGCCAGACCGGTGCCGTAGTCGGTGTTGTCCTGGATGACGCAGACCTTCTTGTAGCCCGCGGTGTTGACCAGGTACTTACCGACGGACGGACCCTGCACGCCGTCGTTGGCCAGACCGCGGAAGAAGCTGGTCCAGCCGTTCTGGGTCAGCGTCTCGTTGGTGGCCGATGAGGTCGTGGAGACCAGGCCGGCGTCGCTGAGGATCTTGCCGGTCGCCTTGGTCTCACCAGAGAACGCCGGACCGACCAGACCGATGACCGACTTGTCGTTGACGATCTGCGGGATGACCTGGGTGGCCTTCTGCGGGTCGCCCTCGGTGTCGAACTGCTTGAGTTCGATCTTGCAGCCCGGGTTGGCCTTGTTGTGCTTGTCCAGCGCGAGCTTGACGCCATCGACAATGTTGATGCCGAGGGCCGCGTCCGGACCGGTCAGCGCGCCCGCCATGGCGATCGATGTGCCCGCCGGGCAGGTGGCCTTGCCATCACCGGCCGGGTCGGCGGCAGCGGAGCTGTCCGACTTCGGCACCTGCTTGCCGTTGGCGTCGATCTGCATGACCGGCTGAATCTTCAAACCACCGGCGCCACCAGCGCCGGAGGTGCCGCCCGAGCCGCTGTCGGTCGATTTATCGCTGCACCCCGTCAGCACGAGCGCGGCGGCGGCTCCTATGGCCAATGCGCCCCGCATCGAACGACTGCGCCATGTCGAACTAAGCACGTTTCACCTCTACGTCCTGTGCTCCCCCGGGCTCTCTCCGAGGAGGCCGACCACGTCAGCCCGGTCAGAACATAGCGTTGGTACGTTAGCTCCGCATCACATTCGGATCATCCGATCGACATCGTTTCGAATTTTTCATCGCGATCCGGTTTCCGGGAAGTAAAATTTCCGACCTTCATCGGCCGGGGCGCACGGACCGTACTACTTCGGAGCAAGATTTTCCAGCACCACCTCGGCTACCGCCTTCATGGTAGTGCGGCGGTCCATCGCCGTGCGCTGAATCCACTTGAACGCCTGCGGTTCTGACAATCCCTGGGTCTGCATGAGCACGCCCTTGGCCCGCTCGACGAGCTTGCGCGTCTCCAGGCGTTCGGCCAGATTGGCGACCTCGCTCTCGAGAGCGGTGATCTCGTGGAAGCGACTGGCCGCCAGTTCGATGGCGGGCACCAGATCCGATTTTGTAAACGGCTTGACCAGATAGGCCATCGCACCGGCGTCGCGGGCCCGCTCGACCAGATCGCGCTGACTGAACGCGGTCAGAATCACCACCGGCGCAACGCGTTTCGAGGCGATCTCGGCCGCCGCGTCGATACCGTCGCGGCGCGGCATCTTCACATCCATGATGACCAGATCCGGCCGGTGTTCCACCGCCAGATCGACCGCCTGCTGGCCGTCGCCCGCCTCACCGACAACCTGATAGCCCTCTTCGGTCAGCATCTCCACCAGATCCATACGGATGAGCGCCTCGTCCTCCGCGACGACGACCCGCTTCGCCCCGGCGTCCCGCTTCGTGCCGGCGCCCCCTGCTGTGTTGCTCATAGGTAGACCCCTCTGGTTCCGATGCCGTGTCCCCGACACGCGAAAAGGTGGCCGTGGTCGTACCGGTCCATCGACCCACCGTCGCTATCGAGTGCTGTAAAGACTACCTTTCAGTTCCGCATACAACCCATATACCCTGCGCAAACGGGGCGACGATCACTCTCGGGCCAGCCCATTCGCGATTTTCGACAGTCACCCGCTATGCTTTCTCACCGTGCGCCGATTTGGCGGAACTGGCAGACGCGACGGTCTCAAAAACCGTTGTCCGAAAGGACGTGTGGGTTCGAGTCCCACAATCGGCACCAACTCGAGAACGGCCCATGCCCATAGGGAGGATGGGCCGTTCTCTTTGGCGGTGGTCATGGTCGCTACCCGGGTGTGGTCGTCGAACTGAAGCTTCGCCTGGGCCGTTGTTCCTGCATAGGGTTGCAAGTAGGCGCCCTGGTTGCGGAGGTTGCGACATGCGGGTTAACAGGACCACCGTCGACCTGTCCGGATATCCGGATCTGGTCGTCATCTATCTCGGGATGCGGGTGCGCAAGCCACGCGGGATGCTGCGATTGCTCGGCCTCGGCCCGAAACTCTATCGGTCGCACCAGGATCGCCCGGATGGGCTGTTATCGCACGAGGACGTGATCTGGTCGCTGTTCCCGCCGCATTGGGGGGCGCGGCAGTATTGGCGGGACCTGGATTCGCTGGAACGCTGGACACGCTCAGCGCCGCACCGGGATTGGTGGCAGAAGTTCCTGCGCGACTCCGGTGGGACCGGGTTCTGGCACGAGGCCTACTTCATGCGCGGCGGGATCGATGCGATGTACGACGATATGACGGGAACCTCGGGGCTGCCGCGATTCGCGCCCGTCGTCGCCTCGCGCGGCCGGAGGTTCTCGACCCGGGGGCGGGTGAACAACGAAGACGCCAAGGTGGCGCCGGTGGTTGCCGAATCCACCTACTACTCACCGGAGTCCGACTAAGTCGGGCCGAATCGGTTCCCAAACGTGGCGATACCGTGATGGTTGAAATCGGTTGTGCCGGGGTAACTTCAGCACGACGCCCAGACCTCGATTACCGATCGGCCGACTACCGGCAACGCGTATCGAGCGTCTTTCTGAATACCGGGGCGTACTTCGTGTACGGCAATTGACCAGCAGATGAATAAGTGCTCGTCGGGGTGTGATTCCGCGTCGACGGCCTTCTGGTCGGCGCTCGCGCGGCTTACCGTATCGGCATGCACGTCCTGTTCGTCTGCAACGGCAATGTCTGTCGTTCGGTGATCGCCGAGCGGCTCACCCGCGCCGTAGCGGTCGAATACGATCTGCCCGGACTCACCGCCGAGAGCGCGGGAACCCGTGCGCTGGTGGGATTTCCGGTGGAACCGCTCGCGGCACGCGCCATCGAGGGACTCGGGGCCAATGCCGACAATTTCCGGGCGCGCAAGCTCAAGCCGGAACTGATCGACCGTGCGGACCTGGTACTCACCATGACCGAACAGATCCGGGATCAGGCGGCGGGGATGGGCTTCGGCGCGGGGTCACGGACTTTCACATTGCTGGAGGCGCACCGCATCGCCAAGGTGACCGGGGCGGAGACGATCGCGGATCTGCACCGCGCCCGCCACGATCTCGCGCTGGTCGGCCGGGAGAACATCGCCGATCCGGTCGGCCTGTCGGAATCCGCGTTCTGCCAAGTGGGTGACCAGATCGCCGAGGCGCTGGTGCCACTGCTGCTGGCGTTGGCTCCGCACGAGCAGGCCAGGCCGGTCGAAGACGAGCGCGGCGGCCTCGTCGTACAACCCGGGTCGGCGCCCGCGCCGCTGGCAGCCTTTCTTGCCGCCCACCGGATCAGGTGACACGCAGGGCGCAGTGTCCAAGTGATACCGAGAGGGACTACACTCCCCCTGCGCGCATGCGCCCGCTTCCACGGATAGCTTCCGCCGTTGATGGTTCGACACACGACAGGAATCAGACATGCCGAAACGAATTTCGGATGTTTCGCTCCATGTTTATGTCACACCGGAAACCCTCGACCGCGTCGTCGATTCGGTACGCGAGGTGGTGGACGACCACCTCCAGGACCGCGATGTCTTCGCCTGGCGCTTCACCCTCCCCGTCGAGCCCGATGCGCCCGAGCACATCCTGCTCGAAACCCAGTGGCGGGTAGACCATCCCGGCCAGGAGCCCAGTACTCGGCGCACCTATGAGATCGCACTCAGCCTGGTCGGTGCCCCGCGCGATCTGACCGCGCCGAGCCTGGCCGCGCTGGAAAAGCGACTGATGTTGGAAACCGCAAGCTGCCCAACGGATCTGGAGATACCACGAACCATCCGGGTGCAGCGCCGCGACAGCTTCGACTTCGAAACCGAGCGCGAACGATTCCGCCTACCCGGGCCTTAGGACGCAGAAGTCGGACTACACGCAGTTCCATTCGGGCTCTGCGTCATACGTTTTGGGCCATACGTTTTGGGGCGTACCCGATTGTTACCCATGTGCTCGCGAAATCAGTTGGCACTGTCCGCGAAACACATGGGCACCAGCCTCATCCGCGGGATGGGAAGTGCCGGATGACACCTTCCTGCACGGTGGTGGCGAGCAATTCGCCACTGCGCGAGAAGAATCGGCCGGTTGCCAGGCCACGTGAACCGGCGGCCACCGGGGATTCGGTGGCGTAGAGCGCCCAGTCATCGAAACGGAACGGGCGGTGGAACCAGATCGAATGGTTGATCGTCGCGGCCACGATGCGGTCCAGACCCCAGGACAGGCCATGGGTGGTGATGATCGAATCCAGCACTGTGGTGTCGGACGAATAGCCAAGCGCCGCAACGTGGATCAGCGGATCATCGGGCAGCCTGCCATCGGTGCGCATCCATACGCGGTTGTGGTTGAGCCGCTCTCCCGTGCCCTTCAGGATCCAGGCGGGGTCATTGGTGTAGCGCATATCGATCGGACGCGGCGCCTTGATGAACATCTCCAGCTTGTCCTCCAAGCCTTCGAAGCTCTCCTCGACGCGCGGCAGCGTCTCGGGATCCGGCACCTCCGGCTGGGCGTGCGCGTGCTCGAGCCCCTTGCCCCAATCCTGGAACGCGGCGAGCATGACGAACAGCTCCTGATCGTCCTGGGTCGCGGTGACGGTGCGGTTGGCCAGGGAACGCCCGTCACGGTGGCGGTCGACCCGGTATTCGATCGGCTTCTTCACATCGCCGCCGCGCACGAAATGCGCGTTGACCACGTGCAGCGGCCGGTCGCCGTCGACCGTACGTCCGGCCGCCATGATCGCCTGCGCTACGAGCTGACCGCCGAATGTGCGGCTCCAGACCTTCTCCGGATGCTGGCCGACGAAGACGTCCTCGTCGACCTGTTCCAGATCCAGCAGTTCGAGCAGCACATCCAGGTCGGAACCCGCCGTTGCGGCACCAAGGCCGACGGCGCCACCTAGCGAAGCACTCACCTAATGGTCCTCCTCACCGATACGGTGCACATGGATCAGATTGGTGGAGCCGACAGTACCGGGCGGGGAGCCTGCCACGATTACCACCAGATCACCTTTTTGGTATCGCTCCATGGACAGCAGTGCTACATCCACCTGGTGGATCATCGCATCGGTGCTGTCCACCGTCGGGACGATGAAGGTTTCGGTGCCCCAAGTGAGCGACAGCTGGCTGCGCACCTCGGGAAGGGGGGTAAACGCCAGCAACGGCAGCGGGGTGTGCAAACGGGCCAGGCGGCGAACCGTATCGCCGGACTGGGTGAAGGCGACGAGCGCCTTGGCATTGAGCCGCTCGCCGATATCGCGGGCAGCGTAGGAGATGACACCGCGCTTGGTGCGCGGGACATGGGTCAGCGGTGGTACCCGGGTGGATTCGGTCTCCACGGCGTGCACGATCCGGGCCATGGTGCGCACCGTTTCGATCGGGTACGCGCCGACCGAGGTCTCACCGGAGAGCATCACCGCATCCGCACCGTCGAGCACCGCATTGGCCACATCGGAGGCCTCGGCGCGGGTCGGGCGGGAGTTCTCGATCATCGACTCCAGCATCTGGGTGGCGACGATGACCGGCTTGGCATTCTCCCGAGCCATTTGGATGGCGCGCTTCTGCACGAGCGGCACCTGCTCGAGCGGCAGTTCGACACCGAGGTCACCGCGGGCCACCATGACCGCGTCGAAGGCGAGCACGATGGCCTCGAGGTTGTCGATGGCCTCGGGCTTCTCCAACTTGCCGATCACCGGGACGCGGCGCCCGACGCGATCCATCACGTCGTGTACCAGCTCGACGTCCGAGGGCGAGCGCACGAAGGACAGCGCGATGAAGTCGACGCCGAGCTTGAGCGCGAATTCGAGATCCTCGATGTCCTTCTCGGAGAGCGCGGGCACCGAGACGTCCATGCCGGGCAGCGAAACGCCCTTGTTATTGCTGACCGGACCACCCTCGGTCACCCGGCAGACGACGTCGTTGCCCTCGACCCGGATGACCGTGACGCCGACCTTGCCGTCGTCGATGAGCAGGCGGTCGCCCGGCTTGGCGTCCTTGGCCAGCTCCTTGTAGGTAGTGGAGACGCGATCGTGGGTGCCATCGATCTCGTCGACAGTTATGCGGACCTCTTCACCGCTGGCCCATACGGTCTTGCCCTCGATGAAGCGCCCCAGCCGGATCTTCGGTCCCTGCAGGTCGGCGAGAATGCCGACCGCCCGGCCGATATGGTCCGAGGCCTGCCGCACCTTCTTGTAGTTCTCGGCATGGTCGGAGTGTTCGCCATGGCTGAAATTCAGCCGCGCCACATCCATGCCACTCTCGACGAGTTCCCGAATACGTTCCTCGGTAGCGGTCGCTGGGCCGAGAGTGCACACAATCTTCGTCCGTCGCATCACGGGTAGAGCCTAGTCCCGTGCGGTACCCCGAGCCCGCTGTGGCCTCGGTGAAAGGTAGGTGAAAAATATGTACGAAGCATTAGCGGAAACTACAAACGGGTCTGGTCAGCGTGCGACATGGCGGGAAAGCCGGGTTTCCAGGCGGGTCTGCCCGAAGCCGAGCACCAGGCAGATCACCCAGTAGTAGAGCGCCGCGACGCCGTACAGGGCGAAAAAGTCGAAGGTCGGGGCCGCCGCGAGCTGTGCGGTACGCAACAGTTCGGTCACCAAGATGGTCGAGGCCAGCGAGGTGTCCTTCACCAGTGAAATGAGCGTATTTGAAAGCGGTGGCACCGCGATCCGCGCGGCCTGCGGCAGGATGATCAGCCGCAACTCCTGGGCATACGACATACCGAGCGCCTTGGCCGCTTCCCACTGGCCCTCCGCGACACTGAGAATGGCGGCGCGCACGACCTCGGCGGCGTAGCCGCCGACATTCAGACTGAACGCGATCACCGCCGCCGGAAACGGATCGATAACGATATTGAACTGCGGCAGCGCGTAGAACACGATGAACAGCTGCACCAGCAGCGGCGTGCCGCGAATGAGCGAGATGTAGAACCGTGCGGGCGCCGAGACGAACCACAGCGGTGACATCCGCGCCAAGGCCACGAACAATGCGATGACCAGACCGATGACGAAGCTGATCGCGGTTAGCGGAATGGTCTTATTGATCGTGGCCTGCAGCATCGGCCACAGGTTGTGCCAGATCAGTTCCCTGGTCGCGGGATCCACGGACGGTTATTTGCTGACGTCGGTGCCGAAGTACTTCTCGGCGATCTTGGTCAGGGTGCCGTCGGCGCGCAATTGATCCAGCGCGGTATTCACCTGGCCGATCAGCGCATCGTCCTTGCGGGCGGCGAAGGCCTGATGGCTGACCTCACCGGCCTTGGCGGCGATCTTGACGCTGGTGTCGCCGTTCTTCTTGATGTAGTCGAGCGCGACGAGGCTGTCGTTGACGGTCGCATCCACCCGACCGGTCTTGAGCAACTGGACGGCCTGCACGAAGCCCTCCACCGCCTCGACCTTGGCGCCCGCGCCCTGGGCGACCTTGGCCCAGTTGCTGGTCGCCGACTGTGCGGTGGTCTTGCCGTTGAGGTCGGTGAGCGCGTTGATGCCGGTGCTATCCCCGCGGGTGAGGATCACGCCCTCGGAGGTGGTGTAGGACTGCGAAAGGGCGTACTTGGCCTTGCGCTCGTCGGTGATCGAGACCTGGTTGGCGACCAGATCGAAACGCTTGGACTCGAGGCCGGCGAAGATCGCGTCCCACGGCGTCTGCACGAATTCGATCTTCTTGCCGATCTTGTCGCCGACCGCCTGGATCACCTCGATGTCGTACCCGGTGAGTTTGCCGTCCGAGCCCTGATAGCTGAATGGCGAGTAGGTGCCTTCGGTACCGACCTTCAGCACGTTCGGATCGCTGCTGCTGCCGCAGGCGGTGAGCCCGGTGGCGGCGATGATGGCGAGCATGGCGGCGGCGAACAGCTTGCGGCGCACGAAAGTCCCTCTCTTCGGTGTGCGGACCGATACCGCATCCGCACACGACACAAAACCCGGCTCAGGGTACGCCAGGTGGCTGCCGATCGACAGTATTGCGATCATCGTGCGCCGAATCCGCGTACCGCGGGCCGAAATTGCGACGGCCCCGTCACATCGTCATCCGATGCAACGGGGCCCGTCGGTTAGCTGTTCGCGGCGATCAGTCGCGCAGTGGCCGCCCGAGGCTGTCGGGCACCTTGCCGGTCAGCATCATGATGCCGTCGATCAGCGGCCAGATACCGCCGATACCGCAGGTCAGCCAGGTGACCGCGATCTGTGCGATGGCGATGCCGGTGTGGCCGGTGTAGAAACGGCCGATACCGAAGCCACCGAGGAAGATCTGCAGCAGACCCGCGGTCAGCTTCTGCTTATCCGAGAACGGGACACCGAACGGGTCGCGACCGTAGGGCGCTTCCGGATCGTTCGGGTTGTAGCCGCCGCCCGGGTAGGGCGCGGACGGGTAGCCGCCCGGCTGCTGGCCGTAGGGGTCGGGCTGACCGTACTGGGGCGGCTGCTGGCCGTACTGCGGCTGCTGGCCGTACTGCGGCTGCTGGCCGTATTGCGGCGGCTGCTGGCCGTACTGCGGCTGCTGGTTGTACGGATCCGACGGGTACTGCGGCTGGCCCGGCACCTCGGGCTGCTTGTTCAGGTCCGGCCCCGTCCCGGGCGGACCGTACTGCGGGCCGCCGAAGCCTGGCTGGTTCTGGTAGGGGTCGGTCACTAATGTCCTCCATCATTCGTGCATTTCGACGGGTGCTCACCCGTCTCCCCGCGTTCTAACCGGGCAATTGGGCACCCGAAGGTATCGTTGCGGACACGCGGTTGCATGTCTACTCGGTGCCCCCAACGAGTTACCCAAATGGTTATGGGGTCAGTCGTCCTTTTTCGAGGTTGCGACCTTGCCCTGCTCGGTGTCCGAGGTCTCGGACTCCGTTGAGTTATCGCCGGTGGTGTCCGGTTCGTTGCCAGAGTTCTGGGATTTTGTCGGATCCGGTCCGTCGGCAGCGGTATTCGGTTCGGCCACCTCGGATTTCCCGGATCCGTCGTCATCCTGCTCGGACTCGGCCTGCTCGGACTCGGCCGCGCTCGTCTCCGATTCGGCTGCCGCGGCCGATGTCTCGTCCTTCGTCGTCGCCGCGCTGTGCTTCGGGGCCACGGCCTCCGCCGCCGCTGCGGCCTTCGACGCCGCCTCGGATTCCGCACCCGCCGCGCGCAGCGCGCCGATCTGCCACGGCCACGGGCGCGAGACCGTCGACGGTTGCAACTGATCCGCGGTCTCCCTGCCCTTCGTCGCGAAGATGAAATAGGCGACGGCAGCGAGGAATACGATCGCGGAGGTGAACGAGTTGATCCGGATCCCCGCGATCTTGGTTGCCTCGTCGTCGCGCAGCAGCTCCACGAAGAAGCGGCCGAGGCAGTACCCGGCGACATAGAGCGCGAACAGGCGGCCGTGGCCGATGCGGTAGCGCTTATCGATCTGCACCAGCAGCACCACGATCAGCAGGTTCCAGATCATCTCGTACAGGAACGTCGGCTGCACGACCTTATCGACGACGCCGGTGGAGACGCCGTTCATCATGTCGAGCTTGCCCTGATCATCGAAGCGCAGGTAGATCTCCAGACCCCACGGCACATCGGTCTTGCGGCCGTAGAGTTCCTGGTTGAAGTAATTGCCGAGACGGCCGATGGCCTGGGCCAGCAGAATCGGCGGTGCGATCGCATCGCCCAACGCGGGCAACGGGATTCGGTAGACCCGGCAGCCGATCCAGGCACCGACACCGCCGAGGAAGACCGCGCCCCAGATGCCGAGGCCGCCCTGATAGATCTTCAGCGCGTCGATCGGGTGACCGTCGGCGCCGAAGTACTTCTGCCAGTCGGTGGCCACGTGATAGAGCCGCCCACCGACCAGACCGAACGGTACCGCGAACATGGCGACATCGAGGACCGCGCCCTGCTGCCCGCCGCGCTGCTGCCAGCGCCGCTCACCCCACCAGATGGCGACGATGATGCCGAGGATGATGCACAGGGCATAGGCTCGTAGCGGGAATGGGCCGATATGCCAGACGCCCTGAGCCGGGCTGGGGATGTAGGCCAACACATCAGCGGTGACGGCACCGTTGCTCAGGACGCTGTCTGCGAGGACTCGTAAGGTCACGGCCCCAACCGTAGCGGAGCACAGCCGCGCACCGAGATTCGCGGTCGGTGCGCCCCGGTCGGCGAGCAGATGCGGCTAGGAGGCGACGGTCGCGGAGCGGACGCCCTCGGCCAGTTCGGCCGTCAGCGTGCGGACCGCATCGAGTCCGTGCGCGGCGGCGGTCACCAGTGCCGAGCCCACGATGACCCCGTCGGCGTAGGAAGCGATTTCGGCCGCCTGTGCCCCCGAGCGCACGCCGAGTCCGACGCCGATCGGGATATCGGAGTGGGCGCGGATGCGCGCGCACAGCGCGGGCGCGGCGGAGGAAACCACATCGCGGGCGCCGGTCACGCCCATGGTCGAGGCCGCGTAGACGAAGCCGCGGCTGGCCTCGATGGTCTTGACCAGACGCTCCTCGGTGGAGGACGGCGCGACCAGGAAGATACGGTCCAGATCATGCGAGGCCGAGGCGACGAACCAGTCGTCGGCCTCCTCCGGAATCAGGTTCGGGGTGATGATGCCGGACCCGCCCGCGGCGGCCAGATCCCGCGCGAACCGGTCGACGCCATACTGCAGCACCGGATTCCAGTAACTCATCACGACGGCCTGGCCCCCCGCTCCGGTGATCGCCTCGACCACCGAGAACACATCGCGCACCCGGACGCCCCCGCGCAGCGCCTGTTCGGCGGCGGCCTGGATGGTCGGTCCGTCCATGACCGGATCTGAGTAGGCGACACCGACTTCGATGATGTCGCAGCCAGATTCGACCATGGTGCGACACACCTCGATCGAACCGGCCAGATCCGGATAGCCTGCGGGCAGGTAGCCGATCAGCGCGGCCCGTTCCTCCGCGCGACAGGCGGCGAAGGTATTCGCGAGGCGGGACTGCTGACTCACGACTGCGCCTCGCTGATGCTCGGCTCCGTCGTCGTCATGGACGCTGTGCTGCTGGTTCGCTCGCTCACTGCGCGGTCTCCTTATCAGCGGCGTGGTCATCGAACAGCCCGAACCATCGCGCCGCCGTGTCCATATCCTTATCGCCGCGCCCGGACAGGTTCACCAAGATGATCGCGCCCTTGCCCAATTCCCTACCGAGCTTCAGCGCACCGGCCACCGCGTGCGCGGACTCGATCGCGGGGATGATGCCCTCGGCGCGGCTCAGCAGCAGCAGCGCGTCCATCGCCTCGGTATCGGTGATCGGGTGGTATTCGGCGCGGCCGATGTCCTTGAGGTAGGCGTGTTCGGGCCCGACGCCCGGATAGTCCAGACCGGCCGAGATCGAATGCGATTCGATGGTCTGGCCGTCCTCGTCCTGCAGCAGATAGGAGTAGGCGCCCTGGAACGCACCGGGCGTGCCACCGGTGAAAGTGGCCGCGTGCCTTCCGGTTTCGACGCCGTCACCGGCCGCCTCGTAGCCGATCAGCCGCACACCCGCATCGTCGAGGAAGGGATGGAAGATGCCGATGGCATTGGAGCCGCCGCCGACGCAGGCGGTGACCGCGTCGGGCAACCGACCGGTGAGCGCCTGCACCTGGGCACGGGCCTCCAGGCCGACGACGCGCTGGAGGTCGCGCACCATCAGCGGGAACGGGTGCGGCCCGGCCGCGGTACCGAAGCAGTAGTAGGTGACCTCGGCATTGGTGACCCAGTCGCGCAGCGCCTCGTTGATCGCGTCCTTGAGGGTCTGCGAACCGGTGGTCACCGAGATCACCTCGGCGCCGAGCAGCCGCATGCGGGCCACGTTCAACGCCTGGCGGGCGGTGTCGACCGCGCCCATGTAGACGACACAGTCGAGACCGAGCAGTGCGCACGCGGTCGCGGTGGCGACGCCGTGCTGACCAGCGCCGGTCTCCGCGATCACCCGATTCTTGCCCATGCGCTTGGCGAGCAGTGCCTGGCCGAGCACGTTATTGATCTTGTGCGAACCGGTGTGGTTCAGGTCCTCGCGCTTGAGGATGATGCGCGCACCACCGGCGTACTCGGCGAGGCGTCGGCATTCGAAGATCGGCGACGGGCGGCCGGTGTAGTCGCGCTGCAACCGGTCCAGTTCGTCGAGGAATGCCGGATCGAGGCGACACTTCTCGTATTCGGCGGTGACCTCCTCGATCACCGCCATCAGCGCCTCAGGAACATGCCTGCCGCCGTAGACGCCGAAGTGGCCGCCTGCGTCCGGCTCATGGCCGCTGCGCTCGTGGACGCCGTCCGAAGCCTTGGGAAGTGCCGTCACCCGCGTCACCGGCCCCGCCGCGCGGGCTTCGGGCAGGACGGGTGGGTGCCCGCCGTCACCAGCTCGGAGACGGCGGCGCGCGGGTCACCACTGGTGACCAGGCCCTCGCCGACGAGTACGGCGTCGGCGCCCGCACCGGCGTAGGCCAGCAGATCGGCGGTGCCACGAATGCCGGATTCAGCGATGCGAATGACCTCGGTGGGCAGGCCGGGCGCGATGCGCGCGAACACGTCCCGGTCGACCTCGAGGGTCTTGAGGTTGCGCGCATTCACGCCGATCACTGAGGCACCCGCCTCGAGTGCGCGATCTGCCTCTTCCTCGGTGTGCACCTCGACCAGCGCGGTCATGCCGAGCGATTCGGTGCGATCGATCAGCGCGCTGAGCACGTCCTGTTCCAGGGCGGCCACGATGAGCAGGATGACGTCGGCGCCGTGCGCGCGGGCCTCGTGGATCTGGTAGGGACCAACGACGAAATCCTTACGCAGGATCGGGATGCGCACGCAGGCGCGGACCGCGTCCAGGTCGTCGAGCGATCCGTGGAAGCGGCGGCCCTCGGTCAGCACGCTGATGATGCGCGCGCCGCCGTCCTCATAAGCCTTGGCCAGGCTCGCCGGGTCCGGGATGTCCGCGAGTTCACCCTTGGACGGGCTGGCCCGCTTGACCTCGGCGATGACGCCGATGCCGTCTTCGAGGAGCGCGGCGCGGGCGTCCAGCGGCGCGGGCGCTGCGGAGGCGGCCGCCTTGATCGCCTGGAAGTCCAAGAGGGCTTCCCGAGCGGCCACATCCGCGCGGACCCCGTCGAGAATCGAGTCGAGTACCGTCATCTGGCTCGAATCCTTTCTGGGGAGACGGACTTGCTGCCTGAGAATCCCCCCAGGCGCTGTCTCACCGATGCTGACAAAGAATAAATGGCTTCCTGTGGCGCAACTGCGCCGGGGTTTGTAGTCACCTGCTCAGACACCGCGACCCCCGGATTTACCCTGATCATGATCGGGCGTGTCGCCGGGAGCCGGAGTGCGCCCGGACGATTCATCGGTCGGGTCGGTGCCCGCGTCCAATGCGTCCCAGAGCACCCGCTCAGAGAGCTGTCCCGATGTCGCGTCTGCGTCATCGGTGCGCTGGCGCGTGACCTGCTCGGCGGCAGCGGCGCGACGGAACACCGGATTGTCGTACTTGCCGGATAGCCGGGCGGTGTCCTGCGGCATGCGGGCGAGCAGGACACCGGCCGTAAAGGCCGCCAGCGCGCCCACCAGCGAAAGCACGGCGGGGAACTGCGAGGTGACCACCTGAGTGACGGTCGCGCGGCCAGGTAGCTCCGCCAGGGTGGCCGCACGCGCCGCAGTCGCACCGGATCTGGTCAAGAGGGCGAAGGCGGGCACGGCGGTCACCGCCGCGACCAAACCGATCAGGACGCCGACCATGCGCCGCAGCCAGCCGCGCGTGGCCAGCACCGCGGCGATGGCGGCGAGCAGTACCAGGGCCAGTGGCGTCAGCGCACCGAACCAGACGCCGCCATTGAGTTTGTCGGTGCGCGGTTCGGTGAGGCCATCGGTGGACGAGACGGTTACCCAGGTCATCCGGGACGAGCCCCATAGCGCCGCCGCCGCGATGGCGAGCAGGACGAGCGCACCGACCGGATACTTGCGCTTCGGGGACTCGACACCTGCCGAGGCCGCCGGATCGGTATCGCCGGATTCCGAGCCGGTCATTGCGCGCTGCCGTCCGCGGGGGTCGGCGCACCGTAGGCCCGAACGGTTTTCGCGGCCGCCACCGCGCGCAGCACCGCCATCGCCTTATTGCGCGATTCGACGTCCTCATAGTCCGGATCCGAATCCGCGACGATGCCCGCACCCGCCTGCACGTAGGCCGTGCCGTCCTTCAGCAGTGCGGTGCGAATGGCGATCGCGGTATCCGCATCGCCCGCAAAATCGAGGTAGCCGACAACGCCGCCGTAGACACCGCGGCGGGTCGGCTCGAGTTCCTCGATGAGCTCCATCGCGCGCACCTTCGGCGCGCCCGAGAGTGTGCCCGCGGGGAAGCAGGCGCGGACCGCGTCCAGCGCGATCTTGCCCGGCGCGAGGCGGCCCGAGACCGTCGAGACCAGATGCATGACGTGGCTGTAGCGCTCGATATGCCGGTATTCGGTGACCCGCACCGTGCCCGGCTGGCAGACCCGTCCCAGATCGTTGCGGCCGAGATCGACGAGCATCAAATGCTCGGCGTTCTCCTTCTCGTCGGCCAGCAGCCCCTTCTCCAGCAGCAGATCGTCCTCCTCGGTGGCACCGCGCCACCTGGTACCCGCGATCGGATGTGTCGTTGCCACCCCCTCTTTCACGGTCACCAGTGATTCCGGGCTGGAGCCGACGATGGAGAAGGCGGTACGGCCGTCGCCGTCGGGGATGTGGATCAGGTACATGTACGGGCTCGGGTTCGACGCGCGCAGCATCCGATAGAGGTCCACAGGCGCGCCGGCGTAGTCCATTTCGAAGCGTTGGGAGAGCACCACCTGAAATGCCTCGCCCGCCTCGATCTCCTTGACCAGGCGGCGCACCCCGGCACCGAATTCATCGGTGGTGCGGCGGCGGATGTACTCCGGGTCGGGCTGATCGAAGACCGATACGGTGGACTCCGAGGGGGCGGCCAGCGCGGCGGTCATCCGGTCCAGCCGAGCCACCGCGTCGTCATACGCCTCGTCGACACGTTCGGCGGTGCCGTTCCAGTTGACCGCGTTGGCGATGAGCGTGATCGCGCCCTCATGGTGGTCGAAGGCCGCGAGATCGGTGGCCAGCAGCAGCACCATTTCCGGCAGCTGCAGATCGTCGACGGCGAGGGTGGGCAGCCGTTCCATTCGGCGCACCGCGTCGTAGCCGAGGTAGCCGACCATGCCGCCGGTCAGCGGGGGCAGGCCGGGCAGCCGCTCGGTCCGCAGCAGCTCCAGGGTTTCGCGCAGCGCGACCAGCGGATCGCCGCCGGAGGGTGCGTCCACCGGGGTGTTGCCGAGCCAGGCCGCTTCGCCGTCGACGACGGTGAGCGCGGACGGACTGCCAGCGCCGATGAACGACCAGCGCGACCAGGACCGACCGGTCTCCGCCGACTCGAACAGGAAGGTGCCGGCCCGGTCCGCGGCCAATTTTCGGTAGGCCGATAGCGGAGTTTCCGAGTCTGCCAGCACCTTTCGGGTCACCGGAACCACTCGGTGCTCCGCGGCCAGTAGGTGGAACTGTTCGCGGGTCGTGGTGGTGGGAGTGGACGCGGCAGGCATGGATCCATCATCCCAGGCGGGTCCGACACTCTTGTCGGCGCGTCCCAACCTTTCTAACCGACTGTCCGGTTCACACGCGCTGTAGGGGCCGGTGACCGGCGTCACTACACTCGCCCCGTTCGATTGCACATGCGGTTTCCATTCCGAGAGGAGACAAGATGTACCCCTCGCAACCAGGTGCGCCCGAGGGTCGGCACGCCGCCGTACCAGGCCTGCCCGGTCAGCCCACGCGAATGGTCGGCCTGAATTCGATGGGCGGATCACCGAGCTCCACCCAGGTGAACGCCCTAGCATCCTTCGTCACCTACGTGAAAGCGATGGAAGCCCTGGACAGGAACCACTTTCCGGACGAATACGCCATCCACAGCGACCGGATCAAGGAACTAAAGCCGTTCCTGCGCGCGCACGGAATTCTCGATGTCATGGAGATCAAGAATCCGGAAGTCGCCGCAATCATCGGCAGCTAGCTGAAAACGTCCCCGTCATCCCGGCCAACGGCTTGACGGGGACATGACGCCAAGGCGGCAAACAGACCTCGCGCCCGGTACTGTCCACAGTATGCAGAAAGGTCAGCTCGCCCCCGAGTTCGAGCTTCCCGATCAATCCGGCACACCGCGTTCGCTCGATGCCCTGCTCGCGAACGGTCCGCTCGTGCTGTTCTTCTACCCCGCCGCCAATACGCCGGTCTGCACGGCGGAGGCGTGCCATTTCCGTGATCTGTCCGCCGAATTCGCGGCACTCGGCGCATCGTGTGTCGGCATCAGCACCGACGGTGTCGACACCCAGGCCGGATTCGCCGCCAAGCAGAACCTCGGATATCCCCTGCTTTCCGATGCCGACGGCAAGGTCGCCGCGGCCTTCGGTGTGAAGCGCGGATTGCTCGGCAAACTCGCTCCGGTCAAGCGGCAGACCTTCGTGATCGACCGAGATCGCAAGATCGCCACGGTGATCACCGGCGAGCTGCGTGCCAATGTGCACGCGGACGAGGCATTGAAATTCCTGCGTGAGCGCGCCCTGCAGTAGCCGGTAATCCTCGCTTCGCGGCTGCCGCCGCGAAAACGCCAGGTCCACCGCCATCGATCTCGTGATTGCCGGGCATACGCTGGATTCATGACTTCGAGCGAGGTTCGGCCGGACGGTCAGAAATCCACGCTGGCCACGTGGCGCACTCGGATCATCGCCGCAGTGGCGGTCAGCGCCGTTCTGATCGGCACCTACTTCATTCTGGCGGCGTTCATTCCACGCTGGTGGGCGCAGCGCGTTGCCGATCTGGTGAGCGGCAGCTTCAGCAAGGGCATCGGCTGGGGTCTGGTCTACGGCCTGCTCTGCACCGCGCTGCCGTTGTTCCTCATGCTGCTCGCCGCCATGATCTGGAAGCGCCGGGCCGGGAAGTTCATCGCGGGGGCCGCCGCATTGCTCGCGGTGATCCTCGCGATTCCGAATCTGATGACCCTTTCGATCGTGCTCGGCAACAACAACGCCGCACACGCCGGTCAGCGGATCCTCGATGTCGACGCCCCGGCCTTCCGCGGCGCGTCGCTGGTCGGCGCGATCGTGGCGGCGGTCATCTTCCTCGCCTCGGTGTCCCTGATCTTCTGGCGTCGGTGGCGCCGCAAGCACCCCGGCAAGCAGGCGGTGTCACCCACCGCCGCCCCGCAGACGCCGCCGGTCGCCCAGGACACCTAGCCGACTCGCCAATCCAATTTTTGTGAGTGACCTCACGTCGAACACCAAGTTCATGACGGTCGAGCGAAGTCGTGGCAAACTCATTTACGCGAGTGGCTGTGAACATGCTTTTCATTAATCGCTAGGCTCACTAATAAGAACACGTCACTTGGCTCGAAAGAAGGCACCCAGTGACGAAGTGGCTCGACCCGGACGAACAACGAGCTTGGCGCGCGATCGTTGCGCTGATGACACGTCTACCAGGCGCTTTGGATACCCAGCTGCAGCGCGAATCCGGGTTGACGCATTTCGAATACTGGGTGCTCACACTGTTATCGGAAGAGCCGGGCCACCGGCTGCAAATGAGTGAGCTAGCCCACAAAGCAAATGCATCGCTATCGCGACTCTCTCATGTGGTTTCGAAGCTGGAGCGAATGGGCTGGGCGCAACGGTCAGCAACCACCGGCCGCCGCGGTGTGCACGCGGTGCTCACCGACGACGGCTACTCGAAGGTCGTCGAGGCGGCACCCGGTTATCTGGATGCGGTGCGCCAGTTCGTATTCGACGGTCTCGAAGCCGGACAAACCACGCAACTCGCCGACCTCAGCGAACTACTTGCCACCCAACTCTCCGACACACTGAACCAGTCCAGTGGACAGTCGACGGCAGTCGAGGAGCCCGATCAGCCGAATCCGTAGCAGCCATACGAGATTCGGGCAGTTTGTGGACCGGGCACGAGAATGCGACGGCGATGGCCGTGGCGGAGCCCACCGAATCGCGGTGCGCGAGTTCATCACTGCGGGTCCCGGTCGTCCTGCCGGCGGCTCGGGAACTCGAACTCAGTCGTCGGCGAGCAGCAGGTTGTCGGCGAGCAGCAGATCGGAATCGAAGCAGGTGTGGGTGCCGGTGTGACAGGCCGCGCCCTCCTGATCGACGACCAGCAGGATGGTGTCACCATCGCAGTCGAGGCGGACCTCGTGCACGTACTGGGTGTGGCCGGAGGTCTCACCCTTGACCCAGTACTGCTGGCGAGACCGCGAATAGTAGGTCGCCTTACGGGTTTCCAGCGTACGGGCCAGCGCCTCGTCGTCCATCCAGGCAACCATCAGCACATCGCCGGTGCCGCGCTCCTGCGCGACCGCAGCGACGAGTCCGGCGTCATTGCGCTTTAGCCGGGCGGCGATGGCGGGGTCGAGAGTCATATGACCCGTTATACAGGGCCGCGACTGCTGCGCCACACGCACCCGGCGCACTGCGAATTCGGGCAATACTGGTGGCTGCCGGTACCCCGCCCGCTATCGTCAGCGCGTCGCTGGGATACCACGCGGCACGGTAGTACCACTCCCCTACTCGGCGCCTGGTCGGCCCCTGCCATCGTTCCGGCCAACCGCGTTGCCGCCCTGGCCCAGGCTCCGGCGCACGCCGGGCCCCGACATGAACACGCAGGCTACTGATGTAGCCCCTGCACGAGCAGTTCTTTACGACCATGACCACCCCCAACAGCCACCCCGCTGCCCACCGGACCTGGCCATCGCACCGAGACCGCAAGACACCGGACTCCAGGCACGCACCCGTGCACAACGCCTACCACGATCAACGCCCGATCCGCCAAAGATGCACTGCGCAAACTGGATTCGGCTCCCCTAGAACGAGCCCAGCCGCCGCCCAACCGAGAGCGGCGCGAATGAGGTTGCGCAGAAGCGGGTTCCGCTCCGGCTCGACCAGCTCGTCCTACCGCACGCCGGCTCGACGACCGAAGATCCGCGACATCCGCCAAGATCGCAGCTGGCCCCCGGATCACTCCTCGGGCAGCGGAATCAATTCGAGATGTTCGGCCACAGCCTTTTTGGTGCAGGTGTTCCGGCCGGTCACCAGGTTGACCCCGCCGCGGTGGGCGACCAGCCATTTGCCGCAGACACAGCGCAGATAGCGAACTGATCCATGCGTCGACACCAGCATCGGCGAGGGCCAAGAGCATGAGGGACACATGGCGGACATGGACGCCAAGCCTGGGGAAGTATCGAGCAGATAGCAATCACCGCTGCGGCGTGGCGGCCGAAATGTTAACGCACCACAATGTGTTCGGCGCGCATGGCAGCCTTGACCTGGGGGATGGTCAGGTCGCCGAAGTGAAAGACGCTGGCGGCCAGGACCGCATCCGCTCCGGCGTGCACGGCGGGCGCGAAGTGTTCGATCGCACCCGCTCCACCGCTGGCGATCACCGGTACCGACACCGCCTCGCGCACGGCCTTGATCATCGGCAGATCGAAACCGGCCTTGGTGCCATCCGCATCCATCGAGTTGAGCAGGATCTCACCGACGCCGAGTTCGGCACCGCGTATCGCCCATTCGACGGCGTCGATACCGGTGCCGCGCTTGCCGCCGTGCGTGGTGACCTCCCAGCCGGAGGGGGTGTCGGCCTGGCCCTCGGGCACGGTGCGCGCGTCCACCGACAGCACGATGCACTGCGAACCGAAGCGCTCGGACATCTCGCGCAGTACCTCGGGACGCGCGATGGCCGCAGTATTCACCGACACCTTGTCGGCACCCGCGCGCAGCAGCCGGTCCACATCGGCCACCGTGCGCACACCGCCGCCGACGGTGAGCGGGATGAAAATCTGCTCGGCCGTTCGGGTCACGACATCGATCATGGTGCCGCGGTCGCCGGTGGAGGCGGTGACGTCGAGGAAGGTCAGCTCATCGGCACCCTGCAGGTCATAGGCGGCGGCGAGTTCGACGGGATCGCCCGCATCGCGCAGGTTTTCGAAGTTGACGCCCTTGACCACTCGGCCGGCATCGACATCCAGGCACGGAATCACGCGTACCGCCAATGTCATCGGCTCACCCTTCCTCGAATCATGCCTGTCCCGACGCGCGCAGCCTCACGCATCGTCGGCGACCGTGCAAATCATTTCCAGCAGTTCCTCGTGTACCCCGGGCGCGGCGGCCAGCACCGACCCCGAGGTAATGGTCCATGGCGCACCTGCCAGATCGGTGACCACACCACCCGCCGCGCGCACCAGCGCCACGCCCGCGGCGTTGTCCCACGGATGATGTCCGAAGACGATCGCGCCGCCGAGCACACCCGATGCGGTGAACGCGAGGTCGATACCGGTGGAACCGTGCATGCGCACCCGCGAGGACAACCGACTCAGCGGACCGAGCAGATCGAAACGGAACCGGCCGGGAATGCGCCCCGCGGAATCCACATTGAACGCGCCGAAGCCGATCATCGCCTCGCCCAGCTTGCTGCGCGGCAGCCGCGGCAGCGGTTCGCCGTTGAGTAGCACCGGGCCGGTAGCAGCCGCCGCATAGCGCTGGCCGAGCAAGGGCAGCCAGGTCAGCCCGAGCAGCGGCTCCCCGTCGTGCACCAGCGCAAGCAGCATGCCGGAGAGAGGGTGCCCCGATGAGTAATTGAAGGTGCCGTCGATCGGATCCAGCACCCATGCGGTGCCGGAGGTGAGCTGCGGTCCACCGAATTCCTCACCGTGCACCTCGATTCCGGTGCGCTGTTCGAGCTGGGCCGAAATGGTGCGCTCCAGCTCGAGATCGAGTTCGGTCGCGAAGTCGTTGCGGCCCTTGGCGACCGCACTCGGCGCGCCGATCCCCTCGACGAAACGAGGACTGGCCGCGTCGAGAATATCGCTCGCGACGTCGAGCAGCGCCGGTAGTTCGGTGTCGAGGTGGTTTGCGGTCATCGAATCGGTCAGCGCACCGCAGCCAGCGCATCGGGCAGCGTGAAGCGGCCCGCGTACAGCGCCTTGCCGACGATCGAACCCTCGACACCCTCGGGGACCAGTTCGGCGATGGCGATCAGATCCTCGATGGTGGAGACGCCGCCGGAGGCGATGACCGGCGCATCGGTCGCGGCGCACACTTCGCGCAGCAGGTCCAGGTTGGGGCCGGTGAGGGTGCCGTCCTTGGTCACATCGGTGACCACATAGCGCGAGCAGCCGTCGCGTTCGAGGCGCTCGAGCACCTCCCACAGATCGCCGCCGTCACTGACCCAGCCGCGACCGCGCAGCCGGTGCTCACCGTCGATGATCCGCACGTCGAGGCCGACGGCGATGCGCTCACCGTGCTTGGCGATGGCGCGCGCACACCACTGCGGATCCTCCAGCGCGGCGGTGCCGAGGTTGACCCGGGCACAGCCGGTGGCCAGCGCGGCCTCCAGGGATTCGTCATCGCGAATGCCACCGGACAGCTCCACCCGCACATCGAGTTCGCCGACGACGTCGGCCAACAGTTCCCGGTTGGAGCCGCGCCCGAATGCCGCGTCGAGATCGACCAGATGCACCCACTCCGCACCGGCCTCCTGCCAGGCGAGCGCCGCGTCGCGCGGGGAGCCGTAGCTGGTTTCGCTGCCCGCCTCCCCCTGAACCAGGCGCACGGCCTCTCCATTGGCGACATCGACAGCAGGTAGCAGCACAAGACTCACGGATGCAGTTTAGTTGCTCGCTCCACGCACCCTATCCCCGGCCTGCGGAAATACCGGTGCGCTCAGTCGCGGGCATGATCATCGAGGATGCGCGTGAGCAGCCGGACGAGTTCGCGGCGCTCGGCGGCCGAGAGGGCGGCCAGCAACTCGTCCTGGGCGCCTTCGATGCGGTGATCCAGTTCGGCCAGGTGGCGAGTGCCAGCCTTGGTGATGGTGACGATATTGCGGCGGCGGTCGCCCGGGTCCGGACTGCGTTCGATGAGACCCCGCTCGGCCAGATCATTCAGAGCCGCGACGATATCGCTGCGATCAATGCGGGTGCGTCGGCCCAGATCCGCCTGGCTGGCGGGCCCGAATTCGTCGAGCGTGGTGAGCAGGGCGTAGTGATAGCGGCGTGATCCGGTCGCGTCGAAGGCGCGCTCGGTCGCCCGGTTGGCCAGGATGGCCACCTGATTCACCAGTCGGGTGGGCAGGGCGCGCAGCCTGCCCGAGGTGTCCTCGTGCGCGATCTCCATGCGCCAAATGTAGCAACACTTGTTGGTGACACCCACAATCTGTTACGTTGGCCTTACCAACGTTGGAGTGACCAATATTTGATGTGAAAGGTTCGACCGATGAACAAGATCCGCCGCATCCTTCCCCTCGCCGCCCTGCCGCTGGCACTGCTCGCCGCCTGCGCAACCGCCACCGCCAAGGACGACACGACCCAGCGCCAACTCCGAGAGCTGGTGGACCGCAATGAGATCACCGCATTGGTCGACCGGTTGGGCAGCACTTTGGACGAGGGACGCTTCGACGACTTCCGTGCGATCTACACCGCCGACGCGACCGCCAAAACCCCCGGTGGCCGGGCCGATGGCGTCGATGCACTGATCGCGCAGGCCAGCCGGAATCACACCGACGACAAGCGCGTTCAGCACTTCATCAGCAATGTGATCATCGATCTGCACGGCGATACCGCCGACGTGCGGGCAAATCTCATCGCCACCTTCAGCCCCACCGTGACCGCCGAACCCCGGACCGCTCCGGAACCGCAGTTCACCCTCGGCGAGGTCTACCGCTTCGATGCCGTCCGCACCGCCGAGGGCTGGCGCCTGTCCCGAGTGGAGACGACGCCCGTGTGGTCCACCGGCACCCGGCCCTAGGCCAAGTGCTCGAACCGCTCGTCGGCCTTGGCGAGAATCCGTGTGCGATAACAACTCAGCGTGGCCGCGACCGCGAATACCGCGGTCGCCAGGGCCGTCGCTATCCGAACCCACTCGCCTACCTGGAATTCGGTTGCCGCTCTCTCGATTTCGGCAAGACTATGCCGGGAACGCTCGTCGAACAGGATCGTCGCGCGCGGCCACAGATAGAGAATCGACAGCAGGAATTGCCCGCTGATGAGCGAAATCATTGATGCGACGACCCATCCCCGGGCGAGGCGGTACCGAACCGCCACCACACAGGCGATCAGTGCGCATACCGTCAACACCCCGCCGAGCGGACGCATGACATCGCCGACCGCGACCTCGCTCATGAACTGCTGGGTCTGTGCCAGCGAATCGGGTACATCGCGAAAGATATTGGGGTACAGCATGATCGTCTCGGTGAGGGAGGCCGCGAACGCGAAACTCGCGACCGTGGCGTAGACCCCAGTGACGGTCAGCGTAACCGTGACGGACCTCATGACAACCTCCTCGCCACGACCGTAGGCCCGGGCCTCGGCGTTGCGGATCCGGAAGCAGCCCCCATATACACGGCACCCGGGATCAGGGTCTACCCGGAGGATCGTCATCACCTGCACAGGGCAACGCAAAAAGGCCCCCAACTGTGTTGGGGGCCTTTTGCAAGGATGTTCCGGCGGTGTCCTACTCTCCCACACCCTGTCGAGTGCAGTACCATCGGCGCTGGTGGCCTTAGCTTCCGGGTTCGGAATGGGAC
>NZ_JBEXUI010000064.1:0-31361 GCF_040614395.1 Nocardia sp. NPDC005998 | reverse complement strand
GGTGCGGGCTTGCGGGCCAATCCGGGCTGGGCCTCTTATGCGGCGAGCAAGTTCGGACTGCGCGCCTTCGGTGACGCGCTGCGGCTGGAGGACAACAACCGACGAAGGACACACGACACCAGGTTGTCGTACCACCTTCGTACGCTGATCCGGACGCGTGCGATCCGCGCTCGTGTGGCGGTTGAGTTCGATGAAGAGATGGACGGGGATCCTTGAGAGTCGCTTTGCTTCCGGCCAATCCGAAGAATCTGGCGGTGCGGAAGCGGTTCGAAGCCACCGTCGAATCGAAGGTTCGATTCGACGAACACGCCGATCTGCTCGACACCGACACTCTCGCACGTCTTCTGCGGATCTTCCCGGATGGTGCTGCTCGAATGTGGGCCGTAGTACCCGGTTTGGGCAATGTGAACGTCGGCAAGTGGTCGAAGCTTCGAGCCGGTGACCCTGTCACCTTCTACGGTGACAAGAGACTGTACTCGGCCAGCCATGTAGCCCTTTCGTTCCGGAACGCGGATCTTGCCGAGCGTTTGTGGAAACGTGAGGAGAAAACGGGCCAGACGTGGGAGTACATGTTCGCTCTGGCCGAGCGCCGCACGATCTCGGTACCGATCGAGGAAGTTCGCGACGCGCTCGGTTGGGGTCCGAAGGCGACGGTCATGGGTATTACCGTCGTCGACGACCACCGCGCAATCAATCTTGCCGACTTGATCAATCTGGCTCCGGCGCCGGCCTTTGCCGATGATTCTTCTTCGGGCGATGCCACCGGTCGGCCATCGATCGCACCGGAGGGACCCACCGATGGGACTCGTGTATCGAGTTGGCGCCGTGAGCATCCCGCGCTGAAGCGGCGTCTCGTCGAGCTTGCGGGCAACGTGTGCGCCCTGTGCGGGCGAACGCTTCCACCTGAGTTCCTGGTAGGGGCACATATCAAGAAGCGCTGGCGCTGTACAGATGACGAGCGCAAAGACTTCGACAACATCGGCATGCTCGCTTGCGTCCTCGGCTGTGACAGCCTCTTCGAACGGGGCTATGTCGGCGTGGCCGACGGTGGTGCACTGCTTGTCAGCAACGCCGTGAACGCCTCGGCCGAAGTTCGCAAGCACGTCGATGTGTATCTTCGGGGCCGTAAGAGCCACTGGTGGACAGGTTCCAGGCAGCCGTACTTCGGGTGGCATCTGGATCATGTCTTTCAGGATCTGGCCGCCGACAACTCTGTGTGATCGTCGCTGGGCATTCCCGACGACATCACCGCCCACAGCTTCCGCGGGGCGGTTGCCACCATCCTGGACGACGCCGGCCTGTCGGCCCGCATCACAGCGGACGTGCTGGGCCACGCTGACCCATCGATGACACAGAGGCGATATATGGCGCGCGGACGAGTCCATGTGGCAGCCGCAGCAGCACTCGACGAAGCTGTCGCCGGATTGACATGGAGCGAATTTGTTGGGACTTAGTTGGGGTCACAGTCCACATCTACGCCAAGTTAGAGTGGCGAAAACGGGCCTGACCTGTGGCTTTGAGCCGCCTGGGGGAATCGAACCCCCGACCTTTTCATTACGAGTGAAGCGCTCTACCGACTGAGCTAAGGCGGCGTGCCTTTCGGCGTCGCGAGTCTATCGCCTCGACGGTCGGATCGCGAAAACGGGAGGTCAGCGCCAGAATCATCCCCTGACGTGCACCGCCGAAAGTCGCCGAACTCCATCGTGCATGTAGCCGGGGCACTCGGTCATGACAGGTTCGGTCTGGTGGGCCACGATCGGGGCGCCCTCGTCGACCTCCGCGCGGGTCTTGATCACCCGGGGGCGGTGCAGTATCTCGGGATTGGCGCTCGACCACGCGGGCGAACCCGGCGTTGAGGGTGTTCGCTGCCGCCTGACCCATCCTGTAGTCCTGTGACCATTGGCAGTCGGTCGGTGGCGACTGCTTCAGTCCGAATTCGCGCGAATCCTTCGGCGGACTCGAAGTCTCCTTTGTATGTGCCGACGATCCGGTCGGTACAGGACTGGAGGTCGAGATGGATCGATGCCCTCCCCCTCGATCAGCGGCAGGTCCTGATCACGCGGGACATACCGGGCTAGAGCGGGCCAGTGGTTGCCGACGCGCTCGGCCTGAGCCTCGCCGCGACGAGTCCCGGCTGCATCGCGCCGCGCTGCGCGAAAACCTGGCCTGACATGGATCCCGGAAGAGGGCCGGACATCTGAAGGACCGGCGAATCGGTCGCCGAAGTACTGACCCGAGCGACCACCGAGCCTCGCAGGGCACTCGGGTCAGGGTGGCTCTGCGGCCCAGCTGCGAGGTCACCCCCTCATCGAAGAGCTAAAGGACGCCACATGAATCTGACCGACTACATCGATCGCGGCGCCAGGGTCGCACCGACCGCACCGTGTATGACACTGCCCGACGGAACGACATTGAGCACCCATGCCGAGTTCCATCGGCTCACCCACCGCATCGCCGCCGCGTTGCTCTCCGATGGTTTAAAACCTGGTGAGCGGGTCGCGATCTTCAGTCCGAACGACGCTGATGCGTTCGCCTGCATCGTTGGCGCAATACGTGCCGGCGGAGTGTGGACACCGGTGAACGTGGCCAGCCGTGGCGCCGAGATCGCCGACTTCCTGAATCTCACCGGCTGCACCCGGCTGATCTACCACAGCAGCCTCACCGCCCACGTTTCCAATTTGCTGGAACTCGTTGCGTCGATCGTCACGGTCGTCTCGATCGGCCCCGGCCGCCCTGGAGATCCGGTCCTGCGCAACTGGATTGCTCCGGAAGACACGTGCGTGCCCGACTTGCCCGCCGACCCCGCCCGGATCACGGTGCTCGCGCCGACCGGCGGAACCACAGGCACTCCGAAGGCGGTGCCGGTCAGCAACCGGCAACTGCTGCTCATGTGTCTGGCGAACAACGTGTACTTCCCCGAGCCGCAGCGATCCCGGTACATCTGCGCAACCCCGATGACGCACGCCGCAGGCATCGTGGCGTTCCCAGTGCTCGCCGAGGGCGGCCGAGTGATCATTCACCAAGGCGTGAAGCCGAAAGAGATTTTCGACTCGATCCGAGTCAATCGGGCGACGAGGATCCTCCTTCCCCCGACTGCGCTCTACACGCTTCTCGGACACCCCGAGGTCCGGGCGCAGGACTTCTCCTCCCTGCGTTATTTTCTCGTCACCGCAGCGCCGATCGCGCCCGAACGCCTCGCCGAAGCAGTCGAGGTATTCGGCCCGGTGATGACTCAGGTATTCGGCCAAACCGAGGCTCCGCTCATGTGCACCGTCCTCACAACCGAGGAGACAGCCGACGCGGTATCCGAACCCACCCATCGAGGTCGGCTCGCCTCATGCGGGCGTCCCACGGTCGTCGCGCGCGTAGAGATCATGGGCGAGGACGGCACCCTGCTCGGGCCCGGCAAGCCAGGAGAGATCGTGATCCGATCCAACCTCGTCTTCGACGGATACTGGAACAACCCCGAAGCCACCGCGGAGACCCGCCGCCCGGACGGATGGCACGGCACAGGCGATATCGGCCTACGCGACGCAGACGGATTCGTCTACATACTCGATCGCAAAAAGGACATGATCATCACCGGCGGGTTCAACGTATTTCCCTCCGAAGTCGAGGCCGTCATACACACCTTTCCCGGCGTGATGGACTGCGCGGTCATCGGCATCCCCGACGAGAAATGGGGCGAAGCCGTCACCGCCGTCATCGAACCCAGGAACAACGCCGATATCGACACCGATGCGCTGCTTGCTCTCTGCAGGGAAAAGCTCGGCCCGGTCAAGACACCGAAGTCGGTAGAGATCCGCCGTCTGCCGAGATCACCCGTCGGCAAGGTCCTTCGCCGTGAACTGCGCGACGAGTACTGGGTTCATACCAGCCGGCGAATCTGATCGCGTTCATCGCAGCCGAACAGCGGCCGACGTCGACCTTGTGGTAGTTGGCCGGTCATCCCACTCCCGCTGTCGGCCTCGGCCTGCCGCTCCCAGCCGCGCAGGCCTCGGGACGGATGCCGAGATCCGCGACATGCGCGAGCGGCCGGGTGGCCTGTTGGCGATTAACCGGTGGAATCTGGCACGTATGCCGATGGTCAGGCGAGCCCCCGCTAAATAACGTGCAGTTCAGTTGATCATTCTCCCTGCTTCGAAGGATGCCCACATGCACGTCCAGGTCGTTCTCTTCGATGGTTTCGACCCACTCGACGCCATTGCCCCGTTCGAAGTACTCCACGCGGGCGGCACGGCTTCCGATGGATCGATAACCGTCGAGCTCGTCTCGGCCGAAGGGCCACGTGAGGTGGTCAGCGGTACCGGCGACCTGACACTGCGCGCGATCGCCGCATTCGACCCCACCCGCGCCGGCCTGGTGCTGGTTCCGGGCGCTGCCGGTCTGGTCGGCGATCCGCAGGAACAACCGTCCGACGGGGACACCGCGGGCGAATATATCCAGGTTCGCCTCGCCCGGACGCTGGATACCGCGCTGCCCGTGTTGCTGAAAGACGCCATGGAGAACCCCGACATCACGGTCACCACGGTCTGCGGCGGCTCATTGGTACTGGCCATGGCGGGCCTCACCGAAGGCCGCCACGCCACCACGCACCACCTCGGGATGGACCTGCTCGAAGCCACCGGCACACACGCGGTGCGGGCCCGCATCGTCGACGACGGTGACCTGGTCACCGCAGCAGGGGTCACCTCCGGCCTCGACCTGGGCCTATACCTCCTCGAGCGCGAGATCGGGCCACAGGTCGCGCACGCCGTCGAAGAGCTCTTCGCACACGAACGGCGAGGCGTCGTCTGGCGCAACGCCGGGCCCGCGCCGTCCTCATTCTGACCATCCCGAATTGCCAAATCCCCTTAAGGAAGGACTCGTCACATGCAACCTTCGGAGATATGGGACCTGACCATCGCCACCCCGATCGGGAAGGTCAACGCCGTTATCGATCTGTACGAGCGCGACGGCGCCTGGCACGGCACCGCACAGGGCGCCGGTGAGGACATCGAGCTCCGCGACCTCCTGCGGGACGGAGATCGGATCACCTGGCGGCAGGCCGTCACCAAGCCGATGCGGCTGAACCTCGCTTTCGACATGACCGTCGACGGTGACGCTATGACCGGCACCTCGAAAGCAGGCCGTCTCCCGTCATCCAAAGTGACCGGCCGACGTCGACGCTGAAGGCCGGATCGTCACTCTCGGAAAAAGCATCATGTGTGACTTCATTTCCCGCGCTGCCGGGGAGGTCGCGAGCGGCCCGAACCGGCGCCGGTTCCTCCAGAGCCTCGGAGCCGCAGGATCAGCGTTGACCCTAGGCACCACGGCAGCCTGCGCAACACCCCGCCGCAGCACGGAACCACTTGCCCGCACCCGGATCGTGCCCCTCGGGACCGCGGGTGGGCCGACCTTGCTCGACCCCGCGCGGGCCGGCGTGTCCACCGCCATCGTCCATGCGGACCGGATCTACCTGGTCGACCTCGGACTCGGCGCATACCAGCGACTCGTCCAAAGCGGGATCGCACCGGGCCTGGCCAATGGTGACCTGCTCGAGAACGTGCGCGGGATCTTCTTCACCCACCTCCACAGCGACCACATCGCGGACTGGCCCGCGCTCTATGTCACCGGCGTTTCGAACGCGATCGGCCGTACCGCCCCACCCATCCAGGTGTGGGGGCCGGGTGTACGGCCCACCTTGCCCCGGGTCTTCCCGCCCGGCCGTCCGCAACCACCCGTATTCGAACCCGGCGACCCAGGCCCCGGCACCGTCGGCATGACCAGCCACCTGCGCCAGGCCTTCGCGACCGACATCAACGATCGATCCCGCGACAGCGCCCTCGCTGGCCCCGACACACTGTTCGAGGTCCACGACATCGATCTCGCCGGTATCTGGACACCCGACCTGGATGGCGAACCACCTCGCCTGTCCGCACCGATCCACATCTGGCAGGACGGCGACGTCACAATCACCGCAACCCTCGTCGACCACCACCCCACCGCGCCGGCCTTCGCCTACCGGTTCGACACCCCGGACGGCTCGATCGTCATCTCCGGCGACACAACGGTGAGCAAGAACCTCATAGACCTCGCCCACGACACCGACTACCTCGTGCACGAAGTGATCGACGCCCAATTCGCCGAACAGGTCGTCGCCCACCTGCCACCCGACAAAGCCGCGCCCATGCGCGAACACCTGCTCTCCGCTCACACCACCATCGAGCAGGTCGGCGCACAGGTCGCGCAGGCCGCACGAGCACGCAACCTGGTTCTCTCCCACCTCGTTCCGGCGAATAACCCGATAGCACGGTGGAAGCTGGCGCAACAGGGCTACTCCGGCCGCCTCGTGATCGGCAACGACCTGGACGCGCTGAACGTGGGAGTGTCGGCTTAGCGGCTCTGGCGCACTTCCGGCAAGGCTTGCCCAATGTTATCCATACGGATAACGTTATCTGCATGGATAATAAAATCTCCAATCATGGTGAGCCACCGGGAGATCGGACCCTCACCTGCGCCGGGGTCGGCAAGTAGGCGCAGCGGTCATGACCACCCGTCTCGCAGCGACGGCGGCCCGCAGACAACAGATCACCCATACCGCGATCGCCCTGCTCGGCGAGCTCGGCTATCAGGCCACCACCTTCGAGGCCATCTGCAGCAGGGCCGGGCTCAGTAGCAAGCGGCTGATCACCTATCACTTCTCCAGTAAGGACGAGCTGTTCGCGTCCGTTGCCGATCAGATCGTCGCCGACGCCGAAGCTCACATGCGACCCGCCCTCGAGGCCGCGACCGGTGCCCGAGAACTGCTCGCCACCGCCATCCGGGCGAACGTGGCGTTCATCGCCGGTCACCTGCCGCAGGTGCGGGCGCTCCAACAGATCCTTCTCAACGGCGGTCACGGCGTCTGGGAGCGGCACCACATCGAATCGCTGAACCGGCTGGCCCGTCTATTCGCGGAGGGCCAGCGCACCGGAGCCTTCCGCCCTTTCGACCCCCAGGTCATGGCAGCGGCGCTACGAGCCTCCATCGACAGTGTGGTCCCGCTCCTTTCCGCTGGACTCGACCCCGATCTCTGTGGAAATGAACTGGTCGAACTCTTCGACCGCAGTACGAGTGAACAGCCCCGGCAGTCGTCGGCCTGCAAACTGAAGGAACAGCACAATGACGTATAGAGAGGTTGCCGGGCGTACGTACGTCGTGACCGGCTCCGCATCGGGCATCGGCGCTGCGACCGCGACGATGCTGCGCGCGCGCGGCGCCAAGGTCATCGGTTGCGACCTCAGCGACGCCGATATCGAGGCTGACTTGGCTACGCCCGAGGGGCGACAGTCGCTGGTCGACCAGGTGGCCCAGCGTGGGCCCATCGACGCAGTGCTCGCCATCGCAGGGGGCGGCAAAACCGGTCTCCTCGAGACGAATTACTTCGGCGCCGTCTCGACGCTCGAAGGGCTACGACCGCTGCTGGCGCAGAGCGCGGCGCCCCGAGCCGTGGCCGTGTCCTCCACCTCGTCGCTGGCACCCGCGGACGAGCGCGTGGTGCAAGCATGTCTCGACGGTGACGAAGCCGCCGCCGTCGCCTACGTCGATGCGGACCCAGATATCGGTGGCGCTACCGGTGCCTACGGCATTGCCAAACGCGCGCTCAATCGCTGGGTACGCAGGGTTGCCCCGACACCCCTGTGGGCGGGATCCGGCATCGCCCTCAACGCTGTCGCACCCGGCGTCGTCGACACACCCGCGGCCGCCTGGATCCTCGCGAGCGAAGAGACCCGCACCGCCATTGAAACCGCAGCGCCGCAACCGTTCGGTGGCTTTCCAGGGCGACCGGAGTGGGTCGGCGAACTCATCTGCTGGCTCGCCGGTGCGGACAACCGTTTCGTGACCGGTCAGGTCATCTTCGCCGACGGCGGTGCAGAGACGGCGTTGATCGGAGACCTGCACTGGCGTTGAAACGGGTGGTAGCGGTCACGCGGATTGGGCGGCGATGAGGGTCGCGACCATGGCGGCAAGAGCGAAGCGGGGTTTCACGTTGAGATCGAGGGCTTCGCGGCAGGCGAGGACGGCATCGAGGGAGCGGAGCAGGCCTTCGGGGCGGACGCGGTCGGCGAGGTCGTGGATCTGGTCGGACAGATCGGGGTGGGTGAGGGCGACGCCGGAACCATTGCGGGCCGCGCCGAAGCGGACGGCGAGGGCATCGCGATAGACGCCCGCGACGTCGATGAGGGCGCGGTCGAGGGCATCGCGACCGGTGCGGGTGGCGCGGGACTTCTGCCTGCGCTCCAAATCCTTCAGCACACCGGCCGAGCCCCGGGTCGCACCCGCGGCACCCTTGCCGGTACCGCCAGCGCCGAGTGCGGTCGCCAGCTCTTCCCGCTCGCGTTCGTCGCGGGCCGCACTCATCTGCTTCGCCTCGTCGTCGGCCGACTTCACCAATTCGTCCGCGGCCGCATAGGCGGCACCAGGCCGCGAAACCGCGCCGACCAGCGCCAGCGCACGCTGACGGCGCGATCGGGCCTCTTCGTCGGTGGCCAGCCGCCGGGCCCGCCCGACATGGCCGCCGCTCACCGATGCCGCCCAATTGGCCGTCTGCTCGTCGAGCTTGTCGCGCTCACGCAGCACCTGTGCGATGGCGGGCACCGAAGGCGTCACCAGATGCACATGCCGACAGCGCGAACGCAGCGTCACGGAGATGTCCTCCGGATCCACCGATGGCGCGCACAGCAGGAACACCGTCCGCTCCGGCGGCTCCTCGACCACCTTCAACAGCACATTGCCCGCCGCCTCGGTCAACCGATCGGCGTCCTCGATCAGCACCACCTGCCACCGGCCGGTACTCGGCCGTCGCGCGGCGATCTGCACGATCTCGCGCATCTCCTTGGTGCTGATGCTCAGCCCCTCCGGAATCACCCGCCGCACATCACCATGCGTTCCGGCCATCGTGGTCGTACACGCATGGCATCGCCCGCACCCCGGCGTCCCCTCGTCGGTGCACTGCAGCGCGGCCGCAAAGCACAGTGCCGCAACCGATCTCCCCGATCCCGGCGGCCCGGTGAACAGCCACGAATGCGTCATCGCCCCATTGCCCGCACCCCCGCGCGCGGCAATCGAGGCAGCCGTCAACTCGGACTCGACCGTATCCTGGCCGACCAGTCGATCGAAGACACCCGCCACGCGGTACACCCTAACCGCCCCCACCGACAGGGTCCCGCCCGAGCACCACGACCGTGCTGAACCGCCGCTCGGCAGCCGCATGCCACCATCCGGGCGGCGACGGCCCGATTATCCACGAGGTCGGCTGATCGGGATGCAGCCCGAGCCTACGCAGCGCCTCCCCGGCGACCCGGATATCGAACCGGCTATGCCAACGGCCCTCCGGACCTGGTCCACAGCCCCGAGTCCAGCAGACTTCGTCAACGGTGAACGGCATCCAGTCGATACCGCGCTCGCGCAGTCAAGCGCGCACAGCCGCCATCGGACGCGGACTGTCCGCAAGGTACTCATAGCCCGCGATGTAAACCCACTCACGACCGGTCACGCTCATGGCTCCATGATGCCGGTTCATGCCGAATCTCGCAGGCCCGCAGAGATTTTCGACTCACACTCGCTGATGAGTGGTGTTCGCGCCGTCGAGCGCTTCGCGAATGATGTCGGCGTGACCGCTGTGGTGGGCGATTTCGCGCAGGACGTGCAGCACGGTGAAACGCACTGTCCACCATTCGCGTTCGGGTGTCCACGGCGTGGTCGGTGTGGGAATGGACGTGTTCAGGTCGGGTTCGGTGCGGATCAGCTTCTCGGTCGCCGCCGCGACCTCGTCCCAGGCTGCCAGCAGCCCGGCCACCGTTTCATCGGGTCCGAGCACGTACTCGCCATCGAATTTCGAAACGTCGAGTTCGGCCGTTTCGTCGCGCTCGATAATGACCGTCGTCCAGTGGCTTTCGCAGCTGACGAGGTGATGCAGCAGCCCACCGAGCGTTAGTTCGCTGACCGTCGTGCGTTGCCGCGCCTGTGCGTCGTCGATGCCGCGCAGGGTGATCCGGAACAGCTCGCGCTGACTGGCGAGCATGGCGATGAGATTCTCGCGTTCCTGGTCGATGGCCATGGACAGTCCCCTTCACGATCGTTCGTCGATATGGGGCGAGGCTACGGCATCTTCGGCCAGCGCCCGGCTCTCGATGGTCCGACCGCAGGGCGTACCACGCCGATCGATCGATTCGACCGATCGGCACAGCCGTCAGGACTTCTTCGCGGCCGCCTTCTTAGCCGCGGTCTTCTTGGCCGCCGTGGCCTTGGTCGCGGTCTTCTTCGCGGCCGTGGCCTTCTTGGCTGGCGTCTTCTTCGCCGCCGCCTTCTTGGCCGTCTTCTTCACCGGACCACGCGCGCGCCGGTCGGCGAGCAGTTCCGAGGCCCGCTCGTCGGTGATCGAGTCGACCTCATCGCCCTTGCGCAGGCTGGCATTGGTCTCACCGTCGGTGACGTACGGACCGAAACGGCCATCCTTGATCACCATCGGCTTGCCGGTGGCCGCGTCGTTGCCGAGCTCGCGCAGCGCCGCGGTGCTGGCCGCCTGCCGTCCGCGTCGCTTGGGCTCGGCATAGATCTTCAATGCCTCGTCGAGCGTCACGGTGAAGATCTGATCCTCATTGAGCAGTGAACGAGAATCCGTGCCCTTCTTCAGATACGGTCCGTAACGCCCATTCTGCGCGGTGATCTCCTCACCGCTGGTCGGATCGGTGCCGACAACGCGCGGCAATGACAACAGCTTCAGCGCATCGTCGAGCGTAATCGTGGCCAGATCCATATCTTTGAACAGCGATCCGGTCCTCGGCTTCGGCGCCGCAGCCTTTTTCGCGGTCTTCTTGGCTGGCGTCGGTCCGTCCTCGTCCGCAGGCTCGGGCAGGATCTCGGTGACGTACGGCCCGAAACGTCCTTCCTTGGCGACGATTTCGTGTCCGGTCGCTGGATCCACACCCAGCGCACGCCCCTCCTGCGGCGTCGAGAAGAGCCTCTCGGCGACCTCGGCGGTCAGCTCGTCCGGCGGCAGATCATCGGGCAGATTCGCCCGCTGCGAGATCGAATCCCCTTCCGGGTCATCGGGATTGGCGACCATCCGCTCCAGATACGGCCCGAAGCGGCCGACCCGGACCACGACGTCGCGACCCGCGTCATCGACGAACAGCTTGATCGAATTGACCTCGCGGGCATCGATATCGTCGAGCCGCTCACCGACCATCTTCTTCAGACCGCCGGAGCGCGCGACCGACCCCTCGACACCGTGATCGCCGCCGAAATAGAAGCTGGACAACCAATTTCCGCGCTGCTCGCGCCCACCGGCGATGGCATCGAGATCGTCCTCCATCGCGGCGGTGAAGTCGAAGTCGACCAGTCGCCCGAAATAGGCCTCCAGCAGACCGACTACCGCGAACGCGACCCAGGACGGCACCAGCGCACTGCCGCGCTTGTACACATATCCGCGGTCCAGAATCGTCTTGATGATCGACGAATACGTCGAGGGTCGACCGATGCCGAGGTCTTCGAGCGTCTTGATCAACGAGGCTTCGGTGTACCGCGCGGGCGGATTCGTAGTGTGCCCGTCGGGATTCAGCTCGACCGCGGTAACGCGCTCACCCTCGTCGAGTGCGGGCAGCCGGGATTCGGCGTCATCGGACTGACCGCCCGCCTCCTCGTCCACACTTTCGACATAGGCCTTCAGGAAGCCCGGGAAGGTGATGGTCCGGCCGGAGGCGGAGAAGACGCATTCCTCACCGGTGCCCGCGATACCGGTGATCCGCAGCGTCAGCGTGGTGCCCCTGGCATCGGCCATCTGCGAGGCGACGGTGCGCTGCCAGATCAGCTCGTAGAGCCGGAACTCGTCATTGTCCAGCCGCGCGTGCAGTTGGCCCGGGGTCGCGAAGGTATCGCCCGCCGGACGGATCGCCTCGTGCGCCTCCTGCGCGTTCTTCACCTTGCGGGTGTACTGACGCGGCGTCGGATGCACGTACTCCGCGCCGTACAGCTGGGTCGCCTGCGATCTGGCCGCGGCGATCGCCGACTCCGACAGCGTGGTCGAGTCGGTACGCATGTAGGTGATATAGCCGTTTTCGTACAGCCGCTGCGCGACCCGCATGGTGCGCTCGGCGTTGAACCGCAGTTTGCGGCCCGCCTCCTGCTGCAGTGTCGAGGTCATGAACGGCGCGTACGGCTTGCGCGAATACGGTTTGGCCTCGGCGGAGGAGACCACCAGATCGGCGCCCTCCAGCGCCTCGGCGAGCCGCCGGGCGTACGGCTCGTCGAGTACGACAACCCCATTGCCCTTGAGCTGACCGTCCGGACCGAAGTCCCGCCCGGTGGCGACCCTGGTCCCATCGACGGTGACCAGACGCGCCCCGAAGGTCCGCGGATTGGTGGCGTCGCCGTTCTCGCCGCCTGCGTCCAGCTTCGCCGCAATATCCCAGTACTCGGCCGAGCGGAACGCCATCCGCTCACGCTCACGCTGCACGATCACCCTGGTCGCGACCGACTGCACCCGGCCGGCCGACAACCGCGGCATGACCTTCTTCCACAGCACGGGGCTGACCTCGTAGCCGTACAACCGGTCCAGGATGCGCCGGGTCTCCTGCGCGTCGACCAGATCGTTATCGAGATCGCGGGTGTCGGCCGCGGCGGCCAGGATGGCGGGCTCGGTGATCTCGTGGAACACCATGCGTCGCACCGGCACCTTGGGCTTCAACGTCTCCAACAGGTGCCATGCGATGGCCTCGCCCTCACGGTCGGGGTCGGTGGCGAGATAGAGCTCGTCGGCATCCTGCAGCAGACTCTTGAGCTCGGAGACCTTGGCCTTCTTATCCGGGCTCACCACATAGATCGGCTCGAAGTCGTTGTCGACGTCGACGCCGAGGCGCGCCCAGGACTGCCCCTTGTACTTGGCGGGAACATCCGCCGCACCGCGCGGCAGGTCCCGGATATGACCGACCGAGGCCTCGACCATGTAATTGCGGCCGAGATAGGGCGCGATTTTGCGGGCCTTGGTCGGGGACTCGACGATCACGAGACGACGCAGGGGACGGCCCTGGTCGGCTGCACCGCGGTCTCGTGTTGCCACCGGCGAATACACCTTTCCTAATCGACCCGCGCGGCGCTCTTTCACGCTGTGCGCGGCTGGGGCAAGCGGCGGCGACGGGGAGGACGTTGCCACCAGACACGTTTATACCTTGACGCGACGTGTGGCCGAGCGCTTGCGACTCGAACCATAGAGCGTACCTGCGTCGCTGTTGATCAGTATGCAGTGCCCATCACAATGCGGGGGCACCCGCAGGTACCCGTCATATTTGTGTCTTACCCCAGATATGGCTCGTCCCTCACCTCCGGTTACCGGCGGTGAGGGACGAGCGAATCGTTGCGTCGCTCAGCTGAGCGCGCGAACCCCGGTGGCCTGCGGGCCCTTGGTGCCCTGGCCAACCTCGAACTCGACCTTCTGGTTCTCCTCGAGGGTACGGAAGCCCGACCCTTGGATCTCGGAGTAGTGGACGAAGACGTCAGCGGAGCCGTCCTCGGGCGCGATGAAGCCGAACCCCTTCTCCGCGTTGAACCACTTCACAGTTCCCTGTGCCATTCTGTTCCTTCTCTTTTCTTACCGGAACGGCGGACAAGTAGGTTCATCCACCGGGTCCGTTCCGACCGCTGTACTGTTGGTTCCCCCTGCAGGAAAGCACCAAGCACACCGGCCGCAACATCGATCCTGCTGACGGTTTGGACTTTGGATCCGTCCCTCGAACACAGAAGCTTGCGACCAGGAACTAGTGAACCATGTCTTCGAGCAATTCAACAGTCGAGTTACCGACAATTTGCAAAAAAGTTGATCTTGCGAATGCGCAGGTGAGGGACACAATGCCGGAATCCAGACTTGAGGTTCGTTTGCCTTCAGATAACCGAGTCGACGTATGGCAATCAGCCTGTGACCCAGGTCGCTATTTGGTATCGAAAAGGCAGGTGGGACTTCCCAAGCGCACACGTTTCACACTTTCCCAGCGTGTCGCGGAGTCCGCATCGTGAATCCGACCGAGCCGGTAACTCGGATACGCCCCAGCAACGGCTCGAGTTACGGGGGATCGTTGCTGAATCGTGTCCTGAATGGGGGGCCCGACGATGACCCCCGCCTCACCCACGTCGTCGAGCTATCTGCACGCCCTGCGGCCGCCACTACCTGGCCCGATTGGGCAGCGCCCGATGTGGTCGCCGCGCTGCGCGCCACCGGGGTCGAGGCGCCGTGGACGCATCAGATCAGAACCGCCGACCTCGCCGCCAGCGGTCGGCACGTCGTCGTCAGCACCGGCACAGCATCCGGGAAGTCGCTCGGCTACCAGCTGCCGGTGCTCACCGCACTGCGGAAAGATCCGCTCGCCACTGCCCTTTATCTGGCGCCGACCAAGGCATTGGGCGCCGATCAGCTGCGGGCAATAGCGGAATTGACCCACGAGGGCCCGCTGCGCGACGTCCATCCGGCCACCTACGACGGCGATACCCAGGCCGAGGTCCGGCAGTGGGTGCGCGCGAATGCCAGGATGATCCTCACCAATCCGGACATGCTGCACGTCGGCATGCTGCGCTCGCATCAGCGTTGGGCCAGGGTGCTGCGCAGGCTGCGCTATGTAGTAGTGGACGAATGCCACGCCTACCGCGGTGTATTCGGCTCGCATGTGGCGCTGGTGCTGCGCAGGCTGCGACGCATCGCGGCCCATTACGGCGCGGATCCGGTATTCATACTGTGCTCGGCGACGACGGCCGAGCCAGCGGCCGCGGCATCCCGGCTGATCGGCGCCCCCTGTGTCGCGGTCACCGAGGACGGATCACCGCGGGGCGCGCGCACCATCGCACTGTGGGAACCGCCGCTATTAACCACGCTGACCGGCGAAAACGGTGCGCCGGTGCGGAGATCGGCAACCTCGGAAGCGGCCAGGATCATGGCCGATCTAATGGTCGAGGGCGCGCGCACGCTCGTCTTCGTCAGGTCGCGGCGGGCCGCGGAATTGACCGCGATCGAGGCCCGACGGCTGCTCGCCGAGGTGGATCCGGCGCTGAGCGAGCGGGTCGCCGCCTATCGGGCGGGCTATCTCGCCGAGGATCGGCGCGAACTGGAGGCCGCGCTCTCCGATGGATCGCTGCTCGGGGCGGCGACCACCAACGCGCTGGAGCTCGGGGTCGATATCGCGGGGCTGGATGCCGTCGTGATCTCGGGTTTTCCCGGCACGGTCGCCTCGTTCTGGCAGCAGGCCGGGCGGGCGGGGCGGCGCACGCAGGGATCGCTGGTACTGCTGGTGGCCAGGGACGATCCGCTGGATACCTTCCTGGTCCACCATCCGGAGGCGCTGCTGGACAAGCCGGTCGAGGCCACCATCACCGATCCGCACAATCCCTATGTATTGGGTCCGCAGTTGCTGTGCGCCGCGCTGGAACTGCCGCTCACCGACGGTGAGGTCGACGCGCTCGGTGCGCGCGAGGTGCTGAACGATCTCGCAGGTCAAGGACTGATTCGACGCCGAACGGGGGTTGCGAGGGACGGTAGCGCACGCTGGTTCGCGACGGCCGAAACGCATCCCCACGACGCCGTTGACGTGCGCGGGGGCATCGGCACCCCTATCGCCATCGTGGATGGCGAGACCGGCAGACTGCTCGGCACCGCCGACGCCGGACGAGCGCGGGCGACGCTGCACGAAGGTGCGGTTCACCTGCATCAAGGCGAGGTCTACGTGGTCGATGAGCTGGATTTCGAGGGCGGGGTCGCGTTTGTGCACGGCACCGATCCCGGCTGGACGACCAGTGCCAGGCAGGTCACTTCGATCACCGTCGACAAAGTGACCGAACAGCGCATCCACGGCCGGGTGACCACGGCATTGGCGCAGGTGCGGGTCACCAGCCAGGTGATCGGTTATCTGCGCACGCTGCGCACGGGCGAGGTGTTGGACCTGGTGGAGCTGGATCTGCCCACGCAGACGCTGCCAACCCGCGCGGTGCTGTACACCGTGACGCCGGAACTGCTGGCCGCGGCAGACCTGGATATGCCGCGGGTGCCCGGCGCACTACACGCCGCCGAACATGCCGCTATCGGCCTATTGCCGCTGGTCGCGACGTGTGACCGATGGGATATCGGCGGTGTCTCCACCGCCGAGCATCCGGATACGGGCCTGCCGACGGTGTTCGTCTATGACGGGCAGCCAGGTGGTGCGGGCTTCGCCGAACGTGGCTTCGCGCAGCTGTGGCGCTGGTTGTCGGCGACGCTCGCGGTGATCGAGAGCTGCACCTGTGCGGTGGGCTGCCCGTCCTGCGTGCAGTCGCCCAAATGCGGCAATGGCAACCATCCGCTGGACAAGGCGGGCGCGGCCCGCCTGCTTGCCGCCATTCTGGGCGAGTTGGCGGCCGGAACAGGTGGCTGATCGGCGTGCGGAAGGCCTCGCATTCGATTCGTGACAGCGCCGACCTCCGAGTGTGATCACTCGTCCAGTTGGCCGGATGATCACCAGGGACGATCGACATAGACCGGCCTGCCGCGCCCGGCAGACCCAGGCGTGCCGACCCGCCGATTAAAGAGGAATATATTCATGTTAACTGGGTTATTGCCACGGGCATTAGCATCCGACGTGCGGATACACAGTTTGCGTTCTGCGGCTACTCAGTAAATTGATGCAATACCGCAATTATTCGACCATCTCAATTACCGAATTCCAGCGATGCGGCGTACCGCTGTTGGACATCTGTATGTATCGGTCACACTCCAACTTCGACCGGCCCCGCGCGAGCAACCGCGCGAACAGTCCGCTTTCCGAACAGACCTATTGGTACATTCCCTTCAACGGTGACAGTCGCATCCCACTGCACTACCGCGCACTGCAGAATCCGCACTCCCATCCGCGATGCGATCTCACTCGCCGCAGCGCATCCGGCATCTGCCCCACGCTCCAGTTCCCCCGCCGCCGACAGAGCCGACAAATCCGCGGCAGCCTGTGCCCGATGCCGCCCGACGATCACCACCCCGACCTGAGCGATCAATAACGTCACGCCGATCAGCGCCGCGAGCACCAGGCACGCGAACACCGTCGCAACACCGTCATCCGCGATCGCGAAACGCCGACGTTCCGACCGAGCATCGAACATACGGTGGCGGTGGTCGACCCGCCGACGTCGCGCGTTGTACGACGACGCCGCGTCTACCGCTCGATCACTGCACTCCCTTACCACCGCGCCGATGTGGCGCGGCACCTCCAAGTCCTTCATCTGCGCCGGGTCCGCGGGGGTACTGGCTTCGGCTGCCGGGCCGCGGTCGGTCACGGCTCGGCTCCCGGCTCACGGCTGGCCACGGCCTCGGCACGCAGCATCAGCAGTGGCAGCAGGGGTGAGCGGCCGGAGACCGTCGCGACCACCCGATCGCCCTCACTGCGCAGCGAGATGTCGGCGGCGGGCGGAGCAACCCGCCGCGCCACCGACACCGCATTCGCCTGATCACCGCGGGCGGCCAGCCGGGCCGCTTCGCGAGCGGCGTCGACACAGCGCACTTGCGTCGACGCCGCGAGCAAGGCTCCGACGCACAGCACCACCGCGACCACGATGGCGGTGAGCGCGATCGCCGCCTCAACCGTCACCGCACCCCGATCGTCACCGAGATGCGTTGTACCGCAATAGTTTAATCGACGATCATCATCGGCTACACCGCAGTGTTGAGCGCCTTGTCGATGATCTTCGTCAGGGCGTTCACAATGCTGTCCCCGGTCACCACCCCATACAGCACGGCCCCGAACGCGGCCGCCGCAATGGTCCCGATCGCATACTCCGCCGTACTCATCCCGTCCTCGGCGACCACCGCTCGCAACAGCCGCGCCCGCACCTCGACGCCGACAGCTCCGAGCATCTGCACCACCCGTTCCCGTACCTTCCCGATTCGCACCGATTTCCCCTCTCTTTCCAGTCGACACGGCGGCTCCGTGCCGACATGCTCTTTCCGGTCGTGTGGTTTTCACAGCAGTCCACCTCCGAGCACCCGGGCCGCGAGGCCGACTACTACGGGGACGATGCCGAGGCAGATGAAGGCGGGGAGGAAGCAGAGGCCGAGCGGGCCGCCGATCAGGACTCCGGCGCGTTCGGCTCGCGCGGCGGCCGCGTCCTCGACGCCGTTGCGGCGCTGTTCGGCCAGTTCGCCGACGGCGGCGGCGAGCGAGGCGCCCGATCGTGCCGAGCGCCGCGCCATGCGCGCCAATGCGTCGACCTCCTCGGCACCCGGCTGGTTCGCGCCGTCCCGTGCGACTTGGTCCCATGCCATCGTCGCGTCCGCGCCGAGCGTCAGTAGATCCGCGGCCCGGCGCAATGCGGCTCCGAGCGATGCGGGCGCACCGGGTGCCACTGCGCGCGCCGCGGCCGCCATCGGCAACCCGGCGCGCAGGCATGCGGCCAATAGGTCGAAAACCGACGCAGCGGCGAGTGGATCTACGCTGATCCCGCGGCCTGATATTGCGGTAATCGACTGCGAGCCGCCTTCTCGCAGTCCCCGCAGCCGTCGACTCACCGCGACCCGCCCCGGCAGCACCACCAACGCCGCAGCGAGCAGAACCACTGGCCCACTGGCAATTCCAATCATCCCGAACCCCCCCTTCGAATGTGCACAACCGATATCGCCGACCAGATGCGTTTCATAGGAGGACCTTTCGCGTGATCGCGTCGGTCCAGAGCAAGCCGATGCATGCGAGTGCCGCACCCAGCGGCAGCAGTGCTGTTCCGGCGCCGGGGCTCAACAGCACGTGCAGTGGGGCGGCGCCCATCAGTTGGCCGAGGCCGATACCCAGCAGTGGCAGACCCGCCAGGACCGCGGCGGTGGCCCGAGCACCCGCCAGGGCGGCTGTGGTGCGCGCGCGAAACCGGATGCGGCCCGATACGTCCGTGCGCGCGGCGGAAAGTAGCTCTGCGAGGGCAAGGCCGTGGTTTTCGGCGACCTGCCATGCGTCGGCGATCCGCCCGAGTTCGGCGTCGACGATGGAATCGGTATGCCGCAGACCATCTGCGCCGGAGCCGCCTAGTCGGCTACGGGCCGCGCAGACCGCGAAGACACGTGCGGCCTCGCCACGCGACTCCTGTGCGGCAACCTCCGCCGCAGCACTCGGATGGGCACCGACCCGCAGTTCACCGATGACCGCCTCGAGCGCATCGAGCAGGCGGGCGCACTCCACACCGCGCCGCCGGTCCCGACTCCCCCGTCGAACCCGAATACCAACAGTTCCCCCAACCAACACCGCCGCCAGCAGCGGAGCGACGCCAATAGCAAGCGCGGCGACCATCCCGACCGCGAACGCTGCTCGAAACACACTGCCACGCTGCATCTTTCGATGCACCCCAGCTGCGACGAACATACCGGTGAACCGACGTCGCGACCTCGACACCGGCGCTATCAGCACCGCCACTGCCAGGCATACCAACGCCCCGATCATCGAACGAGCCGTTCGCCGAGCACACCTGGCCGCGTTGCTACCGAAGCCACGTATGCCGCGACGACCGGTGCCGCAATTGGACCGGGATCCAGCGCCGTCGGAACCGCGCCTGATGAGCGCACGACCGCTCCGGTCGCCGACCACCCCGGTCGCCGGCCCGGGGCTGGCGTCCTCTGCTCTGAAAGCGCCGAGCGCAGCGCCACTGCCAGACATATCAGCGCCCCGATCATCGGACGAGCCGTTCGTTGAGTAGGCGGGTCAGTTCAGGGGCGGCCGGGGTGGGGGCTTGGTCTGCGCGCCAAGCGGCGGTTATGCGGACGTGGCCTTGGGGGGTGCGGTCAACGATGCCGATTTCGCAGAGGCCACGGGATCCGTCGGCTCGACGGTGGACGTGCAGCACCACTTGGACGGCTGCGGCGAGTTGGCTGTGCAGGGCTTTTCGGTCCATACCACCCAGTGCCGCAAGGGCTTCCAGACGGGCAGGTACCTCGCGGGGCGAGTTCGCGTGCACGGTGCCCGCGCCGCCGTCGTGGCCGGTGTTCAGTGCGGTCAGTAGGTCGACCACCTCCGCGCCGCGGACTTCGCCGACGACGATTCGGTCGGGGCGCATTCGCAATGCCTGGCGGACCAGGTCGCGTACCGTCACCGCGCCGACACCCTCTACATTCGCGGTGCGCGCGACCAGGCGCACGACGTGAGGGTGAGGCGGTGCCAGTTCGGCCGCGTCCTCGACGCAGACGATGCGTTCGTCCGCGGCGACTTTGGCCAGCAGTCCGGATAGCAGCGTGGTCTTTCCCGCACCGGTCCCGCCCACCACCAGGAAGGCCAGTCTGGCCCGAATGATCCGCTCCAGCAAGAGTTTCGCGTCGGCGGATATCGCACCGGCTGCCGCCAGTGCGTCCAGCCCCTGCGTTGCCGGGCGCAGCACTCGCAGTGACAGGCAGGTGCCGCCGTGCGCTACCGGCGCCAATACCGCATGCAGCCGCACGCCGAACGAATCCCCCAGCGCCGCTTCCCTTCCCGACAATCTGCCATCCACCCATGGCTGCGCATCGTCGAGCCGCCGCCCGGCCGACAGCGCCAGCCGCTGCGCCAATCGGCGCACCGCCGCCTCATCCGGGAAAGCGACGGAAGTCCGCTCCAGCCCCCGACCGCGATCGATCCACACCGCATCCGGCGCAGTCACCAGCACATCGGTGACCCGCGGATCCTGCAGCAGCGGCTCCAAGAGCCCTGCCCCGGTCATCTCGGTCTGCAACAACCGCAACGCCCGCAGCAGATCCGTATCACCGAGCACACCACCGGCCTCGGCCCGAATGGCCGCCGCCACCTGCGCCGGATCCGGATCCCCCGAAGCCGCCGCCAGCCGCTCGCGCACCCGATCCAACAGCTCCGACGTCACCAACGCACTCATCCCCAACCCCTTCCCACCGAGGCACCAGCACCCGAATCGAGGGCCTGCCCGGCACTCCGACAGGTCGCGTGCGCCTTCAGCGCCGCAGATCGCTGCACCGGCCGGGCGCACACCGAATCCTGATGCGGTAGTTCGGACGCCACCAATGCACTCATCCCCTCCGAAGCGCCAGCACCCACATCAGGGACCGGCCCCGATGCCCGGAATCTCGCCCGCCCTTGCAGGGCCGCAGATCTCCTCGCGCCGAGCACCGACCGGGCAGCTCGCACCACATACCGATAACGCTGCGACAGTTGGTATTTCATTGACTCAATCGCCGTGTCATGGCACCCCGGGATCGCGAGCGCCGCCGCACCGGCAGTGCGGACTCGGGGCAGGGTCTCGGATTTCGCGAAGCCGCTCATCGCGATCCCTGTCCAGCTGGGGCGCTGAGGACGGTGAGGACGGCATCTGCGGCGTCGCGGAGGGGGCCGCGGCGGAGGGTTAGGCCGCCGCGTTCGAGGCGGGGAGCGAGGCCGGGTTGGGCTCGGACGGCGGCGAGTAGGGGAAGGTCGAGGACCTCGGCGACCTCGGTGCCACGAAGGCCGCCGGGGGCTGGACCACGAACGATCAAGCCCTGGTTCGGATTTCGTCGGTTGACATGGGCGGCGACCGACTCGGCGGCGGCCACGGCGCGCAGGCGGGCGGGCACGACCAACACCACCAGGTCGGCCGCGTCGAGTATCTGGTCGGCGTGTGGGCCGCGTTCGCCGGATATGTCGCATATCACCAAATCGCCTGCGGCACGGCCTGCTTCGATGACGGCGCGGATCGCGGCGGGGCCTATGTCGACGGGCAAGCGTCCGGCACCTGCTCGGCCGCAGGACAGTACCGCCAGTCCCGGCGCCGCCGCGGGCAGTGCGCTGTGCAGCGCCGCGGCGGAGACCCGACCGTCCTCGATCACCAGATCCGGCCAGCGCAGTCCGGCCTCTGTTTCGACGCCGAGCAGCAGGTCGAGGCCGCCGCCGAGGGGTGCGCCGTCGATCAGGACGGTGTCGCGGCGGAACCGCTCGGCGGCGGATCGCAGCCCGGTCGCAGCGGCCAATGTGGAGGCGCCCGCACCACCGCTCGCGCCCGCGATCGCGACCACCACACCGTCGCCCATGCGGTTTTCACCGTGCTCAGCAAACTTCTCGATAAGCCCGACCGCCGCACCCGGCAGCGCGATGACACGCTCGGCTCCGACCGCGGCGGCGGCCTGCCAATCGGTCAATCCCGGTTCCCCGTCGGTCACCAGGACGATGCCGATACGCCGGAGATATCCGGCCTCTGCGCAGCTCTGGGCTGCGTTTGTGTCGAGAATCACCAGCGGCGCGGCGACCCAGGCATGTCGGCCGACGGGCAGCCCGCGCTCATCGAGAGCACGCTCGGCGGCCGCCGCGACCCGGCGCACCTCGTCACGCAGCCGAATGTCCTGGATGAGCACGAGCGCTGGCGGCGGTGTGAGTGCCGGGGCGGCTTCGAGATTCATGCAGGTCAGCGTGCTCGATTACGAACCGCAGCAGAAGATCCAATATGCCGAATGTGGATAACTCGGGGGGTGTGGATAAATCCGGAACGCCGAAACCCGGGGAAACCTGGTCGGAAATAGAGGACGGCCCCAGCCGGGGGGGGAGGAGGCTGGGGCCGTCGGGTTCAGCCCCGGGGGGTCGGGCTGAACGCGCCTGGACTATGTCCAGGTGCCAGCAATACTACACCCAAGCACGGGCCACAACGCAAGTCTGTCGCCGGAGAACTTATGGCCGCCACCGGCCCGGCGTCTCCGGGGCAAACTCGCCCGACCAACTCCGCGCACGGTCCGGTCGGCACCGTCAGGGGCACATGCATATTCTGAACGGGTGACGGCCGATGGCGACCAGACAGAGCTCGCGGACCAGACGGCACGGGACGTGATGGCAACGACGCGACCCATGGCCGGGGGCCAGCGCGTCGCCGCCTTCTTCGATCTCGACAAGACGGTGATCGCGAAGTCGAGCACATATGTATTCAGTAAGCCCTTCTATGCACAGGGCCTGCTGAACCGGCGCGCAGTGCTGGAGAGCAGTTATGCGCACTTCCTGTTCATGCTGTCGGGCGCCGACCACGATCAAATGGAGCGGATGCGCGCCAACCTGACCAATATGGTCGCGGGCTGGGACGTCGAGCAGGTGAAATCCATTGTGGCCGAGACACTTCACGATCTCGTCGACCCGCTGATCTACGCCGAGGCAGCCGATCTCATTGCCGACCACAAGATCCGCGGCCATGATGTGGTGATCGTTTCGGCCTCGGGCGAGGAGATCGTAGCCCCGATCGCCGAGGCGCTCGGGGCCTCGCACACCGCCGCCACTCGGATGGTGGTCCAGGACGGTCGCTACACCGGCGAGGTCGAATTCTATTGCTACGGTGCGGGTAAGGTGACCGCGATCGAAAAGCTTGCCGCCAGTGAGGGTTACGACCTGACGCGGTGTTATGCGTACTCCGATTCGGTGACCGACGTGCCGATGCTGAGCGCGGTGGGGCATCCGACCGCAGTGAATCCGGATCGCAATCTGCGCCGCGAGGCGGTGGCCAAGGGATGGCCGATCCTCACCTTCTCCAACCCGGTATCGCTGTGGGCGCGTTTCCAGAGCCCTTCGTCGACCACCCTTGCCGCGACGGCGGCGGTCGGGTTGAGCGCGGCGCTCGCCGGGGCGATCAGTTACCGGCTGCTGCGCCGCCGCCGCTGAGCCATAGCTGCCCCGACGCGGTCCTGCGGAAGGGCTGTTCGGGGGCGAAGCGGATGGCTTGCGGAAGCGTTTGCCGGCATAACAAAGAGGGCGCTGCGACCAGGCATTTAACCACGAAACACCGGTAAACACGCCGATTATTGAATGTTTTCGCAGCCCTTGATGTGAAGGCTGTCACAGGTGTAGAAATGTAACTACGGAAGGACGGAAGGCCTGAGCGGAGCCAGAAGAGAAGGTTCAGCTTCCCAACCCACCCTTCCCAGCACGGGCACCAGGCACCCACGCGGAGCGCGCCGCGACAAGGGCAGAAGCGTTGTGGGCCTGCGAGATACGGATTATCGTCGGCGAGGGCCTCGCACAGGTTGCGGGGATGAACCGGCGGAGTACGGATTATCGCCGAGGCCGCAGAACACAACCCACCTAGCACGCTTGGTAACCCGGAGTCCGTGCTAGCGGGCGGTGAGGTCGTCAACGACAACGCCGCCCGCTTTGATGTGTACGGCCCCCTTATCGGTGCTAGCCCGACGCCGCTTCGGCGATCGACGCGGCCTCCCGCGCACCATCCTCGAAGGCACCGCAGCACAGGATCACCCAGCCGCCCACCGCGTCCGCGGCACCCGACCCGAATCCGGCCGCCGCATCCAGGTACTGCTGGCGCCGGCGCAACCAAAACACTTCCGGCACACCGAGGCTGTGCGGATCCAGCCCACTGGACGCCGCGACCAGTCGGGAGGCTGCCCGCGCGACGATGCCGTCGGCGGTACCGAACGGCCGCAATGCCAGCAGCTCCCCGTGCACGACCGCCGCGATGACCGGTGCAGGAGCCGTCGAGCCGAGAACTGTCTGGGCCAGCAGGTCGAGCCGTTCGGCCACGCCGTCGTCACCGCGCGGCCGCCCGAGCAGCGACTCGTCGGTCACCAGATCGGCCGCGGCCAGCAGGTGCAGCCGGGCCAGTGCCTGCAGCGGCGCGCGCTGCCAAATGCCGATCAGGTTGCGCAGCGCGTCACCGTCGAGGGCCTGCCCGACCCGCAGTGATCCGGCCAGAATCGGATCCTCGACCCGGCCGTCGGCGGGCAGTTCGGTGCTCGCGCCCTCGATCGCGGCCGATGACCTGGCCGCGCGCACCGCCGCCTCGGCCGCCGTGGTCGGCCAGCCCCGGCGGTTCGCCTTGTGCCGGTGCACGGCGGCGAGCGCGTCGCGCGCTTTATCAGCGGCTTCGCGCACACCGGGCAGATCGACAAGAGGCTGTAGCGGATCGGTCACCGTGTCATTTTGCAGCCGCTAGGACGCGACGTGTTCGCGGGCTCTGTTTTCGGCCGCGCGGGCGCGGTGACCTGGTGCCTCGCGGCTGCCCCTTTCAGCGATCTGCAAGCAGTCGCCGTCGAGACTCGCGACTGCGTCGCATGCGCTTGGACGACTCGGCTGAATCCAATACCCGCGCTTTCGCGCGGACGCGAGACGGGCCGCGAACTCCTCGCTCGTAAGACTCACTCCGAGATGACTGGGTAGCGCACGGAAACCGACGCCTCGCGTGCGCTCCAGACTCGCTCTGTGCGGCCAACCCAAGAGGTAAGCCGCACAGACTGCAGGTCAGCCCGCCAGCAGATCCCGTCCGGGGATCGCATCGAGCAAGCGACGGGTGTACTCCTCTCGCGGGTTGTCGAAAACCTCATTGGTAGTGGCCGCTTCGACGATCTTGCCGGATTGCATGACGAGGACATCGTCGGCGATCTGCCGGACGACGGCCAGGTCGTGGGTGATGAACAGGTAGGACAAACCCAATTCGGCCTGTAAATCGTTGAGCAGCTTGAGGATCTGGGCCTGGACGAGTACGTCGAGAGCGGAGACCGCCTCATCGCACACCACCACCTCCGGCGAGAGCGCGAGCGCACGGGCCACCGCGACGCGCTGGCGCTGGCCACCGGAGAGTTCATTGGGGTAGCGACGCATCACCGAGGACGGCAATGACACCTTGTCCAGCAGGTCGCGCACCGTTGCCTCGCGTTGTTTGGCGGTGCCGATCTTGTGCGTGCGCAGCGGCTCCTCGATGGTCCGGTAGATCGAGTACATCGGATCCAGCGAACCGTAGGGGTCCTGGAAGATCGGCTGCACCCGGCGGCGAAAAGCGAACGCACCCTTACGATCCAGCTTCGCCACTTCACGTCCGTCGAAGGTCACCGAACCCGACGTCGGTTCGAGCAGACCCAGCACCATCTGCGCCACCGTGGATTTGCCCGAACCGGACTCGCCGACAATGGCCGTGGTCGTGCCGCGCTTCAAGCGGAACGACACATCGTCGACCGCGATGAAATCGGTCGACTTCCACGGCGTACTGCCCCGAATCTTGAACGCCTTGGTCAGATTCTGCGCGATCACCACGTCATCGGAGACCACCGCGAGTTCGGTATCGGCCGCCGCGACCTCCTCGGCGACCTGGACGGCCTGTTTGCGCACCTCGATGCGCTCGCGCACCGAGGACAGCCGTTGCGAAGCCAGCGAGGGGGCCGAATTCACCAGCTTCTTGGTGTACAGATGCTGCGGTTCACGCAGAATCTGCAGTGCCGGACCGGATTCCACCACCTTGCCGCGATACATCACCACCAGATGTTCGGCGCGCTCGGCGGCCAGGCCGAGGTCGTGGGTGATGAGCAGTACGGCGGTGCCGAGTTCGCTGGTGAGTCCGTCGAGATGGTCGAGGATCTGCCGCTGCACCGTGACGTCGAGGGCCGAGGTCGGCTCGTCGGCGATCAGCAGTTTGGGACGGCAGGCGAGTCCGATGGCGATGAGTGCGCGCTGGCGCATACCGCCGGAGAATTCGTGCGGATACTGGTTGACCCGGCGCGCCGCATCCGACATACCGGCTTCCTCGAGCAGTTCGATGGCGCGCTGCTTGGCCGCCTTGCCCTTGGCAATGCCATTGGCCTCCAGGGTCTCGCGGATCTGGAACCCGATCTTCCACACCGGATTCAGATTCGACATCGGATCCTGCGGAACCAACCCGATACCGCTACCGCGGACCGCGACGACATCGCGCTTCGACGCCTTGGCCAGATCCTTGCCGTCGAACACGATGGATCCGGAAGTGACCTTCCCGGTGCCGGGCAACAGGTCGATGATGCTGTGCGCGGTGGTGGACTTCCCGGATCCGGATTCGCCGACGATCGCGACGGTCTGGCCGGGATACACCGACAGACTGACATCGCGCACCGCCGGAATCTTCTTGCCCTCGGAGGAGAAACAAACGTTGAGATCCTCGATCTCGAGCAATGGTCGCTCGGACATCGACGCGGTCACCTCTTCCTCGCCTTCGGATCGAGTGCGTCCCGCAGCGCGTCGCCGAGCAGAATGAAGCTCAGCACGGTGAGCGCCAAAGCCGTTGCGGGATAGAACAAAATCGGCGATCCGCCGCGCAGCTCGTGCTGGTTGGTATTGATATCGGAACCCCAGGACACGATCGTGCGCGGCAAACCGACGCCGAGATAGGACAGCGTCGCCTCGGTGACGATGAACGCGCCGAGCCAGATCGTGGTGACCACGATCAGTGGTCCGGCCGCATTCGGCAGCACATGGCGCAGCAGCGTCCGTATTCGGGAGACCCCCAATGCCTTTGCCGCCGTGACATATTCGCTGTTCTTGGCCTCGATCACCGCACTGCGCGCGATGCGCGCGGCCTGGGGCCAGGTGAAGGCCGCCAGAATCAGGATGACGGTCCAGATCGTGCGCGCGTCGAGCAGCTGCATGATGACGATCGCGGCCAGCATGAGCGGAATCGCGTAGAAGATCTCCGCGATGCGGGAGACCACCGAATCCAGCAACCCGCCATAGAAGCCCGCGAGCGCCCCGAGCGTGCCGCCGACGACCAGGAACACCGTCGTCGCGCCCAAACCCGCCATCACGGAAGCCCGTGCGCCGTAAACGGTTCGGGTGTAGACATCACAGCCCTGCTTATCGAATCCGAAGGGATGGCCGGGCCCGCGGGGATCCATGCTGAAATCGCCGTTGCAGTAGCGCGGATCCTGATCGGAGAACAGGCCGGGCCAGAGCACGACGACGGCGATGAAGACGATCAGCACCGCGGCGACGATGAAGATCGGATTGCGACGCAGCTGGCGCCACGCATCCTGCCAGATGCTGGTCGGTGACCCGGTATCGACGACCTGATCGGTGGCGAGCACCTCCACTTCGTCGGGCGGAGCCACGAAATGCGGTTGCCTGTCCGGAACCTTCTTATCGAGATCAGGCATATCGGATCCTCGGGTCGAGCGCGGCGTAGAGCAAATCGATGAGCAGATTCGAGATCAGGAAGATCACGATCAGCACGGTCACGAACGAGACCACGGTCGGCGGTTCACCGCGGGTGATCGCCTGGTACAGCGTTCCGCCGACACCCGGAATATTGAAGATGCCCTCGGTGACGACCGCACCGCCGATCAAAGCACCGAGATCGGCGCCGAGGAAGGTGATCACCGGGATCATCGAGTTGCGCAGAATGTGCACCGTGACCACCCGGGGCCGACTCAGCCCCTTCGCGGTCGCGGTGCGCACGTAGTCGGCGGACATGTTCTCCGCCACCGAGTTTCGGGTCAGACGCAGCACATAGGCGAACGACAGGGACCCGAGTACGAACGCGGGTACGAGCAGTTCGGAGAAGCTCGCCTTACCGGTGACGGTCACCGGTGCGATGCCCCATTTCACGCCGAGCACGAACTGGGCCAGAAAGCCGATTACGAAGATCGGCACCGCGATGATGATCAGGCTGACCACCAGCAGCGTCGAATCGAACAGTTTGCCCTTGCGCAGACCTGCGATCAGCCCGAAGATGACGCCGAAGACGCCCTCGATGAGCACCGCCATGAACGCCAGTTTGATGGTGATCGGAAACGCCCGCGCGAGCTCGTCGCGCACCGGACGGCCGGAGAAGGCGGTACCGAAATCGAGGGTGAAGATGCCCTTCAGATACAGCAGATACTGCACGAAGAACGGGCGATCCAGGTGATAGCGCGCGCGGAGCTGGGCTTCCACGGCGGGCGTCATCGGCTTGTCGCCAGCCAGCGCGTGGATCGGATCGCCCGGCACTAGGAAGACCAGTGCATAGATGAGCAGCGTCGCCCCGAGGAAGACGGGGATCATTTGGAGCAGACGCCGCAAGACATACCAGGCCATTTCGTCTCCTGGGTAAGCGGCGCCGACCGTGCCGTCGAGTCATGGCGGCACGGTCGGCGCCGAGCGGCTACTTCTCGATGTTCTCGAAGTCGAACAGACCGTTCCAGGCCAGATCGGCCTTCTTGACCTTGTCCGAACGTCCCGCTGCGGCGAGGTAGTCCAGCACCGGGATATCGGCCATATCCTTGATCAGCAACGCCTGCGCCTGCGCCACGATCTTGTACGACTCCGGCAGTGTCGGCGCGGCGAGCGCGGCATCGAGCAGGTGGTCGAATTCGGGGCTCTTGTAGTCGACGTTATTGGTCTCGGAGTAGCTGTAGTACTGCGAGGTGAGGAACTGCAGCATCGTCGGGTAGTCGCCCTGCCAGCCGTAGCGGAAGGACTTGCCGATCGTCTTCTGGTTCACCAGATCTCGGATGTTCTTGAAGGTCGGGTACGGCGTGGCGACGGCGTCGATACCGAGGGTGTTCTTGACGCTGTTGGCCACGGCCTCGACCCACCCCTGGTGGCCGCCGTCGGAGTTGTAGGCGATCTCGTAGCGCCCCGACCACGGCGAAATGGCATTGGCCTGTGCCCAGAGCTTCTTGGCCTCTTCGGGGTTGTACTTCAACATCTCCGAGCCGGGCAGGTTCCCGTCGAATCCGGGCAGCGGAGCCGAGGTGAAGTCACGGGCCGGGATCTTGGTGCCGTTGAAGATGGTGTCGCAGATCTGCTGCCGGTTGATCGCCATGGAGATGGCCCTGCGGCGAAGCAGACCCTCCTCACCACCGAAATGCGGAACATTGGCCTGGACGCCGATGTGCTGGTTCTGCGCGGTCGGCTCGAGGATCGCGCGATCGCCGAGGTCCTTCTTGAAGGAGGTCAGCGCGCTGTCCGGAATCGTGTCCAGGGTATCGAGATTGCCTGCCTGCAGATCCGAGTACGCGGTGTCGAACGACTGGTACATGACGAAGCGCAGGCCCTTGTTCTTGGGCGGGCGGCCGCCCTTGTAGTCCGGGTTGGGCACCAGCTCGATCTTGACGTTGTGTTCCCAGGTCTGGAACTTATAGGGGCCGTTGCCGATCGGGTTCTCACCGAAGGCCTTCATATCCTTGAACGCGGCCTCGGGCAGCGGATAGAACGGTGCGAAGCCGAGCTCGGTCTCGAAATCGATGGACGGCGTCTTCAGCTGGACGGTGAAGGTCCGGTCGTCGACCACCTTCAGCCCCGACATCGTCTGTGCCGTTGGCTTTTCCGCGGATACCTCGTCGAATCCGACGATCGGGCTGAACACGTAGCTCTGCAACTGGGCATTGGTGCCCAGGGCGCCGTAGTTCCAGGCGTCGACGAACGACTTCGCCGTCACCGTGCTGCCGTCGGTGAACTTCCAGTCCGGCTTGATGGTGATGGTGTAGGTCTTGCGGTCGGGAGACTTGATCGACTCGGCCATCTCGTCGTGCGCGACACCCTTGCCGTCGTAGTACTTCAGACCCGCGAACAGCCGGTCCACCACCCGGCCGCCCATATTCTCATTGGTATTGGTCGGCACCAATGGGTTCTGCGGCTCACCGGCGTTCGTCGTGACGATGTCGGCATCGGCACTATCGCTGGACGAGCATGCGGACAGTCCCAGGCTTGTGGCCAGCAGTACCGCCGCGGTCAACGCTGTAGCTCTGTTGAATCTCAACGCGTTCTCCCGATTTCGAGACAGGCAAAGGGGGATCCGCGACCACGCATGCGGGACTCGATCCGCCTTGGAATGCCTGGGACGTTAGCCATTCGAAGCAGACTTGTCACCGGATTGAGCAAGGTTCGTTCCACTTGTTACCAATCCGGCAACATCGGCGAAACACGCTAAAGATTCATGTGAGAACGGACATCCGCCGGAAGTATGCCTCCGTTGGGGCTTCCGGTGTCCGGAGCTGGTTGGTCTATGACGATAGCGACCGGGGGGGCGGTTTGTCAGCGGATCGCGCAGGATACCCGCTGTCGTGACGGGATGGAAACCCGTTGGACACACCGGACGCGGTGTGGGTCACAGTTGGTTACTGTCGAATTCGACCGCGACTGCCAGCACCACGGGCTACGTGAAGGAAGAGACAAGATGACCGATACCACCGCCGACTACCGGGAGTCGTACCCGCCGAGCGAGGAGTTCGCCGCAGCCGCGAACGCCGACGCGTCGATCTACGAGCGGGCCGCGGCGGATCGCGACGCGTTCTGGGCCGAACAGGCCGCGCGGTTGCACTGGGATCAGCCATGGACCCAGGTCCTGGATTGGAGTGACGCGCCCGTCGCGAAGTGGTTCGTCGACGGCAAACTCAATGTCGCCTACAACTGCGTGGACCGCCATGTACTCGACGGGCACGGCGACCAGGTCGCCATCCACTGGGAGGGCGAACCGGGCGATTCCCGCGATATCACCTACGCCGAACTGCTGGCCGAGGTGTCCCGGGCCGCCAACTACCTCACCGAACTCGGACTCGAGCCGGGCGACCGGGTCGCCATCTATATGCCGATGGTCCCCGAGGCGATCGTATCGATGCTGGCCTGTGCGCGACTGGGCCTCACCCATTCGGTGGTATTCGCCGGCTTCTCCCCCACCGCCCTGCG
>NZ_JBEXUI010000063.1:0-32721 GCF_040614395.1 Nocardia sp. NPDC005998 | reverse complement strand
CCAGCGGCAGCCGGATCGTGCTCATTTCCGCGGCGCGAGCCACGGTGTGCAGTCGGTTTGCAAACCGACTGGCCCGGACCATTAGTGGCAGGGACAGGATTCGAACCTGCGACCTCTGGATTATGAGCCCAGCGAGCTACCTAGCTGCTCCACCCTGCGTCGTCGCTTTCGAGGGTACGCAGGGGCGGCGAGGCGGCGCGAGTGATTTATCGCGGGGCCGAACTGGTCGCGGCTCAGCCGAATTGGATGCCCTGGGCGAGGGGCAGCTGGTCGGAGAAGTTGACGGTGTTGGTGGCTCGACGCATATACGCCTTCCACGAATCCGAGCCGGACTCCCGTCCACCGCCGGTTTGCTTCTCACCGCCGAACGCGCCGCCGATCTCCGCGCCGGAGGTGCCGATATTGACATTGGCGATGCCGCAGTCCGAGCCGTCGGCGGCGAGGAAGCGTTCGGCCTCGCGCTGGTCGCCGGTGAAGACGGCGGAGGAAAGCCCCTGTGGCACACCGTTGTGCATGGCGACGGCGGCGTCGAAATCGTGGTAGGTCAGCACGTACAGGATCGGTGCGAAGGTCTCCTCGCGAACCACGGCGGTCTGGGCGGGCATGCGCACGATCGCGGGCCGCACGTAGAAGGCGTCGTCGCCGAAGCCGTCTACGCGCTCACCGCCGCATACCAGTTCGCCGCCGTCGGCCAGTGCGCGGTCGATCGCCGCGCGCATACCTTCGTAGGCCCGGCCATTGACAAGCGGGCCGACCAGCACGCCGTCATCGAGCGGATTGCCCACGCGCAGTTGTCGATACGCGCCAGCGACCCGATCGAGCAGCGGTCCGACGATATCGGCGTGCGCGATCAGCCGCCGCAATGTCGTACAGCGCTGCCCGGCCGTGCCCGCCGCGGCGAAGACGATACCGCGCGCCGCCAGCTCCAGATCCGCTGTCGGCGTGACGATCGCACCGTTGTTGCCACCCAGCTCCAGCAGGCACCGCCCGAATCGAGCGGCCACCCGTGGTGCGACGATGCGACCCATCCGCACCGAACCGGTCGCGCTGACCAGCGCGACGCGCTCGTCGTCGACCAGCCTGGACCCGACTTCCGCACCGCCCTGGATCAGTTGGTGCACTTCGGGATCCGCGCCGACATCGGCGGCCGCGCGGCGCAACAGGGTGTGGCAGGCAAGTGCGGTCAGTGGTGTCGTCTCCGACGGCTTCCACACCACCGTGTCACCGCAGACCAGCGCGATCGCGGTATTCCACGCCCACACCGCGACGGGGAAGTTGAAGGCCGAGATCACCCCGACCACGCCGAGCGGATGCCAGGTCTCCATCAGTCGATGCCCCGGCCGCTCCGATGGCATGGTCCTGCCGTACAGCTGCCGTGACAACCCGATCGCGAACTCGCAGATGTCGATCATCTCCTGCACCTCGCCGACCGCCTCGGCGCCGATCTTCCCCGCCTCCAGGGTGACCAGTTCGCCGAGTTCGGCCTTGTGCGCGGTGAGCAGTTCGGCCAGCCGCCGCACCACGGCGGCGCGCACCGGCGCTGGCACGGCGCGCCAATCGCGGAATGCCCGTGCCGCTCTGTCGATCGCGGCATCCACCTCGTCGAGGGCATCGGCGCGCAGGGTCGTCAGCGTGCCACCGGTGATCGGGGTACGCGCCGGTAACTCCCCCGCTACCGGCTGCTGCGCGCCGAGCGTGTGCAGCAGCTGTGCCGCGCGGGCGGCGAGATCCTTGGTCAGATGGTGGTCGAGCGTGTGTGTCATCGGTTGCTCCGCTGTGGCTTTGGGTCGCTGGACGGTCTCGGATGGGTACGGCGAGTTAACGACTGAAAGTTTTTGCACCGAGCAGCGTCCGCTGGGTTAGCCTTCGCTGATGGCGGATACACCGGCAAGACCCGTACTCGATGACATCGATCGACTGCTGATTCGTGAACTGATGGCCGATGGTCGCGCCACCCTGTCGAATCTGGCCGAGAAGGCGAGCCTATCGGTGTCGGCTGTGCAATCGCGGGTCCGCAGATTAGAGGCGCGCGGGGTGATTCGCGGGTATACCGCGCATGTCGACCCCGAGGCGCTCGGACAACTGTTGTCGGCATTCGTCGCCATCACTCCTCTCGACCCCTCGCAACCCGATGACGCGCCTGCCGTGCTGCAACATATCCCGGGTATCGAGGCATGCCACTCCGTGGCCGGTGACGAGAGTTACGTGCTGCTGGTGCGGGTGGCCTCTCCTCGGCACCTCGAGCAGTTGCTACAGGAGATCAGGGCGACCGCCAACGTGAGAACTCGAAGCACCATCATCTTGCAGACATTCTACGACAGATAGCCGCCGAACCGTAATTAGTACGTTTGTTATGTAGATCTTTCGTAAAGATTTCCGTACCCTACGGATGTGACCATCGAACTGGAGCGCACCCGCGCGGGGAGTGGCACTGCACCTGTCGCCCCCGCCACCCGGGTACACGAGATCCTGTCGGCGCACATCCTTGCCGACGGATTCGACTTGGTGCTGGATCTACGGAAATCCCGTGGCTGCCGTATCGTCGACGAACGAGACGGCAGCTCCTACCTCGACATGTTCGGCTTCTTCGCCTCGAATGCCCTTGGCATGAACCATCCCGCCTTGGCCGATGACGAAGAGTTCCGTGCCGATCTGGGCGTGGCCGCGCTCAACAAGCCGAGCAACTCCGATATCTATACCGTCGAAATGGCCCGCTTCGTGGAGACCTTCGTGCGGGTACTCGGCGACCCCCGGCTACCGCACCTGTTCTTCATCGAAGGCGGCGGACTCGCGGTGGAGAACGCGCTCAAGGTCGCGTTCGACTGGAAGAGCAGGCATAACGAATCCCACGGCCGGGCACCGGAACTCGGTACCAAGGTGCTGCATCTGACCGGAGCGTTCCACGGCCGCACCGGCTACACCATGTCGCTGACCAACACCGATCCGGTGAAGGTGGCGCGCTTCCCCAAGTTCGATTGGCCGCGCATTGATGCGCCCTACCTCGCCGACGGCGTCGATATCGTCGCCGCCGAGACGAACGCGCTCGACCAGATGCGTCGCGCCTTCGCCGAAAATCCGAACGACATAGCATGTTTCATTGCCGAGCCGATCCAGGGCGAGGGCGGCGACCGCCATCTGCGTCCGGAATTCCTGCAGGCCGTGCAGCGACTCTGCCATGAGCACGATGCGCTGTTCATCCTCGACGAGGTGCAGACCGGTGTCGGCATGACCGGAACCACTTGGGCCTACCAGCAACTCGGGCTCGAACCGGATGTGGTCGTATTCGGTAAGAAGACCCAGGTCTGTGGCGTGATGGCAGGCGGTCGGGTGGACGAGGTGCCCGATAACGTCTTCGTCGTCAGCTCCCGGCTGAACTCCACCTGGGGCGGCAACCTCACCGATATGGTGCGCGCCCGGCGCATTCTCGAGGTGCTCGAGCGCGACGAGCTGATCGAGCGATCGCGGGCGCTCGGCGCGCATCTGCTGCGGCGTCTGGAGCAGCTTTCCGCGGACCATCCTCGGATCACCGAGCCGCGCGGGCGCGGGCTGATGTGCGCGATCACGCTCGCCACGACCGAACTGCGGGACGAGCTGCTGACCGCGCTGTGGGAACGCGAGCGTGTGCTGATCCTCGGCACGGGCGAGCGTGGCATTCGCTTCCGGCCGCCGCTCACCGTCACCGAGGCCGAATTGGATGCCGCGGTCGATGCGCTCGAGCGGGTGCTCAGCGACGCGGGCTAGTAGCGTCGGGTATTCGGCCACGATCGGAAGTTCGACTGCCCGAGTACACATTTCCGGATGATTCGGGCAATCCGTCCCACGTCGGCGGGGATGCTGCGGAATCCGGGCGGCAACGCCTAGGCTTCGCACCCATGTCATCTCGTCTTCACCACCTCCTGGCACGGTGCAGCGCGTGAACCGACAGCGCAATCACCGAAGCTGCGCACCGAACGGCGAGACCAGCAGGTCCGCCATCCATTCACTGGTCGCCTCGCTGACCGTCCTCGTGACGGTCGCGGGGTGTGCCTCCAGTGAGGCCGGATCGGCAGGTGTGGCGAATCCGCCACCCTCCAGGCCGGTCGTCGCCGCCAGCGCGGCGCCGCCGAATCTGGAAAAACTGCTACCCGGCATGCCGCCACCGCTGTCGCCGACCGACGTCTATGCCGCGGACCGGGAGCTGAGTCCGGCGGTGGCCGACCATCGGTCCCTGGTCTATGTGCCCAATAGCGAATCGCATTCGGTCACGGTGATCGATCCGGGCACCTTCCAGGTGATCGACAGCTATCCGGCGGGCGGCCGGGAGCCACAGCATGTGGTGCCGTCCTATGACATGCAGACGCTGTATGTGACCAATGATCTGCCGATCGGCGGTGGCAGCCTGCTGCCGATCGATCCGCGCACCGGTGAACCCGGTGAACCATTCCCGGTCCGCGATCCCTACAACATGTACTTCACGCCGGACGGCCAATACGCACTCGTCGTCGCCGAGGCGGACAAGTCGCTGGACTTCTACGATCCGCACACCTGGCAGCAGGTGCACGCGCTCGCGGTGCCCGACTGCGCCGGCATCGACCATATGGACTTCACCGCTGACGGCCGATTCGCCTTGGCCAGTTGTGAATTCATCGGCCGGATGCTGGTGTTCGATGTCGCCGAGCGCACGGTTGTCAAGATGATCGATCTGCCGGACGGTCGCGGCGGTAAACCGCAGGACGTCAAGCTCTCGCCGGACGGACGCACCTTCTTCGTTGCCGATATGGTCGCCGACGGCATCTACACGATCGACGCATCATCGTGGGAGAACACCGGTTTCGTGCCGACCGGCAAGGGGGCGCACGGTTTGTACGTCACCCGCGATTCCAAACAGCTGCTCATCACCAACCGGCACGAGGGCAGCATCTCGGTGTGGGATTTCGCCGAGAACAAGCTGGTGCACAAGTGGTTCATCCCGGGCGGCGGCAGTCCGGATATGGGCAATATCTCCGCGGACGGGCGGGTTTTCTGGGTATCCGGTCGCCATCACGGTGAGGTCTACGCAATCGATATCGTGAACTGGAATCTGTTGGCGCGCATACCTGTTGGGCGTGGGGCGCACGGGCTCACCATCTGGCCGCAGCCGGGTCGCTATTCCACCGGCCACACCGGGGTCATGCGCTGAGTGGGTAGCGCGCGACGTAGCGGCGCGGGTATTCATGGGGCACGAAAGGCCGTTTCCGACAACCGGAACGGCCTTTCTGTCATGCTCGGGCCCGCCGATCCGCTTCTGCAGCAGCGGTACCGGCGTCTGTGTGCTGCTGCCGTTGGTCAATTGGCTACCGGCTCAGCGCAGTCGGAGACCGAGGCCGCCTTCGACGAAGCGGCGGACCGCCGTCGTGCCCGTGTCGAGGGCGGTTTCATATCCGGGGCGGGCCCAGCCGGTGAGTTCAGCGGTATCGTCGGCGCCGGGGGTCACCACGATCTCCGCGACCAATTCGGCCGTGGTGGGTTCGCAGACGGCCCAGGAGAAGTTGGTTTCCTCGGCCCACTGTGCGGTGCGACGGGCGACATAGTCCGGATCGGTGATGCCGCCGTCGGCCAGGGCGGGGCGGTCATCGATGCGGTCGTCGGCGCGCAGTGCGCGCAGGTACCAGGTGCCCGCATTGATTTCGACGGGTTCCACTATTCCTCGATCTCCCTGCGGCCGCGGCGGCGCGGGCGGCGGCGCTGCTGGTGCTCATGCCGGTTGCCGAACAGCAGTGCGCCCGCCAATGGGATGGCCAGGAACCAGAGCCAACTGCCGGTGGCGAAGAAGAGGATGACGGCGAGGATCGGGATCACCGCCATCACTCGCTCCGGCCATTCGTCGAGGAAACCGTCGCGTTTGGCGGGGACCGCGGCGGCGGGGGCGGGGCCGGGCAGGTCGACGAAGACTTTGTCCAGGTCACCTCGGGTCAGCGCGGCCGCGACCGCGGCGCTGCGCTCGTCGAACTCGGCCACGCTGAGCCGCCCGGCGGCGAAATGATCGGAGAGTCGCTGCATCGCTTGCTCACGCTCCGCGGTGCCGATGCGGATCTCGGGCACGTCACTCATAGCAGCAAGGCTAGCGGCTATCGCCGTACCCGATCTCGCCGTCTCGCAGTAGCGCCGTCGTGGCATGCAGCAGCGGCGCGGTCGGCGATTTCGCGATCTGACGCGCCGGGTTGCGGCATGATCGGTCGGCCGCCGCATCAGTTTCGCGGATTATGTGGAGCCGGTGAGGATTTCGGGTAACTCGAAGATGAGTGCAAGGCTATCGGGAGGTTTCGAATGGGCGAGACGCGGTTCGGTCACTACCGCCTCGACCGGTTGCTCGGCAGCGGCGGTACCGGGCAGGTCTGGCTCGCTCGCGATACCGTCGCCGACCGTGATGTGGCGCTGAAGGTGCTGGCCGCGACGCATGCCGCGGATCCGACCTATCGGCTGCGGTTCACCAGGGAGGCCCGCCTGGCGGCCCACGCTCCTGGGCCACATATGGTGCCGATCCACAACTTCGGCGAACTCGACGGCCGCCTGTATATCGACATGGAGTTCATCGAGGGCACCGACGTCGCCGCCCTGCTGCGTCGCGACGGGCCGATGTCCCCGGCCATGGCGGTGGCGATCATCGGACAGACCGCGATGGCGCTCGATACCGCCCACCGGGCGGGGTTGGTGCACCGCGACGTCAAACCGTCCAACATCATGGTCAGTCCCTGCGGTTTCGTCCGACTGATCGATTTCGGCATCGCGCAGCGGATCGATCAGCCAGCCATCACATCCCACGGCAATGTGGTCGGCACCCTGGCGTATATGGCGCCGGAACGCTTCAGCGGCATCACCGACGCCCGCGCCGACCAATACTCACTGGCCTGCGTCCTGCACGAATGCCTCACCGGCGAACGACCTTTCGGCAATATCGATTCGCCGCAGCAATTCCACGCCCACCTGCTCGCCGATCCACCCCGCGCCGCCGCTCTGAATCCCGCTGTGCCTCCTGCGCTCGATGCCGCCATCGCCCGAGCCATGGCCAAGGACCCCGACCAACGCTGGTCCAGCGCAGGCGAGTTCGCATCTGCCGCCTATGCCGCGGTCACCGGTCAAGAGGCATCGACCGTCGAGATCGCAGCGAGGACTGTGTCCATTACCCGCCCGCTGCCCGATGGGTGGCAGGGGGATGTTGTCGGGGCGCGGGATGTGGACGGGGTGGAGTCGTCGGGCGGGGCTGAGTTCGGGTCGCGGTGCGTGAGCGGGGTGGAGTCCCTGGGGGCAGCTGAGTCCGACACACGGTGTGCGGGTGGGGTGGAGTCGTTGGGTGGGGTCGCGATGGAGTCGCCGGGCACGGATCCGATGGATGCGCAGGGTGCGGCCGCGGTCGGGACCCGGGGTGTGTCTGTGTCCGAGCCGCAGTGGGCAGGTGGGGACGAGTCGTTGGGTGCGGCTGCAGTGGAGCCGCGGTACCCGGGTGCGGCACAGGGTACGAGCGCCGTCGGGGTACGGGGCGCTGGTGACGTCGGGTGGCCGGGCGGGGACGCGGCTGGGTCGGTTGCGGGTGTGGTCGAGTCGTGGGGTGCGGGTGCGGCCGGGTTGCTGGGTTTGCCTGTGTCCGAGTCGCGGTGGGCGGTTGGGTCGCCCAGTGCGGCTGCGGTCGGGTCGCCGGATGCATCGGTGGTGGGGGCGCAAGGCAGGGCTCAGGTTGGGTCGCCAGGTGGGGCTGCGGTCGGGTCGCGGGGGCAGCGCCCGGCCGGGTTGCTGGGTGTGCCTGTGTCCGCGTCACGGTGCGCGGTGGGGTCACCGGGCGCTGCCGCAGTTGGGTCGTGGGGCGCGGGTGCGGCGGAGTCACCGAGAGTGGCGGCGGTGGGGTCGCGGGATGTGGGTGTGGTCGAGTCGCGGGTGCAGGGGGCGGTTGAGTCGGGGGTGCTGGGGGCGGTTGAGGCGCCGGATGGGGGTGCGGTCGAGTCTCGGAGTGCGGGTGCGGTCGGGTCGCGAGGTGTAGTCACGGTCGGCTCGCGGGATGTGGGGCCGGTGGGCTTGCGGGGTGTGGGTGCGGTTGGAGCGCTCGGTGCGGGTGGGGGCGAATCGCCGAAGGCTGCTGTGGGGGAGCGGGGTGCGGTTGCGGCGCGGGGTGTGGTCGAGTGGGGTGTGGTCGAGTGGGGTGGGGTGGAAGCAGGGGATGTAGGTGCGCGGAAACGAGGGGGTGCGGGTGCACGGGCGCGGGACATCGAGCCGTGGGCTGGTCGCGAGGGCGAGTGGATAGTCGGGCCGGGGCACGCGGCTGCCGCCATCGCGGCGCTTGTCGCCCTGATCGGGTTCGCGCTCTGGCTGGGGCGGCCCGGAGCCGAAACGACACCGGCGGCACCGTCATCCGCCCGGCCGACGCCGTCGCATCCCGGCCCGGCACTGGGATCGGCCCCGGCCGAGTCGGCCCATGCGGCGGCGCCCAACGCGTCGATCCCGGTCGCCGAACAGCCGTGCAATCCCGATGTGGACGGCAATGCCGTCGCCGGTGACGGCACCCCGCTCACGTGTCGTTCCGCAGGTGGCCACGTAGCGACCTGGATCCCAACGCAGCCTGCTGAGGGCAGCCCGAAACCCGACGCCGGGCAATCGGCCGCCGGCCCAGCTGCACCCGGCAACTCGGGCAACAGCGATTCGGCCGACGATAAGCCGAACAATGGCAAGCCCGGTCACGGCAACCGTTTCAAGCCGGGTAAGTAGGAGTCGCCAGGCGAACACTTGGCTTGGGGCAGTGGATCTTTCGCTCAGTGGCGATGAGCCGGAGCAATGGCGCTGGCACTGGACGGGGCACCCATCGCGGTGGACCTGCCCGGTCGGGGGCATCCCGGTTGGTGGCCGGACCATCTGTACATACCGGAACGAGCGGCCGGGTGCGCCCTGGTCCTGCCGCGTTTGGTGGGCTCGAGCGCGGGGTGGCTGACGCCGCCACCATCCCTCGTAGCGGAGTACATTGTTATTTGTCTCTGACAAGTGTCACTCGGCGCCGCACAGTGACGTGAGGGCTGAGGAAGCACTTCTCACAACGGCGTGAGAGGTGAGGAAGATGGGCAACCGAAAGGTGGGTCCGTTCAAGAGTTGGCGAATGGCATCGGCATTCGCGGTCTTGCTGGTCGCAGCGAGCATCCTGTTCGCTCCGCACGCGGCGGCACAATCGTGTGCGGCGGTGGACCTGGTGGTGGCCAGGGGAACTCAGGAACCCGGGTATCTCGGAACCTTCGTCGGTGATCGGCTGTACGCCGCGATGCGGGCGGCGCTACCGATGAGCGTGCGGGCGTATCCGGTGAACTACCCTGCGAATCCGACGGATCTGTCGTCCGTGAGTACCGGTAGCGCCGATCTGGTCGCGCACGTCGCCGACCAGGCCGCGGCATGTCCGAACGAGGAGTTCATCCTGGCTGGCTACTCGCTGGGCGCGGGCGTGGTACACGCCGTACTCGGCACCGGTATCGTCGCCGGACTGCCGGGCGTCACGCAGCTGCCCGGTGATCTCGTCGACCGGGTGGCCGTCGTACTGCTCTTCGGTGACCCGCTGCGCCTGATCGGGTCGAGCGTTCCCGACCAGTACCTGAACCGCACCGCCGATTTCTGTGTGGCCGGTGACCCGGTCTGCGGAGGGGGAGTCGACCCCACTGCGCACGCCCGCTACGAGGATTTCATCGGCGCCGCAGTGGGATTCAGCGCCGCGCACCTCTAGCATCCTTCCTGCTCCGCATGAGGTGTATGCCGCCATCGCTGCCCGACTTCGCTAGTTTGGTGCTCGATGCTCATTCGATGATCAGGAGATTCGATGGAACTCAAAGCGGTGCTGGGACCGGTTGCGCGTGGGTTCAACGCGGGGATCATGGCGTTGACCAAGGCACCGTGGATCGGACCTCGGCTGGGCCGGTCGATCACTGAGGTCACCTATGTCGGCCGACGTTCCGGGCGCACCATCAGCACACCGGTGAGCTTTCGACGCGCTGGCGACGAGATCACCATCGCTGTGGCCCTGCCGGACCAGAAGACGTGGTGGCGCAACTTTCTCGGCGCGGGCGGCCCCATCTCGCTGCGGCTGGACGGCGCCGAACGATCCGGGCACGCCGTCGCGCGACGCGACGATAAGGGCCGTGTCAGCGTCAGTGTGCGCCTGAACGAGGTTGATTAGCCAGTAGCTCGGGGACCGGATTGCGCTAGGGACAGTTGCGTCGAGGTCTGGGGTGTCTCCTGAGTAGGAGTACGTAGGGGAAGTCACACTGTTCGAGGGGGAGGGGCGGGGCTAGGGTCGGGATAGGTTCGGGCGATGCGGTTTCGATCGGGTTGCCGCCCCACTCCGCAACGGCGCGGCCACCGGGAGGTCAGTGATGGGGGAACAGTTCGGAAAGTACCGGCTCGACCGATTACTCGGGCGGGGCGGTATGGGGGCGGTATGGCTGGCGTGTGATACCGACACCGGGCGCACGGTTGCGCTGAAGGTGTTGGCCGAGCAGGTGGCCGCCGATGCGGAGTATCGGCAGCGGTTCGAGCGGGAGGCGCGGCTCGGGTCGAGTCTGCGGCATCCGAATATCGTGAAAATTCACGGGTTCGGGGAGCTCGACGGCCGGTTGTTCATCGATATGGAGTACATCGATGGCATCGACCTGGCCGAAATGCTGACCAGGGTCGGCACATTGACACCCACCGCGGCCGCGGACTTCGTGACGCAGGTGGCCTCGGGTCTGGATGCCGCGCATCGGGCCGGGCTGATCCACCGTGACGTCAAACCGTCGAACATCCTGATCGGCACCGGCGGGCACGCGTATCTCATCGACTTCGGCATTGCCCAGAGCCTGGGCCAGACGTCCGTCACCGCCACCGGAATGGCCATCGGCAGCTGGGCCTATATGGCACCGGAGCGCTTCAATGGCACCGTCGACGCCCGCTCCGACGTCTACTCACTTGCCTGCGTCCTCTACGAATGCCTGACCGGCCGCCGCCCCTACGGTGACACCGACCCGGCCCGCCAAATGCACGGCCACCTGATGACCGCCCCACCCCACGCGTCGACGGTGAACCCGGCGGTACCCGCGGAATTGGACACGGTCATCGCCCGCGGCATGGCCAAGGACCAGGCCGCGCGCTATCCGACGGCACGCGAGTTCGCCGCCGCGGCATATGCGGCAACCGCACTGTCCCGCCTGCCGAACGATTCCGCCGCACAATCGTCAAGGGCCGAACCGGCAGCACCCTCGGCCGCGTCAGGCCGGCCGCTGGCCGCATCGGCACAGCCTTCGGGTCGTCAACCGTCCGCCGGGCAGTCGGGTGCGTCGGCCGAACGGGCTGCGTCGAGTCGGTCGGCTGGGCGGCGCAGCGTGTCAGATCAGCCGTTGGCAGCGGCCGCCGGGTCGCTAGGCGCGCCGGGGCAGCCATCGGCTCGGCCAACCCTGGTGGCACAGCGGACAACCGCGCCGCCGCACACTCCGCAGGCACATTCGCCGCACCCGCACATGCAGGCTGCGGTACCGCAGCCATCTCCGGTGCCGCTGGTCAAGTCATCGCCGAAGCCGCTTGCGGCGACCAAGGTGTTGCCGGAACCCGGTCCGACGCCGACGCTGGTGGCGACGCGGTTGGACCCAGCTCCACCCTTTGCCCCAGCGGGAAGTGCTGCGCCGCAACAGAATTCGCCGTGGTCGCCGCATCGTGCCGCGGTACCGCCGAGATCGCTCGTCCGCCCGCCGTCGGCGGCCGAACGGGCGGTGCCGCAACCGAAGCGGGCAGCGCGCATCCCGGTGGCTCCCCGCTGGACGGTCTCGCAGCGCCGTCCCTGGATCGCCCCGCCCGCGCGCCGGGTTGCACGGCGTCGACCACGGCGTAAGTCCTTCCTATCCAGGGTGATCGGCGCGCTCGTCGTCATGTTCCTGACCCCCTTCATGCTGGCGGCTGGGTGTGCGGCGCTGGTCGCATTCGGCAATACCGGCAGTGGCGGCGGTCCGCGCACGGCCGATCCGTCCGCCGCGGTGCGCGATGCTGGCACCGCGCAATCGGCCGAACCGCCCGCTCCCGGGGTCGCCGGCCTGAATACCCCGGTGCGGGATGGCAAATTCGAATTCGTGGTCACCGCGGTCGATTCCGGGATTTCGCGGATCGGGCTGCAGAATGCGGGCGGTACCTACTCCGTCGTCACGGTTGCCGTGCGCAATATCTCCGACGAGCCGAAGTGGTTCCTGCCCGTCGGACAACGTCTCGTCGATACCCAGGGCCGCCAGGTCGACCACAATGCCATCGCGAGCATGTGGCAGAACACCCAACGCCGCTACAACTACTCCTTCGAACTGCAGCCCGGCCAGTCCGCCACCACCCAACTGGTCTTCGATGTCCCACCGGACGCCACCCCGAGCCAGCTCGAACTACACGACTTCATACTCTCCAACGGCGTCACCGTTCACCTGAATTGACCTGTGCCACAAGCTGGTCAGCGTTCAGCGCGCGCTGTCGGCCGAATCGATCAGAGCCGCCATCGACGCATGCACAGCCTGACGTCCAATGGTCAGTGCCTCGGCCAGCAGGGCGGTATCGCGTGCCGCGCTGTCGATATTCGGGGAGCCGAGGGGTGGGTGGATCTGGAGCGCCGCGTCCCCGAGACCCGTGAGGAAGCGGTCCTCGATGGACTGCTGGTGCGGCCGCTGGAGCCACGCACGGTAGGCCCCGGGGGCGCGCACGCGCAGATAGCCGCCCCCGACGACCCGATGCAAACGGGAGGCGGGCGGGCGCTGTTCATCGGTGCGCCGGGTGCGCAGCACCAGCGCATGCGTCGCACCGTCGTGAACCGCAGTGCGAATAGGCACGGTTTCGGCGAGCCCGCCGTCGAGGTACTCGGCATCGCCCAGTGGCACCGGCGGTCCCGCGAGTATCGGCAGCCCCGCTGAGGCCCGCAGCGCGGTCATCAGGGTGCGTTTATCGATGATGTGGCGGTGCAGGTCGACCGCGCGCCCGGAGCGGATATCGGTGCCGATCGGGTGAAAGGTGGTGGCGTTGGCCAGAATCGCCGGAAAGTCCATCGGCTCGATGCCGTCGTACACCTGGTGCACCAGGTAGTCCAGGTCGAAGGCGGGACGTCCGCGCAGCAGCCGAGCCGGATCGACCGCGCGCCGCATGATCACCGGATCGGTCCACGCGCGCATGCCGGACAGCGCTCGCCCGGACAGGAACCACGCGCCATTGATCGCGCCCGCCGAAGTGCCGTACACGGCGTCGAAGATCGAGGCCAGCCCGAGTTCCTCTAGCGCAAGCACCATTCCGCTGGAGTACACGCCCCGGCTGCCACCGCCCTCGATGACCAGGGCGAGGCGATATCCGTCGGCGCGGCTTGCTGATTCACGTCGGCCGCGGATGACGTCCGCGGCGGTGGGCACGACGGCAGAGCTGGTCACCGGACCACGATACGACAGAGCGGGCGCGGACGTCGTCGTCCAGCGCCCGCTCCGAAACGGTCTTCGCCAGCTGTTTACTTATTTGATCTCGGCGAGCACGGTGCCCTGGGTGATGGCCGCACCGGCCTCGACGGACAGTCCGGTGACCACACCCGCCTTGTGCGCGTTGACCGGGTTCTCCATCTTCATGGCCTCGAGCACCACGATCAGATCGCCCGCCTCGACGGACTGGCCCTCCTCGACCGCGACCTTCACCACAGTGCCCTGCATCGGCGCGGTGACCGCGTCACCGGAGGCCGCACCGGCACCGGCGCCGCCACGCTTGCGCGGCTTGGGCTTCTTGCGGATCACTCCGGCGCCATTGCCGCCCGCACCCTCGGCACCGGCGCCGACGGTGAAGTTACCGGGCAACGACACCTCGACTCGACGCCCACCGACCTCGACGACGACCTTCTGCCGCGGCAGTTCCTCGTCCTCGGTCTCGGTGACACCGGCCGGGGTGTACGGCTCGACGTTGTTGACCCACTCGGTTTCGATCCACTTGGTGTAGACGTCGAACTTCTCGCCGTCACCGATGAACGCCGGATCCTCGACGATTGCGCGGTGGAACGGGATGACCGTGGCCAGCCCCTCGACGTGGAATTCGGCCAGCGCGCGCCGGGCCCGCTGCAGCGCCTGCTCACGGTTCTCGCCGGTGACGATCAGCTTGGCCAGCATCGAGTCGAACTGACCGCCGATCACGCTGCCCTGCACCACACCGGAGTCGACGCGCACACCGGGACCGCTCGGCTCGGAGTAGACCGCGACCGGGCCGGGGGCGGGCAGGAAGCCACGACCGGCATCCTCACCGTTGATCCGGAACTCGAAGGAGTGCCCGCGAGGCGTCGGATCCTCGGTGATCTCCAGCGCGTGGCCCTCGGCAATGCGGAACTGCTGACGCACCAGGTCGATGCCCGCGGTCTCCTCGGTGACCGGGTGCTCGACCTGCAGACGGGTGTTCACCTCGAGGAACGACACGGTGTCGCCCTGCACCAGGTACTCCACGGTGCCGGCGCCGTAGTAACCGGCCTCCCGGCAGATGGCCTTGGCCGAAGCGTGGATGCGTGCGCGCTGATCGTCGGTGAGGAACGGCGCGGGCGCCTCCTCGACCAGCTTCTGGAACCGGCGCTGCAGCGAGCAGTCACGGGTGCCCGCCACCACCACGTTGCCGTGCTTGTCGGCGATGACCTGTGCCTCGACGTGGCGAGCCTTGTCCAGGTACTGCTCGACGAAGCATTCGCCGCGACCGAAGGCGGCGATCGCCTCCCGGGTCGCCGATTCGAACAGCTCCGGAATCTCCTCGATGGAGTGCGCGACCTTCATGCCGCGGCCACCACCACCGAAGGCGGCCTTGATCGCGACCGGTACGCCGTACTCCTTGGCGAACTCGACCACTTCGGCCGCGTTCTTGACCGGATCCTTGGTGCCAGCGGCCATCGGCGCCTTGGCGCGCTCGGCGATGTGGCGCGCGGTGACCTTGTCACCGAGGTCGCGGATGGACTGCGGGGACGGGCCGATCCAGATCAGCCCGGCGTCGATGACGGCCTGGGCGAAGTCGGCGTTCTCGGAAAGGAATCCGTAGCCGGGGTGGATGGCGTCGGCGCCGGACTTGGCCGCGGCGTCGAGGATCTTGTCGAATACGAGGTAGGACTCGGCCGAGGTCTGACCACCGAGGGCAAAGGCCTCGTCGGCGAGCTTCACGAATGGGGCATCGGCATCGGGCTCCGCGTATACCGCGACGCTGCCGATACCGGCATCCTTGGCCGCCCGGATCACGCGAACGGCGATCTCGCCTCGGTTAGCTACGAGTACCTTCGATATCCGCGCGCTGGCATGGCTGGGCACTGAGCCTCCTGTTAGCAATCTTTTTGGTCGCCCCGTGGTCGACAAACTTACGTCTGGGGCGAGTGTAGGCAGTCTGCCAACAGAGCCCGAACTCGGATAGCCCTACTCAACAGTAGGTCGTGGATCACACCTCGTCGGCGGTGGCGTGGGGCCGGGGGAGGTGGCCCGCGAATCCACGGATCGAATTCGGCGATCAGGTGTGCCGGAGGCGAATCGGGACTACCTGGTGCGTACCTTGCGGGCACTGCCCGCGGGTGCGTCGCCGGATTCATACCCCTTGGCAATCGGCATGCGCACCGAGTTGCCCCATTCGGTCCAGGAGCCATCGTAATTGCGCACGCCGTCGAGGCCGAGCAGATAGGTCAGGACGAACCAGGTGTGGCTGGATCGCTCGCCGACCCGGCTGTAGACCACCAGATCGTCGGCGGTCGCCAGCGCGCCGTAGATCTCGTCCAATTCGGCGCGGGAACGGAAGCGGCCGTCACTATGGAAGGCCTCGGTCCACGCGATGTTGACCGCGGTAGGAATATGCCCGCCGCGCAATGCCGCATCCTCGGGATTGATCGGCGGCTGGATCAGCTCACCGGAGTACTCCTCGGGGGAGCGCACGTCGATCAGCGGTCTGCCGAGATGCGCGAGCACGTCCTCGCGGAACGCGCGCGCGGTGGCGTCGTCGCGACTGACGAGCGGATACTCGCTGCGGGTGAGATAGGGCGGGTCGAAAGTGGTATCGCGCGCCTCGGAGATCCACGCGTCCCGGCCACCGTCGAGCAGCCGCACATCCGGATGCCCGAACAGGGTGAAGACCCAGCAGGCGTGCGCTGCCTGCGCGTTGCCGCGATCGCCGTAGATCACCACGGTATCGTCGCGCTCGATGCCCTTGGCGCGCATCAACTCGGTGAACCGGGCCCCGTCGATATAGTCACGCGTAACCGCATCATTCAGGTCGCCCCGCCAATCGATCTTGGTGGCGCCTGGAACATGCCCTATGTCATAGAGCAGTATGTCCTCATTGGATTCGATGATCTTCAGTCCCGGCGCGCCGATGTTTGCCGACAGCCACTCTGTGGTTACTAGTCGGTGAGGATGTGCGTAAGAACCGAAAGCGGGATGAGGGTCCGGGGCAACGGGCACGATATGGGTCCTTCACACGAGGTAGACGGGTGGTTATAGCGGTTCGGGTCTCACGGCGATGTTAGGTGTGAGGCGTTTGGGAAACTCGTTTCAGATCACAAATCGGCTGAATGGGCGAATAAATCGCACCCTCATCCGATAAAGTCTCCCGGGAGGAGGGGTGAGCTATGTCCGATTCTTGGCCGAGGCGTCGACTGCTCGCGATCCTACGTGGCGCCAGCGAACCTCTCGATGCCCAAGAACTGGCCAGAATCACTGGACAGCACGTCACCACTGTTCGATTCCATCTGGATGTACTCACCAGGGAATCGCTGGTGCGGCAGTTCCAGCAGCCCCCGCGCGGCCGCGGCCGCCCGCGCATCGGCTATAGCGCTGTGCAGCGATCGGTCGGTTATCAGGAGCTGGCCCAGGTACTGGCCGATCAACTCGGCCCCGATCCGCGGCGCCGCTCCGAGGCGGCCGTCGCCGCCGGACGCGCCTGGGGCGCCAAGCTCGATGCGGGCGATCACGCGGTCGAATCGCTGGAGGACGCCAAGGACGTCACCATCACGCTGCTCTCCGAGCTCGGCTTCGCCCCGGAGCGCGATCCGGCCGCCGAGACCAATGATCAGGTGCTGGTCCGGCTGACCGCCTGCCCGCTGCGTGAACTCGCACGCACCCACTCCGAAGTGGTGTGCGGTGTGCATCTGGGCCTGATCAAGGAAGTTCTCGACCGCAATGGCGCGCGCGGCGAGGTGAATGTCCGGCTGCACCCGTTCGTCGAGCCGGAGCTCTGTCTGGTCCGTTTGGAGCTCATGGCCCACGACGCCCGGCGCAACCAGGGCGTGCCGCGGGAGCCGGAGCACGACCGCGAGGTGGCGCCGGTATCGATCGGCGCGGAGTCCGGGGCGGAGCCGCGGATGGCCCCCGGCGAGCCGCGGATCGCGCCGCCGTCAGCGGGCCGAATGGCTCCACAGCTGCGCAATGCCGATCCCAACGTCGCCAAGCAGTCGGCGCAGCAGTGGTAATCCGATTCCGATAACGCTCGACGGATCGCCATCGATGCGATCGACGAACCAGCCGCCCATGCCGTCGAGTGTGAACGCGCCAGCCACCTGCAAGGGCTCGCCGGTCGCGATGTAGGCGTCCAGCTCTTCGGGGTCGGGTTTGGCGAAATGCACTGTGGTGGAACTGCAATCGACGGATTCGGCGGTGACCTCGCCGTCCCGTAGCCGCAGTACGCAGTGGCCGGTGATGAGATCGGCACTGCGCCCGGCCATTTCGGCCCAGCGCGAGCGCGCCACCTCGGGCGTGTGGGGCTTGCCCTGTAATTCGCCGTCGACCAGCAGCATCGAATCGCAGCCGACCACAACGCAATCCGCGGCGAAGTCCGGAATTGTCGCCGCCACCGCCCTGGCCTTGGCCCGCGCCAGCTCGACGACGACGACCTCAGGTGCCGTGCCGGGCGGCAGTGCCGCGGCAATGGCGTCCTCGTCGACATCGGAGATCCGGACGACGGGGTCGATGCCCGCCGAGCGCAGCACCTCGCGGCGGGCGGGCGAGGCGGAGGCGAGAACGAGTCTCGTCATCCGATCAGTCGCGCAGGTGTGACAGTTGTGGGAACGCGTAAGGGGAGAACGGCGAGGTGCCGCGGTGCATCAGCGTCGGGCGACCCCAGGTATCGGACGGACCGTTCGGTCGGCTTCCGCTGCCGCTATTCGCGGCCGCCGACAGCACGCAGACGAGCGCCGCGACTTCCTCATCGGACGGCGCGCCCTTGATGACGCGAATGAACGGTTGCTCGGTCGCCTCGGCGGCAGGGGTCGTCGCGGATGCGACCACCTCGACCACGTCCGCGATCGGGTCGACGGTGAGATCCAGTTCGGCGGCGGTCAACACGTCTTCTTCTGCCACGGTCGTCACAGTGCCAGATCCTCTCTCTAAATCGATCGAGCCCATGCCCAACGCGATGTCATGTGGAGCAAGCGACCATCATCGTCGAATTCACTCATTGTGTCTCTACAACCAGTGTGCGCGGCCCATCGAGGCTATCGCTTGATCACAGCGGAATGTTGCCGTGCTTCTTCGGCGGCAGCGTCACCATCTTGCGCTCGAGCAGGCGCAGTGCCGAGACGATCTGGCCACGGGTGTGCGAGGGCGGAATGACCGCGTCCACATAGCCCCGCTCGGCGGCGACGTAGGGGTTCACCAGGGTGTCCTCGTACTCGTTCTGCAGCTCCAGGCGCAGCGCATCCACATCGTTTCCGCTCTTCGCGGCCTCTTGCAACTGCTTGCGGTAGACGAACCCGACCGCGCCCGAGGCGCCCATGACGGCGATCTGGGCGGTCGGCCACGCCAGGTTCACATCGGCGCCCATGTGCTTGGAACCCATGACGTCGTAGGCGCCGCCGTAGGCCTTGCGGGTGATGATGGTGATTTTGCCCACAGTGGCCTCACCGTAGGCGTAGAGCAGCTTCGCGCCGCGCCGGATGATGCCGTTGTACTCCTGGCCGGTGCCGGGCAGGAAGCCCGGGACGTCCACCAGGGTGATGATCGGGACGTTGAAGGCGTCGCAGGTGCGCACGAAGCGCGCGGCCTTCTCCGAGGCGTCGATATCGAGGCAGCCCGCGAACTGGGTGGGCTGGTTGGCGACGATGCCGACGCTGCGGCCGTCGACCCGGCCGAAGCCGACGATGATGTTCATCGCGCGCTCGGCCTGCACCTCGAGGAATTCGTCGTCGTCGAGCAGGCGACGGATGACCTCGTGCATGTCATAGGGCTGGTTCGGCGAATCCGGGATGATCGTGTCCAGCTCGAGGTCTTCCTCGGTGAGCGAATCCTCGATGGCGCCGGTGATCGGATCGGTGGCCGGGAAGCGCGGCGCCTCGGCGCGGTTATTGCTCGGCAGGTAGCTCAGCAGGTCCTTGACGTAATCGAGGGCGTCCTGCTCACCGGAGGCGACATAGTGCGCGACACCGGATTTCGTCATATGCGTGTGCGCGCCACCCAGGTCCTCCATGGTGACGTCCTCGCCGGTGACCGTCTTGATGACATCCGGGCCGGTGACGAACATCTGGCTGGTGCCGTCGACCATGACGACGAAGTCGGTCAGCGCGGGGGAGTAGACATGGCCACCGGCGGCGGGGCCCATGATCAGCGAGATCTGCGGGATGACGCCCGAGGCCTGGATGTTGCGGTGGAAGATCTCGCCGTAGAGGCCGAGCGAGACGACGCCCTCCTGGATGCGCGCGCCCGCACCCTCGTTGATGCCGATCAGCGGCCGGCCGGTCTTGAGTGCCAGGTCCATCACCTTGACGATCTTCTCGCCGTAGACCTCGCCGAGGCTGCCGCCGAAGACCGTGACGTCCTGGCTGAAGATGCAGACGTCGCGGCCGTCGATGGTGCCGTAGCCGGTCACTACACCATCGCCGAGCGGCCGGTTGTTCTCCAGGCCGAAGTTCACGCTGCGGTGGCGGGCCAGTGCGTCGAGCTCGACGAACGAGCCCTCGTCCAGCAGTGCGAGGATGCGCTCGCGGGCGGTCATCTTGCCCTTGGCGTGCACCTTGTCGACCGCGGCCTCACCCATGGGGTGCTGCGCTTCTTCCAGCCGATTACGCAGGTCAGCCAGCTTCCCAGCGGTGGTGTGGATATCGGGGGTGCCCGCCGATTCCGATGCGGGCTGCTGCTGGACACTCGTCATGGCTCCGGAGTGTAACCAGTGCCAGTGCTTCGCTCTAACCGAGTGTCGCTTACCGGTGAGTAAAAAACCCCAGCTAGATCATGTTCCGCTATGCGAATGGCCGCAAACATCCTGGTTGATCAGCGAACCGGGGCGGGCTTGTGAAGTGTCCAGCGCCGGGAAAATCGGTGGCGGGTCGTTCTCGTGCCCAGATAGCCTGGGGGCGTCAGTAATTCGACCGAGGGGAGGTCCGAGAAATGTTCGATCGGAGGCGAGTGCGCACCGCGCGCATGGCGACCTGAGCCGTACTGAGCTGACCGAGGGGAGGGAAATTATGTGGGAGTGGAGTCGAAGTACCGCCGAATACGCGTCGGCGGCGTCCTGGACCGGTTGGCAGACCGTGCGCACCGAACCGACCGTGGTCGAGCCGGAGCACCGGGCTGAGGCCACCGAGTCCGCCACGGCGGAGGAGAGCCCCGCCACGGCGGAGTCCGTCGAATACGACCTCTGCGGATAGCTACGACCTTCGCGACCTGCCGCGATAGCGACGGCGTCGACCTATCGCGGCAGGTCGGTGCGTACCGAGTAACCTGCCGGTGTGCACAGGCCACCATTGGATGCAGAGCAGTTGCGGCGCAGTCTCATCGAGTTGCCCGAGCTGTCGTTCTTCTCTCACATCGATGTGGTGGAGTCGACCGGGTCCACCAATGCGGACCTGATCGCCCGGGCCGGGGATGCCGATGCCGATCGCGTGGTTCTGCTCGCGGAAACCCAAGAGCAGGGCCGCGGGCGGCATGCCAGGACCTGGATCAGCCCGCCGCGCGCGCAGATAGCGATGTCGCTGTTGGTGCGGCTGCGCGGCATCGAGCCGTCGGCGCTCGGCTGGCTGCCACTGCTCACCGGCGTCGCGGTGGTGGACGCACTGCGCGCGAGCGCCGGTGTGGACGCGAATCTGAAGTGGCCCAACGATGTGCTGATCGATGGCCGCAAAGTCGCGGGCATCCTGGCCGAAGTCGCCTCCGGTGGTGGGGCACCCGCCATTGTCGTCGGGGTCGGCCTGAACGTCGATCTCACCGAGGCGGAACTGCCGGTGCCGCATGCCACTTCGCTCGCGCTGGCGGGTGCGAAGGTCACCGACCGCACCGAGCTCGTGCAGTCACTGCTGGCCGAATTCGCCCGCCGCTTCACCGCGTGGCGCGACGCCGGTTGGGATACCACCGACCTGATCGGCGGCTACCGCGACCGGTGCGCCACCCTCGGCGCCCTTGTGCGCGCCGAACTGCCGGGCGGCCAGACCATCGAGGGCATTGCCGCCGACATCGACACCGCGGGCCGCCTCCTGATCGGCGACCACGCCGTGTCCGCCGCCGACGTCACCCATCTGCGCGCCAACTGCTGATCCGCACCGACCGAGCGGCGCACCCTTGTGGAGCTGCGGATCCCGACAGGGTGTGCGGCTGGTTGGGCCGGAACCTGTTGCCGGGCACCGATGTTCGGATCAGACGGGCTGCATGGCGCCGCGTGCCGCTGCCCTGGCGAGCAGGCGGTCGCGCTGTTCTTCGAACCTGAGCACATCCTTCTCCAGCTTCGCCAGGAATGCGCCGAGTTGCTCGCGGGCCTGCTCGCCGCGCGCGCCGAAGTCGGTGCGCTCGAAGACGTTCCACTTCTTGAGCACCGGCTGTACCACCTCTTCGAGGTGCTGGCGCAGGTCGTAGATGCCGTGCTTGGCCATCAGCGCGCCGTTGCGGCGGAAGTTCGGCATTCCGTAGCCGGGCATGACGAAGTTGGTGAGGATCGCGGTGATCGCGGCCATGGCCTGGTCGGGTACCAGGTCCAGGCCCGCGCCGCACATATTGCGGTAGAAGATCATGTGCAGGTTCTCGTCGGCGGCGATGCGCTGCAGCATGCGGTCGGCGATCGCGTCATCGCAAACCCTGCCGGTATTGCGGTGGCTGACCCGGGTGGCGAGCTCCTGGAAGGTCACATACGCGACGTTCACCAGGAATCCGGCCCCGCCCTCGGGCGAGGGCACGCCGCGGGTCATATGGGTCATGCGGGCCTGTTCCAACGCGACCGGATCGACGCCGCGGGTGACCACGAGGTAGTCGCGCATGACGATGCCGTGCCGGTTCTCCTCGGCCGTCCAGCGGCCCACCCAGCTGCCCCAGGCGCCGTCCTGGGAGAAGTGCTCGGCGATCAGTCGGTGGTAGGAGGGCAGGTTGTCCTCGGTGAGCAGATTGGTGATCATGGCGGCCTTGGCGACCTCGTTCAGTTTGGACTGCTCCGGTGCCCAGTCCATACCGCCCATTGCGGCGAAGTTGCGCCCCTCGTCCCATGGGACGTAGTCGTGCGGGTGCCAGTCCTTGGCCATCGAGAGGTGGCGGTTGAGATTCTGTTCGGCCACCGGTTCGAGTTCGGTCAGGATTTCCAATTGGGTCAGATCCCTGGTCACACACGCCTCCACGGTCGTAATCGACGTCTTGTCAAGCCGGACTTGTCTTTTCACAGGCAGGGCATTGAGCAGAACAAAACGAGAGCTGGTCGAACGGGCAGAGCCGGGTCGAGCGGCTGCCGTCGGGTCGAGGCTGGTCGTTTCGAGCGATCTGCAAGCAGTCGCTACGGTATGAGGTGAACCTGTGCCGAAACTCGAGCTGACTCGAGAAGCGCTCGAGCCACCGATGCGGCGAGGTGACGATTGTGCAGCACGGCACGCGTCATTGTCCACGCTTTCGGGCGTGTTCTCGCGGTAGGGTTCCGTCATGGGTTATCCGGAGGAGGTGCTCGCCCCGGACGAGCAGTTGATACTCCATCGTCATCCGCATTGGAAAATGCTCTTCTGGCCGATTGTGACGCTCATTGTCGCCACCGCGCTGGCCGGATTCGCCGGGGGGTTCATCTCGCGCAAGGCCGAGGGCACGAATCGTTCGGTGCTGCTGATCGTGGTGCTCGTGGTCTGGCTCGGCATCCTCGTATGGCGTTGTGCCGCACCGGTTATCAGCTGGAAGTCGACGCATTTCATCGTGACCGACCGGCGGGTGCTGATCCGTCAGGGTGTGCTCACCCACACCGGCATCGATATCCCGATGAGCCGGATTTCCAGCGTGCAATTCCGGCACGGTCTGTTCGATCGGCTGCTCGGCACCGGCACCCTGATCATCGGTTCGTCTTCGGAGGAACCGCTCGAATACGACGACATTCCGCAGGTGCAGCAGGTGCATGCGCTGCTGTACCACCAGGTATTCGAACAGTCGCGCGATAATCTGGGTCAATGACCGCCGTACTGCTGGCCGAAGATGATGAGGCCATCGCCGCACCGCTCTCGCGTGCGCTGGGGCGCGAGGGCTATTCGGTCACCGTCGAGCGTTTCGGGCCCGCGGTGCTGAAACGGGCCCTCGAGGGCGATCACGATCTGCTCATTCTCGATCTCGGCCTGCCCGGTATGGACGGGCTCGAGGTATGCCGTCAGGTCCGTGCCCGTGGCGCCGATCTGGCCGTGCTCATGCTCACCGCGCGCACCGACGAGGTGGATTTCGTCGTCGGGTTGGACGCGGGCGCCGACGACTATGTCGGCAAACCGTTCCGGCTGGCCGAATTGCTCGCGCGGGTGCGAGCGCTGTTGCGGCGCAGTGGAATCGGCGATGAGGCCGTCGAGGTGGGCGGCATCCGGCTGGAGCCGGCCGCGCGACGGGTGCTGGTCAACGGCGTCGAAGTCGGTTTGGCCAATAAGGAATACGAATTGCTCAAGGTGCTGATCGATCGGGCGGGCCAGGTGGTTCCGCGCGAGACGATCCTGCGCGAGGTATGGGGCGACGCCGAACTGCGCGGTTCGAAGACCTTGGATATGCACATGTCCTGGCTGCGCCGCAAGATCGGCGACGAGGGCCCGATGGCGGAGCGGCGCATTGTCACCGTGCGCGGGGTCGGCTTCCGTCTGAACACCGACTGATGGTGCGGCGCAACTGATATGAGACGCAGAATTCTGCGATCGATCCTCACCGTGCTGACCATCACCACGGTGGTGCTCGGCGTTCCGCTGATCTATACCGCGTGGCTGTGGGTCGAGGACATTACCCGCAGTGATCTGGAGAACCGGCTGGAGCGGATCGCCACCGAGATCATCGCCCAGGAACGCGGTGACGGCATGGTGCTCGGCGAACTCGACACCCGGTTGGTGCGGCCGCTGATCCCCAAGGACGGCAGGCTGACCATCATCTATCCGGCGCCGCAGGACAATGCGTCCCGGCTCGATATCGGTGCGGAGAAGATCGAAGACCCACTGGTCGAATCGCTGTCCATGGGCACAAAGGGCTCGCTGCGGTTGGAGATCCCGTCCGGACCGATGCATATGATGCAGATCCAGGCCGTCGCGGTGGTGGCCTTCGCGGTGCTCGCCTCGCTCGGCGCGGCGGTGTCGGTGGCGATGATCACCGCGCGCCGGGTCGCCGATCCGCTGCGTGATGTGGCGGCCAGGGCGGCACGGCTGGCCATGGGCGACTTCCGGCCGGATCCGCGTCGGCACGGGATCTCCGAACTGGACCGGGTCTCCGATGTGCTCGATTCGGCGACCGTCGAGATCGCCGGGCGGCTGCAGCGCGAGCACGCGCTGGTCGCCGATGTTTCGCATCAGCTGCGCAGCCGCCTGACCGCGGTGCGCCTGCGGCTCGACGAGCTGTCCGCGCACTCCGATCCGGCCGTGGTACACGAGGCCGAGGAAGCGATGGCGCAGGTCGACCGGCTCACCGATGCCATCGATGATCTGGTCCGCGCCTCGCGCGACGAGGATGCCGCCGACCGCGATCCGGTGCCGGTGATGGATGAATTGCGCGGTGTCGTCGAGGAGTGGTCGCATCCGTTCACCGAGGCGGGCCGCACACTGCGACTGATCGGCGACGAATCCCTGCGCGCCCCGATCACCGGATCCCGCCTGCGCGAATCACTGGCCGTGCTGGTCGACAATGCGCTGATGCACGGTGGCGGCACCTGCACGGTGTCGGTGCGCACCGTGCGCACGGTCAGCGATCGCGAACCGCTGGTGGTGGTCGAGGTGGCCGATGAGGGCGATGGTGTGCGTGACGAACTCGCGCCGCACATCTTCGATCGCGGCTTCTCGGCGGGTGGATCCACCGGTGTCGGGCTGGCCCTGGCCAGGGCGCTCGTCGAGGCCGATGGTGGACGGCTGGAGTTGCAGCGGCGCCGGCCCGCGCTGTTCGCGATGTTCCTGGGATCCAGTGCGTCGCCGCCGCGCACGTCCAATGGCGCGCAGGTGCCGGAGCCGCGCTAGCTGCGACCGAGCTGCTCTTCCTCGAGCATCTCTTCGATCTCCTCGACCAGCTCACTGATTTCGTCCGGGAACACCCAGCGGCGCATCGCCCAGTAGCGGAAGGCCATCTGCAGCAGATTGCCGATGATGAAGGCGCTGATGAAGTCCGCGATGTTCTCGACGGTGAAGCTCACATCGGGTTGGCGCAGGTCGAAGACGTAGCTGGAAATCCATAGCGGGATGAAGCTCAGTACCACCCCGACACCGCTGACACCGAAGAACAGCAGCGCTTCGTGATGCTTCTCGCGCCCGCCGCGGTTCTTGAACGACCACTCGCGGTTGAGGATGTAGGAGCAGATGACCGCGATCACCCCGGAGATGATCTTCGCGGTGACCGGCTTGGTCTCCAGGACCGTCCACTTGAGCACGTAGAAGATGCCCGAGTCGATGATGAAGGTGGTGGCGCCGACGATGGCGAATTTGATCAGCTCGTGGTGGCGGTACGCGATCTCCCGCAGCGGCTTGGGGAGGACGTTGACCACGTCGTCGACGAATGACACAAGGCCCGAGTGTACCGGTACGAATCCCGGCACTTGGACATGACAAGATTGCACGACGTGAGGGAGCGAAGCGAGTGAACCATCAACACAGCCCCCATGGGGTGCACGCCGGAGCCGAGCGTCAGCGAGGTGCAGGCTGTGAGGGAGCGAAGCGAGCGAACCATCAACACAGCCCCCAAGGGGGCACGCCGGAGCCGAGCGTCAGCGAGGTGCAGGCGTGAGCCCCCGCCGTTCGTTCGATCCTGCCGCCATGCCCACCGTCACCATGATCGGTGGTGGTCAGCTCGCGCGCATGACGCACCAGGCTGCCATCGCCTTGGGCCAGCGGCTACGAGTGCTCGCCGAGCGTCCGGACGACCCGGCCGCCCAGGTGAGCCCGGAGGTCGTGCTCGGCAGTCACACCGATCTGGCCGCGCTGCGCAAGGCCGCCGTCGGCTCGCATGCGCTGACCTTCGACCACGAGCATGTGCCGACCGAATATCTGGAGGCGCTGGTCGCCGAGGGCGTGAATGTGCAGCCGCCGCCGCGCGCACTGGTCTTCGCGCAGGACAAGCTCGCCATGCGGACCAAACTGTCCGAACTCGGATTGCCGGTGCCCGCCTTCACCTCGGTCACCTCGGTGGCCGACGCGGTGCGGTTCGGTGCCGAGCACGACTGGCGGGTGGTGCTGAAGGCGGTGCGCGGCGGTTACGACGGGCGCGGCGTCTGGATGCCTGAGTCGGCGGCCGAGGCCGAGACGATCGTGGCCGATCAGCTCGCGCACGGTGTGCAACTGCTCGCCGAGGCCAAGGTGGACCTCGAGCGCGAACTGTCGGCGATGGTGGCCCGTTCGCCGTTCGGTCAGGCCGCGACCTGGCCGGTGGTGGAGACGGTGCAGCGCAACGGCCAGTGCGCCGTGGTGATCGCGCCAGCGCCGGACCTGAGCGACGAACTGGCCACCCGGGCCGAGACGCTCGCGCTGAACCTGGCCAGCGAACTCGGCGTCGTCGGCGCGATGGCGGTCGAACTCTTCGAAACCACGGACGGCGCGATCCTGATCAATGAACTGGCCATGCGCCCGCACAACTCCGGGCACTGGGGTATGGACGGCGCGTGCACCGACCAGTTCGAACAGCATCTGCGCGCGGTGCTCGACTATCCACTCGGTGATACCCGTCCGCTGGCCCCGGTCACCGTGATGGCCAATATCCTCGGCGCGCCCGAGGCGCCGACCATGTCGATGGACGAGCGGCTGCACCACCTCTTCGCCAGAATGCCGCAGGCGAAGGTGCATCTGTACGGCAAGAGCGAACGTCCGGATCGCAAGATCGGGCATATCAACGTGCTCGGCGACAATGTCGCCGTGGTGCGCGAGCAGGCCGAGCGCGCGGCGCATTGGATGTCGCACGCGATTTGGACCGATGGATGGGATCCCCACGGTGAGTAATGCGCAAGTTGGCCTGATCATGGGCAGCGACTCCGACTGGCCGACCATGGAGGCCGCCGCGATTGCCTTGGCGGAGTTCGATATTCGGTTCGAGGTCGGCGTCGTCTCGGCCCACCGCACTCCCCAGCGCATGCTCGACTACGCCCGTGACGCGGCCGGCCGCGGTCTGCAGGTCATCATCGCGGGCGCCGGCGGCGCGGCCCACCTGCCCGGTATGGTCGCCTCCGCCACCCCGCTCCCCGTGATCGGCGTTCCCGTCCCCCTCAAATACCTCGACGGCATGGACTCCCTGCTGTCCATCGTGCAGATGCCCGCGGGCGTCCCGGTCGCCACCGTCTCCATCGGCGGCGCCCGCAATGCGGGCCTACTCGCGGTCCGCATCCTCGCCGCCCACGACGCCGCCCTGCGCACCCGCATGGAACAGTTCCAGGCCGGTCTCGAAACAATGGTCCTGGAAAAGGACGAAGCCCTCCGCGCCAAACTCCTCGGCTGACCGGGCCGCCCCTGGAGCGCGGCGACCGATTCGACAAGCCTGCGCTCTCGCGGCTGCTCGGTACATCGTCGTGATCTCGGGCGGCACGCATGTCAGGAGTCCCGGTCCGCGGTCGGTGAGGTTTGTCAGCGGCGGCGCGGGCTCCGTGCGATGCGGATACTCCTCGGAGGTCGGGCGAACTGTTCAGCAGTGCTTCCCGACCAGTCGAAATGTCGCTTGCCTCGCGCAGGTCGACCACATGCGGTCGACGGGGCTCAGTACGGTGATCGCGTGGTGACTGATGAGAGTGGGCGGCCGCGCAATGGCGACGAGACGGCTCGGTTTCGGCTGACGGTCGTGGATCAGGCACTGCGGTTGTTCGCTGAGCAGGGGTATGAGGCGACGACCGTGGATGAGATCGCGGAGGCGGCGGGGATTTCCCGGCGGACGTTCTTTCGGCAGTTCCGCTCGAAGGAGGACGTGATCTTCGCCGATCACGAATCGCAGTTGGCGCAGGCGGCGGAGTTCTTGGCGGCGGCGCAGGGGGATCCGTGGGAGGCGGTCTGTGTCGCGGTGGTGCAGGTATTCGAGCGGTTCACGCAGTGGCGCGAGATCGCCGAGCGGCGGTACCGGGTGGTGCGGCGGGTGCCAGCATTGCGCGAGCGCGAGATCGTGACGGTATTCCGGTACGAGCGGCTGTTCACCGACTATCTGCGGGAGCGCCTGCCCGAGGTGCCGGATCTGGCGCGGGTGCAGTTCACGGCCGCGGTGACGGCCACGCACAACTACCTGTTGCGGCGCATGGTGCGTGGTGAATCGGATGCGGGGGCGGCGGATCTGCGGGTGGAGTTGGCGGCGATTCCGCGCGGTGCGGGCCGGGGGCCGGGCGCCGGGGAGTTGGTGGTCGCGGTGTTCCCGAGGGATATGCCCCCGCGGCAGGTCGCCGATCTGGTGACCAGGCAGCTCGGCAGCCTGTGACCGGAATCATAGTATGCACTATCTGACACTCAGTGCCATGATGTAACTGCACTTGACGCCGCATTCTGGACGTATACTTGACCAGAAGATGGCACTGAGTGCCGAGCGCTGGATATCGACCCGGCACCATCACGACCGACAAACCAGGAGTGTGCCCCCATGGCGGGAAATCCGGACTTCAACCTGTTCCAGTTGGAGGACTTCCACGACGAACTACGCGCGGCCATCCGCGGACTGGCGGAGAAGGAAATCGCCCCCTACGCCAAGGACGTCGACGGCAACTCCCGCTTCCCCGAGGAGGCGCTCACCGCGCTGACCGCCGCGGGCTTCAACGCGGTGCACGTGCCGGAGGCCTACGGCGGCCAGGGTGCGGACTCGGTCGCCACCTGCATCGTGATCGAAGAGGTCGCCCGCGTCTGCGGTTCGTCCTCGCTGATTCCGGCCGTCAACAAGCTCGGCACCATGGGTCTGATCCTCAACGGCTCCGAGGAACTCAAGAAGCAGGTGCTGCCGGATATCGTCAACGGCGAGATGGCCTCCTATGCGCTGTCCGAGCGTGAGGCGGGCTCCGATGCCGCCAGCATGCGCACCCGCGCCAAGCAGGACGGCGACGACTGGGTCATCAACGGCTCCAAGTGCTGGATCACCAACGGCGGCAAGTCCTCCTGGTACACCGTGATGGCGGTGACCGACGCGGACAAGGGTGCCAACGGCATTTCGGCGTTCCTGGTGCACAAGGACGACGAGGGCTTCGTGGTCGGCCCGCTCGAGCACAAGCTCGGCATCAAGGGATCGCCGACTGCCGAACTGTATTTCGAGAACTGCCGGGTGCCGGGTGATCGGATCGTCGGCGCGCCGGGCACCGGTTTCAAGACCGCGCTGCAGACCCTCGACCACACCCGCCCGACCATCGGCGCGCAGGCCGTCGGCATCGCGCAGGGCGCGCTGGATGCCGCGATCGCGTACACCAAGGACCGCAAGCAGTTCGGCACCGCGATCGCCGACTTCCAGAACACCCAGTTCATGCTCGCCGATATGGCGATGAAGATCGAGGCCGCCCGCCTCATGGTCTACACCTCGGCCGCCCGTGCCGAGCGTGGCGAGAAGAACCTCGGCTTCATCTCCGCCGCTGCCAAGTGCTTCGCCTCGGATGTGGCCATGGAGGTCACCACCAACGCCGTGCAGCTCTTCGGCGGCGCGGGCTACACCACCGACTTCCCGGTGGAGCGGATGATGCGCGACGCGAAGATCACCCAGATCTACGAGGGCACCAACCAGATCCAGCGCGTCGTCATGTCGCGCGCGCTGCTGCGGGGCTGACAGCTCATACCGACCGGGTGTTCCGAATTCTTCCGAGTATGGAACACCCGGTCTTTTTTATGCCCTCGAAACCCCCAATATTTTGGGGCACGGTCTTGCGTCTAAATAATTTCGAAGCCGTTCGGTTGTTTGTTCGTGTCCACAGCAGCAGCGATTCGATACATGGCATCGCGGATAAAGAGTTGCGAAATAGGGAACGGGCCGATTCGGCCGAAATTCACTGTAATTTGCGCAGCCTCATGCGCTGGCCTGCGATGCGCTGAGCATGGTCTTCGTAGTTATGTCGAATCTGATCGGCGAATCGTTACGCTTTCTTGCGCCCTACTTTGTGCAAAAGTTGCCCAAGGAATTCGGGCGCTTCGTTACCTATTTAACTAGCGATCATTGGGGGATACTCTATTTCGTAAACAATACGAGGTGGGGTCATGATCAAGATCGTAATTGGGCCGCGGTCGGGGATGAATTGGGTCCCGCTGTCCATGACCGAAATGTCATGTCCATTCGCGAGAAGCGCGCTGGACGTGGTCCGAATGTGGGCCGAGGACCATTTGACGGCCGATAACCAGGAGTTGGGTCGCGATGGGCCGGTCTGTCGGTATGTCACACCGTCCATGCGCCGAGACCTGATGTGGGTCGCCCGCGCATTCGGCGCGCATCCGTGGCCGTCAATCGTTCGGCTGGTGCCTTCCGATGCGATGGAGCCGAGGCTGACCGCGGGGCCGACCGCACATCCGCTCGAACCGGAGGAGGTAGAGATCGAAGCGCTCGCCCGTACCAACGGAAAACCGGTGCCCGCCGGACCGCATCGAAGCGACTGATCCGGGCGGTTCGTCATGGCGCACGGCTGGTCGCCCGCCAAGGCCAGGGCTCCCGGGATGCAGGTTTTCCCGCTCTCACCAGCGCAGCTGGGCATGTGGTACGCCCAGCAGCTGGATCCCGATGTACCGCTCTACGAGGCGCAGTACATCGAGATGTGCGGGCCGCTCGATATCGAGCTGCTGATCCGGGTGGGCTGTCGGGCCGCGCGCGAGTTCGAATCCGGTGTGCTGCGGTTGATCGAGCTGGATGGTCGGCCCTATCAGGTTGTCGACCACCGGATCGAGACCGAGGTCGGGTATCTGGACTTCCGGTCCGCGGCCGATCCAGATGCCGAGGCGCTGCGCTGGATGCGCGCCGATGTTGCCGCGCCGATCGATCTGCTCGGCGATCGGCTCGGGGTATCGATGCTGCTGCGGGTCGGTGCCGACCGGGTGCTGTGGTACACGCGGGTACATCACATCGTTACGGACGGCTTCGGCTCGATGAGCGGACTGTATCGCATTGCGCAGCTGTACAACTCGGAGCTGGCGGGTGTCGAGCCGCCGCCCGCGACGGCGTCGAGCCTGCGCGAGGTGCACGAATCCGAGATGAGCTATCGCACTTCGACGCGGTTCGCGGCCGATGCCGCGTACTGGTCCGAGCGAATGGCTGGTATGCCGCGGCGGTGCAGTCTGGTGGACGCGGTGGCGCCAGCCCATGCGCTCGGGCGCCAGCATCGGATCGAGCTTTCGGAGCTGACGACCCACCGGATCGATACCGCGGCAGCACGTTTCGGCGTCGGATCGCCCGCACTGGCCATGGCGGCGCTGGCGCTGTACTACGCGCGCACGACCGGTCAGCGGGATGTGGTGCTGAGCCTGCCGGTCTCCGGTCGGACCACCGCGATGCTGCGGCGTTCGGGCGGCATGCTGGCCAATGTGGTGCCGTTGCGGATCGAGGTCACCGATCGCAGCACGGTCGCCGATATCGTCGGGTCGGTGCGGCTGGAGCTATCGGGGGCGCTGCGGCACCAGCGGTATCGGCACGAGGAGATCCGGAACGGTACCGGCGATTCCGATGATGCCGTACCCGGGCGGGGATTCGTCGGACCGGTCTTCAACATCATGGTGTTCCCGACCGAGGTCGATTTCACCGGTGTCCGAACCACCCTGCACGTGCTGACCTCGGGCCCGATCGAGGACCTGTTCGTCAACCTGTACCAGCACGGCGCGCACAGCCCGATCCACGTCGATTTCACCGCCAATCCGGAACTGTACGACGCGGATTCGCTGGCCCGGCACCATCACCGGTTCATCGGGCTGTTCGAATCGATGCTCGCGGCCGCGCCGGAAACGCCGGTTCGCGATCTCGACTACTTCCTCGACGACGAGCGACACCTGCACGGTGCGGTGTGCGGGCCGCGGGCTCCGGCGGCGCGGACGTTGCCCGAGGTGCTGGCGGCGGGACTGCGCGCCGCGGGATCCGATGCGGCCGCGGTGGTCTGTGGCGATCGGACGCTGTCCTATGGCGAACTCGATCTGCTGTCGAATCGGCTGGCGGGCAAGCTGATCGGGCTCGGTGCCGGTGCGGAGGTGCCGGTGTTGGTCGCGCTGCCTCGATCGATGGAATCGGTGCTGGCGTTCTGGGGGGTGGCTCGATCGGGTGCGGCGTTCGTGCCGATCGGTGCCGGGAATCCGCGTGCGCGGGTGTCACAGATGGCGGCGGAATGCGGTGCGCGGCTGGAGCCGATACTGCCCATCCGTGCCCGCACCGCCGCGAGCCGGGCTCCGCTGTTCTGTATCCATCCCGCGATCGGGCTGGCCTGGTGCTACTC
>NZ_JBEXUI010000062.1:0-34332 GCF_040614395.1 Nocardia sp. NPDC005998 | reverse complement strand
GTCGTCCTGGCGGGCGGGCCCATCACCTTGTTCTCCGCCATCCAGTACTTCTCGACCATCCTTGCGCCCTGCCCACCCGAACTCGCCCAGTGCAAAGACCCGGCACAGGCAGTGGTACCGGCGAAATAGCCGGCAGCGGTACAACTTCCGCACCTAACCGGTCGGTTCCGACACGAGTCGCCGCGGGAGTTCCACGGTGAACAGAGTGCTGTCGCTATTGGCAAAGGTCTCACCCGGACGAGGCCTGCGCTCACCGACGCTGGGTCTATGGCGCCGACTTCACCGGTGGCGGTCGGCCGGTGTGGTTGATCAGCGGTTATCCGCGCTGGTTTGTCAGTCCGATCACCTGGGTGGCTCGCCCGCTGACGGTGAAAGGCCGCGGCTAGCGACTTTCTGGTCGAGGCGAACATGTCCAGCCAACAGCCCAACGCGCTGGATCGGGCTCAGCACTGAGACCGCGCGCCCAGGTAGGGGGCCTGGGCGCGCGGTCTCAGTGGGGGCTATTTCGCGGGTGCGGCGGGTTGTGCCGGGTCTTTGCATGAGGGGAGTTCGGGCGGGCAGGGGGCGAGGATCGTGGAGAAGTACTGGATGGCGGAGAACAGGGTGATAGGCCCGCCCGCCAGGACGATTCCGGCCATGGATCCGACCGCGCCGAGAGTGGCCATGCCGAGCACGCAGCCGGCGACGGTGGCGCCGACGAAGGGCGCCAACAGGAATATGACCGGGCTGGAGATGGCGGCGCCGACGGCTCCGCCGGCCAGGCAGCCGACTCCGGCCCCGATGGCGGCTCCGACCACCGCGCTGACCGCGGCGCCGATGGCGGCGCGTTGGGCAAAGGCGCCCAACGCCTGCGCGTCGCGGGGTGTGAAGGATTCGGCCACCTGGGTGGCGGCTTGTTCGACGGTCACGATGTCGCTGGCAGCAATATGCGTGGCGGGTCGGCCGTCGTTTTTCGACGGTGTCAGGGTCGCGGTGGTGCCGTCGATGCTCGCGGTGATCGGATAGGCGGTGTCGTCGACGCGGTAGCTCAGCGGGATGGCGGCGACCGGTTGATCGGTGCGGTCGAACAGCACGAGCTGTTGATCGAGGTGGCGTAGTGTGCCGCCGCTGACGGCGAGGATCGCGGAGTCGCCGCTGCGGGTGACTTCGTAATGGACGGCGCTGGATTCGCCGTCTGTGGTGGGAGCGGCCTGTGCAGTTGCCGTCGTGACGGCCACGGCGGTGGCGGCCAGTGCCGCGGTAATGGATACTTTCCTCATCTTCATGGGTTTCCTCATCTTCGTTGGTGAGTAGGCAGTGTCGGGGTAGACGCGGACCGCGCCCGGTGAATGGCAGCCCGCTATGTCAAGACGCTGAATCGGCGTCCGCGAGTTTGCGTTTGAGGATCTTGCCGCTGGCCGTCATGGGCAGTGCGTCGGTGAATTCGATAACGCGCGGGTACTTGTAGGCGGCCAGCTGCTCCCGGCACCACGCGATGAGTTCGGATTCCGTTGTCGCGGAGCCGGTTTCGGGGACGACGTAGGCCTTGATCTCCTCGCCATACCGTCCGTCGGCGATTCCGATCACGGCGGCGAGGGACACCCCGGGGTGGGTGAGCAGCACCTCTTCGATTTCGCGTGGGTAGACGTTGAATCCACCGCGCACGATCATGTCCTTGGCGCGGTCGACGATGCAGAAGAAGCCGTCGGCGTCGCGGCGGGCGAGATCGCCGGTGCGGAACCAGCCGTCGCGCATGACTTCGGCGGTGGCTTCGGGCCGGTTGAGGTAGCCCTTCATGACGTTGTGACCGCGCAGCGCGATCTCCCCGATCTCGCCGATATCGGTGACAGTGTTCCAGTCCTGGTCGATGAGGCGGGCTTCGATGCCCCACACCGGGATTCCGATCGATCCGGCCCGAGGCTCGCGGTCCGGATCGGCGAATATCGCCAGCGGTGAGGTCTCCGACAGGCCGTAGCCTTCGAGGATCCGGACCCCGAATCGCTGGGCGAACCGGGACAGCATCTCGACGGGAAGCGCGGCGCCGCCGGAGATCACCTTGCGCAGGTTGCTGGCGATGCGGTCGACGGCGATCCCGTCGGTGTCGGTGTTGAGCAGCGCCCAGTACATGGTCGGCACGGCGGCGAAGAAGGTGACGTGCTCATCGGCCATCTGTCGCAGGGCGGTCGCGGCGTCGAAGCGCGGCATCAGTACCAGGGTGGCGCCGACCGACAGGCCCGCATTCATGTTGATCGTCTGGCCGAACGAGTGGAACAGCGGCAGCGTCACCAGGTGCACGTCCCGGCGTGCCGGGTTGTTGTCGAACAGGCGATTGGCGGTCAGCGCGTTCATGACCATATTGGCGTGGGTGAGTTCGGCGCCCTTCGGCTGTCCGGTGGTTCCGCTGGTGTAGAGGATGACCGCGGTGTCGTCGGGCCGCCGGGCGATGGTGTCGAACCGCTCCGGTTGTGCCGCGATGGCCCTGGCCAGGGTGTCGACATCGTCGTAGGGCGAGGGTGCGGCCGGGTCGGTGGTGATCAGGACCATGTCCCGGCAGCCCGGTGCGTGCTGGAAGCCTTCGTACCCGTATTCGCCCGTCGGCAGGTCGGCGGTGCCCGCGAAGCAGAAGAATACGTCGGCTTCGGAATCGGTGAGGTGGTAGGCGATTTCGCGGGGCCGCAAAAGGATGTTGAGCGGAACGACGACTGCGCCCGCTTTGAGGATGCCGTAGTAGATGATGGGGAATTCCGGCAGGTTGGGGCAGCAGAGGGCGACCTTGTCACCGGGTTCGATGCCGCGGCCGACGAGCAGGTTGGCGACCTGGTTGGCGCGGGTGTCGAGTTCGGCGTAGGTGAGGCGTTCGTCCCCGAGAACGGTGGCGTCGTCGGCTGGGCAGCGACGCGCGGTGTCCTCGAGCAGCACGGCGAGGTTCAGCACGGAAGGCCTTCGCTGGTAGTCGAAGTAGGGGGCAGGTGCGGGCGGTTCAGGAGGGCGTCACGGTGAGCGGGGCGGCGGTGGCGGCCCGGACGTCGTGCTCGGTGACGCCGGGCGCGCATTCGCGCAGCGCCAGCCCGGTGGGGATGACGTCGATGACGGCGAGATCGGTGATGATGCGGTGCACGACGCGTGCGCCGGTGAGCGGAAGCGTGCAGTGGGGCACGATCTTCGATGCGCCGGTCTTATCGGTGTGCTCCATGAGCACGATGACGCGGCGCGCGCCGTGCACGAGATCCATGGCACCGCCCATGCCTTTGACCATCCGACCGGGCACCATCCAGTTCGCCAGATCGCCGGTGGCGGAGACCTGCATGCCGCCGAGGACGGCAGTGTCGATGTGACCACCGCGGATCATGCCGAAACTCGTCGCGGAGTCGAAGAACGACGCACCCGCAACGGTGGTGACGGTCTCCTTGCCCGCGTTGATCAGGTCGGCATCGACCTCGCCGGGGGTCGGGTAGGGCCCGGTGCCGAGGATTCCGTTCTCGGAATGCAGGGTCACGTGCACATCGTCGGGCAGGTGGCCGGGGATCATTGTCGGCAGGCCGATGCCCAGGTTGACGTATTCCCCGTCGCGCAGCTCCCGGGCGGCGCGAGCGGCCATCTCGGTGCGGGTCCAGCCGAGAGTGGTTGTGACTGTGGTCATTTCAGCGCTCCTGGGCGAGGGTGTACTTCTCGATCTGTTTGGCCTGTGTTCCGGTGTGCACGATGCGGTCGACGAACAGGCCGGGCAGATCTACCCACGCGGAGTCGAGATCGCCTGCGGGAACCAGGTGTTCGACCTGAGCGATGCAGATGCGCCCGGCCGTGGCCGCCAGCGGGTTGAAGTTGCGTGCCGATTTGTTGAACACCAGATTGCCGGCGGTGTCGCCGATCACCGCGTGCACCAGCGCGAAGTCGGTGGTGATGGACTCTTCGAGCAGATAGCTCGCATCGCCCCAGCGGCCGCCGAAGGCGCGGATCTCCTTGGGCGGCGACGCGATCAGGACCGAACCATCGGGGTCGTAACGCCAGGGCAGTCCGCCCTCGGCAACAAGGGTGCCGATACCGGCCGGGGTGAAGAAGGCGGGAATGCCGGCCCCGCCCGCGCGCAGTTTCTCGGCGAGCGTGCCCTGCGGCGTCAGCTCGACCTCGAGCTCGCCGGACAGGTACTGGCGGGCGAACTCACTGTTCTCGCCGACATAGGAGGCGGTGATGCGGCGGATTCGCTTGGCCGCCAATAGAATTCCGAGTCCGTGTTGGTCGGTGCCGCAGTTGTTGGAGACCACCTCCAGATCCGAGGCCTCGCCCGCGGCGATGGCCGCGATGAGCGCATCGGGAATGCCGCACAATCCGAATCCGCCCACGGCCAGCGACGATCCGGAGGTGATGTCGGCAACGGCGGCCGCCGCCGAGTCGAAGACCTTGCTCATCCGGTGACCTCCGCGCCGGTCCCGACCTGGGCGGTCATATCGAGCAGTTCCCGCAGCAGCTCCTGCGCACGCGGCCAGTAGCCGTAGCCGGAGGCCGGATTGAGGTGGCCGACATCGCCGAGATCGATCAGGCGGCTGCCCCATGCCTCGGCCATCGCCGCCGCGCGCCGGAAGGCAGCGAGCGGGTCGGTGGTACTGGCAGCGACGATGCTCGGGAAGGGCAGCCGCTGCCACGGGGTGGGAGTCCAGCCGTGCGAGTGGAGTTCCTCGATCGACGGGTACCCCTGCGGCAGTGGTGCTTCGAAGTCCGGTGGGGTAGCCAGCAGCGCGCCTCGCACCGGCCGGGTCGCCTGCTGTGCCCAGTGCACGGTGGTCATGACGCCCGCGCTGTGTGCGACGAGGACGACGGGTCCGGCGATCTTGCCGAGCACGGCGTCGAGTGCGGCGACCCGTGCTTCCCGGCTGAGCTTGTCGTGTTCCAGGGGCGGTACCGTCTGCACCCGGTCGAGCCGGTCGGCGAGCATGGTCTGCCAATGGTCGTCCACATGGTCGCGCAGTCCGGGCACGATGACGACGGTCGGTTCGATGGTGCTGCTCATGTGTGCGGCACCTCCTTTCGAGAATCAGTGCGGGGCAGCGGGATTCAATGCGGCCAGCCTGCGCAGTCCGGCCGGGTAGGCGCGCTTGCCGAGAATCAGTGCGGCAATGGCGATGAGGTAGGTCAGCGGCGCCAGCTGCAGCGCGGCGGCGAGACCGAGGTGGTCGGCGAGCACGCCGACGACGAACGGCCCGAGGGCCAGGCCGAGCAGGCTATTGGCCAGGGTGAGGGTGCCGAAGGCCGAGGCCCGCACCGAGGGATGGGTGAGATTGGCGACCATGGCCGCGGTCGGTCCGGACGATCCGCCGGAGAACAGCGCACCGATGCCGATCAGAACCAGTTGCGGCGCACCGTGTTCCAGGCTGAAGCCGACGGTGAGACAGATCAGCGAGACCAGGCAGAACCCGATCGCGGTGGTCCATTTGCGCGACATATCGGTGCGGCCGACCCGGTCGGTGATGATCCCGCAGCCCACCATGCCCGCTCCGACCAGGAGCACGAATATCGAGGCGATCGCGCCCGCTTTGTCCGGGGCCAGGTCGTAGTAGCGGTTGAAGAAGCTCGGCATCCACGACAGCAGTACCGCGGCGGTGAAGATCTGCAGTGCGCTACCGAGGTAGGCGCACAGCACCGCCGGGTTGGTGAACAGTGTCGAGACCGGCGCGCGGAACCCGACGCCGCTCGCGTGCGGTGTGGGCGCCGGGTCCGCGGCGTGGCGGGCCAGCTTCGCATCGCTGATCAGGGTTCGGAACAGCGCGGCCAGGATCAGGCCGACTATTGCCATGGTGGCGAACGCCCAGCGCCAGCCGAACTGGACGGCAATGATGCCGCCGAAGGCGACGCCGAGGACCGATCCGAACGAGCCGCCTGCCATGAACGCGCCGCTCAGCGCGGCATGTACGCGCGGGGCGAATACGCTGAGCACCACCGCAATGCCGACGCTGCCGTAGGCGGCCTCACCGACCCCGACCAGGAAACGGGCGCCGAGCATCTGGTCGTAGCCGGTGGCCGTCGCGCACAGCACGGTGGCTGCGCTCCACAGCACCGCCATCAGAACCAGGCTGCGTACCCGGCCCCATCGGTCGGCCAACAGTGACAGCGGCAGCGTCAGCAGGCCGACCATGAGGGCAACGATGCTGCTGAGCGAGGCCAGCTTCGAATCCGACAGTGCCCATTCGGTTTTCAGGAACGGAAATACGGCGCTGAGAACCTGGCGTGACATGTAGTCGGCCAGTAGGAGGCCGAAGGCCAGGGTGAAGACGACCCACGGATAAACCCGGCGGGCTGTGGTGGTGCGGGTGGCCGCCAGGCCCGGGACGGCGGCAGGGCAGCCGTCCGTCCCGGTGGCGGTAGTGTGCAACTCCATTGGTGCTCCTACAAATCCGGTGCGCAGAGACGGTGTGCGCGCACCGGAGCTCAGGCGTGGTGGGTGAATCCGACCTGGCCGGGCTTGCGGTTGGGGGCGAAGCCGATCTTCGCCAACGTCTCGTCGGCATCGGCGTAGCGCTCGTCGAGCTGGTAGATCTCGCGCGCCTCCTTGCCGGTGGCGATCTCGCGGCCGAGTTCGTTCGCGACCCGGACCAGTTGCTCGATCTGCTGCACCGAGGTCATCTTCTGACCCTTGCGGCCCCACAGGGTGTCCTCGTTGCCGCAGCGCGCGTGCAGGCCCATGGCGATGGCCATGGTGTTGACCGGCAGGCAGCTGCGCATCAGGGTTTCCAGCGTGAGCACCGCGCCGTCCGGAACGCGGCGGATGAACTCCATCATGTTGTAGGGGTTCGGCCCGTCGAAGCCGCCGCCGATGCCGACCCAGGTCAGCATGAGCGGGCCGGTGTACACCCCGCGCCGGATCAACCGCTCAACGGTCTCCAGCTGCGGGATGCTGGAGAGCTGGAAGTGCGGCTGAATGCCGTTGGCCTGCAACCGCTTCAGGTGTTCGGCCACCCACGCCGGACCGGCCGGGACGACCATCTCACGGTAGGCCTCGTACACCTCGGGGCGGGTGAACGAGGTGCCTGCGATGTCGTCATCGGTCATCAGCTCGACGATGTTCATCTGGCTGGTGTTGATGGCGATGGTGACCTGGTCCGGCCTCGGGTCCAGCTCGGCGAGCATATGCCGGGCGTCATCGGACAGCCACTTGGCCTCCGCGCCTTCATCTTCCGGTGCGAAGGAGATAGAGCCGCCGACCTGGAGGATCATATCCGGCACCGCCTCGCGCAGGCGGCCGAGCAACTCGTTGAACTTCGACAGCCGCTTGGAGCCCTTGCCGTCGAGTTCGCGCACGTGGATGTGCAATACCGTGGCGCCGGCGTGGTAGCAGTCGACCGCGGCCTGGACATGCTCGTCCATGGTCAGCGGCAGATCCTCGCGGAAGTCGTCGAGTTCCCACTCCGGACCATAGGGGGCGGCGGTGATGACGAGCTTCTCCTGGTTCTCGGGGAACAGCGAATCGTCGTGGAAATGCATGAGAATTACTCCGATCGGTATCGAATCTTTTTTGGGGAGAAGAGAGTTCAGAAGGGGCGGTCGCCGATGATGCCGGCGCGCTCCATCTTTCGAACCGCGGGCCAGTAGTCCTGTACCGCATAGTGTTGGGTGGATCGGTTGTCCCAGATGGCGAAGCTGTTCTTCGTCCACCGCCAGCGCACCTGGTACTCGGGGATGGTGGCCTGCCGCATCAGGTAGTGCAGCAATTCCGCGGCCCCGGGTGCGTAATCGGCACCGAAGCGCACGTTCTCGGGTGTGTGGTAGTTGACCAGGTGGGTCGTGAAGGAGTTGATGAACAGGATCTGCTCACCGGTTTCTGGATGCGTGCGCACCACCGGGTGTTCGGCATCGGGGAAGCGCTGTGCGAGTTCGTGGCGCTTGTCCTCCGACAGGGCGGCTCCGAAGCTGGCCTCGATGCTGTGTCGCGCCCGCAGCCCCTGGATGCGGGTCTGCACATGTTCGGGCAGGCGACGGTAGGCCTCGACCATGTTCACCCAGATCGTGTCACCGCCCACCAGCGGCGTCTCTACGCAGCGCAGCACACAGCCCATGGGCGGGTTCGCCCGCCAAGTGGCGTCACAGTGGTAGGCGTTCTCGTAATGCTCGGGCGGGCTATCGAGGTCCTTGTAGATGCGGACCAGGCCCGGATGGTCCGGATCACTGCCCGCGACCGGATGGTCCTCCAGCTCACCGAAACGCCGTGCGAGAGTGACATGATCGGCGCGGCTGATGTCCTGGTCACGCACGAACAGCACCTTGTACTCGAGCAGCAAGGCACGCAGCTCGGCGAACAGTGTGTCGTCGTGCGCCGCATCGGCGAGGTCCACGCCGTGCAGTTCGGCGCCGATCGTGCAGGTCAACGGCCGGACGCCGATCGAACCTCGAATCGTTGAATCCGTAAGCGGGGCAATGGCTGTCATGATGAATCCTTCGTTGTGCCGGAATCCGGTACGGATGGCCGGGCGGGTGCGGAGAACCGAGATCGAGGAGTGTCAGAGCACGAAGACCGAGGAGCCGATGCTCCGGCCGGATTCCAGATCGTGGTGCGCCCCGGCGGCATCGGCGAGCGCGTAGCGCTGGTTGATGCCGATGCCGATCCGGCCCGCCGCGACGTGGTCGAACAGCTCGCCCGCCAGTTCGGCTCGTTCGGCCGGATCGGCGATGTAATCGGCCAAGGCGGGCCGGGTGACGAACAGCGAGCCCTTCACCGCCAGCTCCATGGCGTCGATCGGCGGCACCGGACCCGACGCGGTGCCGAAGCACACCAGCAGGCCGCGGCGGGCCAGCGCGTCCAGTGAGGACCGATAGGTGGTCTTGCCGATGCTGTCGTAGACGACCGGAACGCCGGTCCCGTCGGTGATCTCACGCACGCGGGTCGCGACATCCTCGCGGGTGTAGATGATCACGTGATCGCAGCCGTGCATCCTCGCGATCTCGGCCTTCTCCTCGCTCGACACCGTTCCGATCACCGTGACGCCCAGCAGTTTCGCCCACTGGGTGAAGATCAGGCCCACGCCGCCCGCCGCCGCGTGCAGCAGCACCGTGTCGCCGGAGCGCAGCGGATGGATGCGGCGCAAAAGATAGGCCGTGGTGAGGCCGCGCATGGTCATGGCGGCCGCGGTCTCGAAGGTGATCGCGTCCGGCAGCGCGAGCAGATGCTGGGCCGACATCACCCGCTCGGTGCTATAGGCGCCCAGCGGGCTGCCGGTGTAGGTGACCCGGTCGCCCGGCCGGAAATCGGTAACGTCCGGACCGACGTCCTCGACTACCCCCGCCGCTTCCACGCCCATACCGGCAGGTAGCGGCGCGGGGTACAGGCCGGTGCGGAAGTAGGTGTCGGCGAAATTGAGGCCGACCGCCTCGTGCCGGATGCGGACCTCACCGGGTCCCGGCGCACCCACCTCCACCTCTTCCCAGCGCAGCACGTCCGGGCTACCGGTCTCGTAGAAGCGAATAGCTTGTGCCACAGTGCATCTCCTTTCGACCGCACGCATCACGCGGGGGTGCGGTCGGCGGTCGGGTCCGACGGGATGTGTCCAGTGATTCGCCGTTGCGCGCCCCGAGCGGACGCCGACGGCTGCCGAACAATCGAGTGCGAGATGTCGACGGAAGAACCGAGCCGGGTGCGCTCACCGATCACGGTGTCTTCCGTTTTCACCGATCAACTCGCTGTGATAGGAACCACAGTAAGTCAGATCGAGGCTCGATGCTTATCCTTGCGGGACGGAAACCTATTCATATCGGGACATGGCGGAAGGGTCAGTGTGAAGCCGCTGGGGCGCTATGCCGCATTGCACGGTTATGTGGAACTCGGCAGGTCGCTCGGTCTCGATCCGGTCCGGCTCGTCCGCGAAGCCGGGCTGGATCCGGCCAGCCTCAGCCTGCAGGACCGCTGGGTTCCCGCCGCCGCAATCGCTGGCCTGCTCGAACGCTCGGCAGCCGAGGCACACTGCGAGGACCTCGGGCTCCGGCTCGCCGAGCGCCGCCGTTTCGCGAATCTCGGCCCGCTGAGCCTGCTCATCCGGGAAGAACCGAACGTCCGCAGTGCGCTGCGAGTCATGGCTCGGCATGAGCACATGTACAACGAGTCCCTGCACACCCGGCTGACCGAAAGCAATGGCATCGCCACGATTCGGCTCGCGCTGGATATCGGGCAGCCCGGCGAAACCCGGCAGGCCATCGAACTCGCCGTCGGCGTGCTCCACGGAATACTTCGTGGCTTCCTCGGAACCGGCTGGCAGCCGGTGGAAGTCCGATTCACCCACGCCGCGCCGCGCGAGATCCACCGCCATCACCGCATCTTCGGGCCGAACGTCGCGTTCGACCAGAACTTCAACGGAATAGTCACTTACACAACAGATCTCGACGCAAACAATGCGCTGTCGGACCCGCAGCTGCGCGCCTATGCCCAGCAGTTTCTTGGTCCGGCCCACATCGACCACACGGCAACGACATCGGACCGGGTGCGTGAACTCATCGAACTCATGCTGCCCACCGGGCGCTGTTCGATCGAACAGATCGCGCGCAGTCTCGGCGTCGACCGCCGCACCGTCCACCGGCAACTGGGCGCCGAGGGGCAGACCTTCACCGCGCTACTCGACGCCACCCGCGCCGAACTGGCGCAGCACCTGGTGGCGAATCGCCGGCACTCGCTGACCGAGATCGCCGAGATGCTGGCATTCTCCACGCCCAGCAACTTCTCCCGCTGGTTCCGCAACAGGTACGGCCGCAGCCCCAGGCAGTGGCGCGATGACAGGTCTCAGCGCAGCGGAGAAGATGGCGCCACGCTGCGTTAGCGTCTGCTAGAACACGAATTGTGTTCCATAGCCGGTTGTCTGGGCGGTTCCGCTGGCACCGTCGGCGCGCACGGTGACGAACGGCATGGCCGATGCGGGCGACGCGCATGCGCTGACGTTCAGTGGCGTGTTGGTATGGCCGAATGTATAGGGGAACGTCGCGTCCGGATCCAGGCTGGCCGCACCGATAACCACCGCCGTGACGGCCCCCGGTGCGAGGGTTACCTGGAGCGTTCCGGCGACACCGGCATTGACGGAAGCGTTCGGTTGAATTGCGAAAGTGACGCTGGGTGACGAGTCCATGCTCAGGGTCAACGCGGCCGACGGTGCGATACCCACGCTGGCGCCTACGGCTGGCGCAATCCCGAGGGTGATGCCGTTGGAGAGATCCACGGCGCAACCGACCACGTATCCGACCGCAATTTCACCGCTGCGAACGGATGGAACGCCGCTCAGCGATACCGAGTAATTTCCGGACACCTTCACCGCGTGCGCGAACGGGACTCCCACTGCGGTATCGCCCCCGGCCGGGAAAACATCGTTCCGGTCCACCGATGCGACGATGTGCATGCCACCGGAATCGACTTCTCCGGATTCCGCAATGGCGGGTGCGTTGGCAATACCGGTGGTCGTCGCCCCGACCATTGCGGTGAGCGCTGCAATACTTCTCAGATATCCCCTGGTCATAGCACTCCAGTCGAATAGTCACCGACACAGACTGTTCCGTTGAAACTAGATCGCTCGCGACACCGGGACTCGAAGTGTCCACCGGCGCAGGAGGTTCGATACGGGACCAGCACTCGAACCTTTCGGCAGACCCTACCGCGTCGACCGGACAATTGATCTCATCAGCCGCGTAACTCGCCCAGCTCGTCGACAATCCGGACATTTACGGGCGCGGCGCAGAATTGACAATCCCTATCCTGCGCTGCGATCGGGCGGTCGGTCCGATTCCTGGTGCTCGGTCCGACTGGAGTCGTTACCGGGCCAACGCGACTCGCTCCATCAACGTCTCGCTGCGTGGCAGTTGATCAGGCCGGATCCAGTCCCGCGAGTCGTGCCGCGGTCAGGGCAACGTACAGCTCGGCGGCGGCTTTCGGATCCGAGCAGCGGCGGTCGGTGAGGGTCTCGATGCGGCGCAGTCGGAAGTGGATGGTGTTGCGGTGGTAGTGCAGGCGTTGCGCGACTTCGGTATTGGAGCCACCGCATTCGAACCAGAGGGCGAGGGTGTCGAGGAGCGTGTCGCGTTCCTCGGGCGGCAGTTCCAGAACGGGGCCGAGAATATCGTCGGCCAGCTCCCGTGATGCGGACGGGGCGTGCGCGAGCACGAGCGGGATGGGGGTGCTGCCGTAGGCGGTGACGGTGGCGCTACCCGGTGGTGCACAACGTCCGGCGAGTTCCGCCTCGCGCAGCGCGGTACCGGCAGACCCGGCGGTCGGGAAGGGGCGGCTCAGACCGATGCGGCCCGTGGCATGGTCGCGCAACCGCGCGAGCACCCGCTCGAGAGCATGCGTTGCGGCCAGGCTGAGCAGGCCGATCCGGGCACCGGCTTCGCTGATCCAGATCGATTCGACGGACTCGGCGCGCAGTCGGTCCTCGATGCCGAACAGTGGCTCCATCAGGTTGGGATCGGCCTCGGCGTGCACCACGATGAAGTTGCCCAGTGGCGGGAGGTGAAGTGCGCGTGCGATATCGCGCTGGGTCGGATCGTCGGCATCGCCGTCGAGCAGCTTGCGCAGCATCGCCCGGCGTTCGGAATCGTCACGGCGGACACGTTCGGCCAGATAGTCGCCGTACGCATCGGCAGCCGCGCCCGAGTAGTCGTCGATGATCCGCCACATTTCCGAGCCGAGCTGCGGCAGCACATCGAGGCTCCGGCCCGTCGCCGTGACGAGTGCGCGTTCCCACAGCAACCGCCCGGCCAAGCGATACGCGTGCAGCACCGCGGCAAGGGGCACACCGAGTTCGGCCTTGAACCGGCCGACCACGGTAGCGGGTTGCAGTCGGCGCCCGATGCTTCCGGAGAGCTGGCCCAGCACGGCGACGAGGTTGTCGCGGACGACGAAACCCAGCTCGGAGTCGGTGAGAGCCGTTGATTCCGCGTAGGCGTGGTCGCCGGTGCGAATTCGGCCGACGAGCTCGGCGGTCAGCTCGTCGACCTCCGCCAGCAGCGTGCGGGCCACTGCGGCGGAATCATTCGCGGGTGGCTCGGTCAGCACGGTCATGGTCTCGATAGTAGGCATCCGCTCTGGATCGATTGTGTGCTGGAGCACAGTGGGCGGCCGGGATCGGCAAACCCGCGCACATGGTGGACGGTCGCCTCGGACCCGCAGTATCGACGGTGACAGTGACCGGGGCCATAGATCCCCGATTTCCAGGTGATTTCGAGAGAGGTGCCCACCGTGTACGACTATGTCGTCGTAGGCGCTGGATCCGCTGGATCCGTGCTGGCCAGCCGATTGTCCGAGGACCCGCGGGTCCGGGTGGCCCTGGTCGAGGCCGGGCCGCAGGACACCGCAGACGAGATCCATCTGCCGGTCGCCTTTCCATCGCTGTTCAAAAGTCCGCTGGACTGGGATTACGACACCGAACCAGAAGCCGGGCTGTCCTTGCGTCGCGCCTATCTGCCGCGCGGGCGCGTGGTCGGCGGATCCAGTTCGATGAACGCGATGATCTATATCCGCGGTGCGCGTGCCGACTATGACGGCTGGGCGGCTGGCGGCGCCGACGGCTGGAGCTATGACGAGGTACTTCCGTACTTTCTGAAGGCCGAGGACAACGAGCGCGGCAAGGACGTCTACCACGGCGTCGGTGGGCCGCTGACGGTGAGTGAAGGCCGCTCGCAACATCCGCTGGGCGAAGCGTTTCTGTATGCCGCCGAACAGGCCGGTCATCTGCGCAACGACGACTTCAACGGGCCGAGCCAGCTCGGCGTCGGCCGCTACCAGGTGACACAGCGCAACGGCATGCGGTGCAGCGCCGCGGTCGCCTATCTGCACTCGGCCGCGGACCGTCCCAATCTGACCGTGATCACCGACGCTCTCGCGCACCGGGTCGTGTTCGACAACGGCCGTGCCACCGGTGTGGTCATCGGCCGGAGCGGGAGCATCGAGGTGATTCGCGCCGAACGCGAAATCATTGTGACCGCAGGCGCATACGGATCGGCACAACTGCTGCTGCTCTCGGGCGTCGGCCCGGCCGCACAGCTGTCGGCGTTCGGAATCGAGGTGGTTTGTGACCTGCCGGTCGGGCAGAACCTGCAGGACCACCTGTCGGTATTCCTCAACTACCGCACCGATCACGAGTCGCTGATGACCGCGCTCACTCCGGAGAACCTCGGCCTCCTACAGGAAGCCGGCCGCGGACCACTGACCTCCAATATCGGTGAGGCAGGCGGATTCATCGAGACCCGAAGCGGTCTCGCGGGGCCGGACATCCAGTTCCATATGGCCCCGGTGCTCTTCCACGGCGAAGGCATGGGTGCCGCGACCGAGCACGGTTACGCATTCGGTCCCTGTCTGATCAACCCGACCAGCCGTGGTGAACTCACCCTGCGCTCTGCGGCCCCCGGCACCGCGCCGCGCATCCGCCACAACTATCTCGGTACCGAAGCGGACCGCGCCAGCCTGATAGCCGGTCTGCGCAGCGCGCTGGAGATCGCCGCCCAGCCCGCGCTCCAAGAGCTCAATACCGGCGAATTCCTCACTCCCGCAGGTGATTCCGATGCCGACCTGCTCGATTTCGCGGCCCGCACCGGGCAGACGCTCTACCACCCCACATCGACCTGTGCAATCGGTGCCGTCGTCGATCCGCGATTGCGCGTGCTCGGCGTGCGCGGTCTGCGGGTGGCCGACGCGTCGGTCATGCCCTCGGTAGTCCGGGGCAACACCAATGCGCCAACGATCATGATCGGCGAGAAGGCTTCGGTCATGGTTCTCGAGGACGCCGAATCGGAAGGAAGCCAAGCGTGACCGCAACCGTGACGGCAGCCATCGACGCCGCCGTATCCGCACTGCGCAGCGGGGAAATCCAGTGGTCTCGAACCGACTTGGCCGCCCGGCGTCGACTGCTCGAGCAGATCCATGCCAATACGGCCGGGCATGCGCAAGAGTGGATCGAGGCCGCGGCGCGAATCAAGAAACTGACTTTGGATTCGCCCCTGCTGGGCGAGGAATGGGTCAGCGGACCGTACTCCCTGCTCACCGGGGCCGCCGCACTCGCGGAATCCCTGCTGGCGCTGGAGCAGGGGCACAGCCCGGTCGACGGATACCCGATGCGCCCGGCACCCGGCGGTCGGACCGCCGTCGAGGTATTCCCGCACGGCATATTCGACGCCCTGCTGCTCAATGGATTCCGCGCCGAAGTCTGGTCGCGGCCCGGCGTCGACGCCGAATCCGTCCGCGCCCGTGCGGGATTGGGCCAGCGCACGCCGACCGATACCGGTGGTGTCGGTGTGGTGCTGGGTGCGGGCAATATCTTCTCGATCGCCCCGCTGGACGTGCTGTACCAGCTGTACGCCGATAACCGGGTGGTGGCGCTGAAGCTCAACCCGATCACCGATCCGCTGCTGCCGGTGCTCGAGAAGATCTTCGCGCCCATGATCGAGCGCGGTTTCCTCCGCCTGATCACGGGCGGTCCGGACGTGGGATCGGCATTGGTGCACCACCCCGGGGTGGACGCGGTGCACATCACCGGCAGCGCAATCACCCATGACGCCATCGTCTTCGGTACCGGAGCCGAGGCCGAGAAGAACCGGGCGGCGGGCACGCCCGCCCTGGCCAAGCCCATCACCAGCGAGCTCGGTGGCGTCTCGCCCACCATCGTGGTGCCGGGCCGCTGGTCGAGCGCGGATCTGCGCTTCCAGGCCGAGCATCTGGCCACGCAGCGGCTACACAACAACGGGTACAACTGCATCGCCGCTCAGGTAGCGGTGATCTCCGCGGACTGGCCCCAGAAGGAGCGGTTCCTCGCCGAACTCCGCGCGGCGATCGGCCGTGCGCCGCAGCGGCCCGACTACTACCCCGGATCGGCGGACCGCGTCGCGGCCGCGCGCCGGACCTATCCGCACGCGCAGGCGATCGGTCCGCGCACACTCATCGAGGGCATGGCACCGGATCGCCACGAACCCGCGCTGCACACCGAATACTTCGCCCCGGTGCTCGGCGTAATCGAATTGCCCGGCGACCCAGCCGAATTCCTGGCACGGGCAGTCCGCGTGTGCAATGCGGAGATCGAGGGCACACTCGGCGCGAACATCATCGCCCATCCCACCACGATCAAACGGCTGGGCGAACGGTTCGAGTCGGCGGTGGCCGAGCTGCGCTACGGCACCATCGCCATCAACGCCTGGACCGGCCTGGGGTATCTCACCGCCCGCGCCTCGTGGGGCGCGTTCCCCGGGCACACACTGGCCGATATTCAGAGCGGAATCGGTGTTGTGCACAACGCATTGTTGATCGCCGAACCGGAACGAACCGTGGTCCGCGGTCCGTTCCGTCCCGCGCCGCGGTCACTGCTGCACGGCGAATTCAGTCTCTCGCCGAAGCCGCCGTGGTTCGTGACCAACCGCACCGGCGCCACCACCCTGCGGCGCCTGACCGACTTCGCGAAGAACCCCGGCATCGCCGCCCTGCCAGCGATTTTCGCCTCTGCACTACGCGGCTGAGGACGGCTGTCGGCCGGGCCGGGCGCGCTCCGGCCCGGCCGACCGCCGTGCACACTCGATATCGCGGTCTCGGATTCGGCTGCCACGCAAATGAGTTCGTGAGCGGGCGTGATATCTGGGCTAGTCGATCTTGGCCATGACATGCTTGACGCGGGTGTAGTCCTCCAGCCCGTACATCGACAGATCCTTGCCATGCCCGGACGACTTGAACCCGCCGTGCGGCATCTCGGCGATCAGCGCGGTGTGGGTGTTGATCCACACCGAGCCGAAGTCGAGTGCGGCCGATACGCGCAGCGCCCGCGACACATCCTTGGTCCACACCGAGGACGCCAGCCCGTATTCGACGCCGTTGGCCCACCGGATCGCCTCGTCTTCGTCGGTGAACGACTGCACGGTGATCACCGGGCCGAAGATCTCGTGCTGGCTCAGCCGGTCGGACTGCCGCAGCCCGCCGATGACCGTCGGCTCGACGTAATACCCCTGGTCGCCCTGCCGGTGTCCACCGGTCATGACCGAAGCGTGATCGGGTACCTCGCCGAGGAAGCCGAGCACCCGCTGTAGTTGGTTCGCGTTGTTGACCGGTGGCACCCAGGCGTTCTCGTCGTCGGTGGCCTTGCCGAAAGTCGTTGTCGCACTTACGGCCTGCTCGGCCAGCGCCGCGGTCAGATCTTCGGCCACCGACGCGTGACCGAGCACCCGGGTGGCCGCCGTGCAATCCTGCCCGGCGTTGAAATAGCCGGAGGCCGCGATACCCACGGCGGCAGCAGCGATATCGGCGTCGGGAAACACGATTACCGGCGCTTTGCCGCCCAACTCCAGATGTGTGCGCTTCAGACGGGCACCGGCCGACTCCGCGACCGCACGGCCCGCGGCCACCGAACCGGTGATCGATACCATCTGCGGGGTCGGATGCGCGACCACCGCCGCACCGGTCGCCCGGTCACCAGTTACCACGTTGAGTACGCCCGGCGGCAGATGTTTCGAGGCCAGTTCGGCCAGCATCACCGTGGTCACCGGGGTCGTGTCACTCGGCTTGATCACCACGGTATTGCCCGCGGCGATCGCGGGAACGAACTTCCAGATGGCCATCATCATCGGGTAATTCCACGGCGTCACCTGCCCGATGACGCCGACCGGCTCCCGGCGGATCCACGAGGTATGGCCCGCCAGGTACTCGCAGGCGGACTTGCCCTCGAGTACCCGCGCCGCCCCCGCGAAGAATCGGGTCTGGTCCAGCATCTGCGGAATCTCGGCGGCCGAGGTGACGTGTCTCGGCTTGCCGGTGTTGCGGCCCTCGGCCTCGACCAGCACGTCGGCGGCATTCGCCACCTCGTCGGCGAAATCCAACAGCGCTTTCTGGCGGTGCGACGGCGTCGTGCGCTTCCAGTCACAGAACGCCCTGGCCGCCGCCGCGTACGCATTGTCGACGTCTTGTTCGTTCGACACCGGGGCGGTGCCGTACTGCTCGCCGGTGGCAGGGTCGACGAGCGCCATAGTCGCACCGCCGACCGAATCGACGAGCTTGCCGTCGATGAAGTTCTGGACCACTGTCATGATGCCTCCTCGCTTGCTCTGTTCAGTCGACCTTTCGCTGACGTGACACGTTTGATCCGCTGTGTCCATGTTGACGCAGCGTCCTGCCGAGATCCGCTCGTTCGATCTCGATGCGGGCGCTATTCGGCTCGAGTTCTTCGCGCATCCGCGGCTGATACGTCCTCGAATCGTGGTCGAGTTCGTCGAGCAGTCGCCCGCACGCAAGACTGCTGTGCAGCGCCGCGGCCTGGCACGCAGGAAGGCCAGCCCCTCGACGCCGCCGAGGTGTTGCTCGGCGGCGTCGAGGGGTACAAGTCCGCTCGAGGCGATCAGCGAGCGGACCGGCATCCCGCCCGCGTCGATGTACCACTACTTCGCCGACCGGCACCAGGTCGAGGTCGAGCTGTGCAGGGCCATCTGCGCGATCTCGTAACTGCATCGCCACGAACTTGGACCCGCCGGAGGATCTCACCCCGCGTGACGCCGGTTGCGGCGAATGGACTCAGCGGGCGCTGCCCAGGTTGCGTTCGGATTCGGGGCCGGCGAGCAGGAGGGTGGTTTCCTCGATGCGGCGAAAGCGGCCGTCGGGGGCGAATTCGCCGAAGAGGTAGACCTCGGTGGCGACGTGGGTGCCGTCGTTTTTGATGACCTCGACGATGTGGCGGTCGGCGTAGGTGTGGTCGTGCGCGAACTCGTCGAGGACGCGAACCGATCCGGTGGTCACTACCTCGCGCAGGTGGGCGATGTGCTCGGCGAATTCGGCGCGGTTGTCCCAGCGGCCGTCGGTGCGCTGACGGTAGTCGGGGGCGAAGTGGCGGTCGATGGCCTCGGCCAGCGGCAGGCCGGGGGTGAAGAGCAGGTCGGTGAGCGCAGTGGCGATATCGGTGCAGGTGGTGGTCATGAGAACTCCTGAGATCACATTCGGATAAGCGTGCGTAGCGCACGCATCTAGACGATACACAACTTGCGTGCGCGGCGCACGTTATTCTTTTGGGGTGGACGATGACCTAGGTGAGCTTGTCGGCGACGCGCTCGGGATCCTGCTGCGCCGTGATGCCCGGGCGCGGCTTTACCGCGACCTGACCGAGGGGTTGGGTGCAGCGGTGGATCCGGTGACCTATCCGGTGCTCAGCGGGCTGGCGCGCAATGGCTCGTGCAGCGCCGCCGACCTGGCCGGGCGCATCGGGCTGGACCGCTCCGGCGTCACCCGGCGCGCTTCCCGGCTGGAGGACGCAGGTCTGCTGCGTCGCGAACTCGACCCTGCCGACGGGCGCGCCACCTTGCTAGCGCTGACCGCCGCCGGGCAGCAGACGGTCGACACTATGCGGCGGCGGCTTGCCGATCAGCTGAGCGCAGGCTTCGCCGACTGGCCCCCCGAACAGGCTCGAGCGTTCGCCTACGGCCTGCGCCGTTTCGTCGACGAGACTTTCCCGGCCGATTCATGAGCCGACCCGATCTCTCGGATCGGCTTTATCAAGGCGCTGCTTATACGACGTCGCCGATGCCGCCGCCGAGACGCTGCTGTCCGACGACCACATCGGGCAGACCATCCCGATCACCGGTCCACAGGCACTCACCCGCACCGAGCAGGTCGCCACGATCGGCGCCGCGCTCGGACGACAGATCCCGCTGACCGAGATCACCCCCGACGAATTCCGCACCGAGACAGCGCAATTCATCCCCCAGCCGATCATGAAGATGCTGCTCGACTACTGGAGCGACACCCTCACCACCCCCGACCAGGTACGTCCCGCCACTGCCGTGACCGGCAAGCCTGGACGCACCCTGGCCGAGTGGGCCACCGACCACCGCGCCGACTTCGGCGCCTGACCATTCCACCGACCGTGCGGCCCAGCCCGGCCGGGCCGCACGGTGTAGTCGTGCCGGTCCAAGGAAAGGAAAAGCGGCCAATTTGCCGGAGAATTGGAATTTCGCCACACCGATATCAACTCAGCCCCTAGCCTTGATGCGTCAGGTTTTTCCAGTACGGCTCGACAACTGTCCATGCGGAGTGGCGCGCTGCCACCCGCCTAGAAGTTGGGAGATGAACCGAATGGATAACAGGGACATTCTCGACGCATTCAAGGCCATGGATCGCGACCGCGACGGCTTCGTCAGCCGCGAAGAATTCTTTGCGCACTACGAGAACGAGGGCAAGCATCCCGAGGATATCGAGGCCCTGTTCGACAGGATCGATATGGACGGCGACGGCAGGATCATCGAGCACGAATTCCTGGCCGCCGCGGCCGGCGGACGTATCTGAGCGAATCCAGCTGATGCGCGAATCGGTCCCGGGAGATAGCTCCCGGGACCGATTTCTGTCGCAGCGGTCAGTACATGGTTCCCATTGCGGAGCGGACCTCGTCGAGGGTTTGGTCGGCGATTTCATTCGCGCGGGTGTTTCCGGCACGGATAACGCCGCGGATGACGTCGGGGTCGCGGGCGAGATCCTGTCTGCGCTGGCGGTGTGGTGCGAGGAAGTCGTTGACCGCGTCGGTGGTGAACTTCTCGAGCCCGCCGGAACCGGCGTCGCCGATCTGGCTCGCCAGGGTGTGCTCATCGATGCCGGAACACAGTGCGGCGGTGGTCAGCAAGGCGGAGACGCCGGGGCGGTTTTCGGGGTCGAAGCTAATGGTGCGCTCGGAGTCGGTCGGGGTGCGGCGGATGAGGGCGGCGGTTTCATCGGCGGTCATGGCAAGAGTGATCGCATTGCCATAGCTTTTCGACATTTTTCGGCCGTCGAGACCGGGTACTTCGGGTGTCGAAGTGAGCAGGGCTTGCGGCTCCGGAAAGATCTGGCCGTAACGTTCGTTGAAGCGGCGGGCGATCACTCTGGTCAATTCGATATGCGGCAGATTGTCTTTGCCGACGGGAACCAGATTTCCCTTGCAGAACAGGATATCGGCGGCCTGGTGGACCGGATAGGTAAGCAGGAGCCCGCTCAATGCGCGCCCGGCTGCGGCGTGTTCGGCCTTGACCGTTGGGTTGCGGTGCAATTCGGCCTCGGTGACCAGGCTCAGAAAGGGCAATATGAGCTGGTTGAGCGCGGGTATCGCCGAATGGGTGAAAATCGTCGCCCGGTTCGGGTCGATGCCGGCGGCGAGATAGTCGAGTACGGCGCTGTAGACGTTGTCACGTAACGGACCGATGCGGTCGCGGTCGGTGATGACCTGGTAGTCGGCCAGGATGTTGAACGTTTCGACGCCCAGGTTGTGCAGCCGGACGCGTTCGGAGATCGTGCCGAAATAGTGACCGAGATGCAGCGGACCGGTCGGCCGTTCGCCGGTCAGCACCCGGTATCGGCCGGGATTCGTGGCGACGGCGGCAGCGAGTTCGTCACTGCGTTCGCGGGCGGTGGCGTACGACTTCATGTTCGGCTCCTGGACGGATGGTCTGGGGCCGTACGAAACCTCGTTCCGCGCAGGAACATTCACGGGCTGCGTACAGCCCGTGGACATGGTCAATCGGGCTGCGAAGGCAGCCAGCGCCATGTCTGTCGGAGGTTGATCACCGGTCGACGGTAGCAACGACGACCGATGGTGTGCCAGGAAATTCTTCTGGGGCCGGGCGCCGTTGACCAGCCCCAGAAGAGGTTCGGGGATCAGCCCGCAACAGCCTCGGTGGGATTCGCGCGCTCGGCGGTATCGGCGATGAGGGTGTTGAAGCGGGCGGCGGCCTCGATATTGCCGAGGTGGCCGGTGGGCCAGACCTGATAGTCGGCGAGATGACCAGCGTGGGTCAGCACCTCGACGATCGGGCGAGACATGCGCTCGGGCAGAAGGTGGTCCTCGGCGCCCGCGATGACGGTGGTCGGAACCGTCAGATGCGCGGCGGCATCGCCGAGGTCGAGGTCGGCGAGCGCGGCGGCGTGTAGGCCGCGGGTGAGCGGGCGGCAGGAGCGGACGATGCCGAGCGCGAAGTCCACCTCGTCGCGGGTGGCGGGCTTGGACATCACGCGGGCCTTGAAGACCGCGCTGACCGGCCAGCCGCCGGGCAGCGGAACCGGCGCGGCGAGCACGGTTTCCGCGATGACGAGCGGGACGCGCACATTGGCGCCGAGTACCGTCACCGGGCGGTTGGCGACCATGAGCGGCTTGTTGAACAGCGGCAGCAGGTCGGTTTCGTAGCGGATATCGCTGGCCGCGGTATTGGCGAGGATGACGGCGCTCGCGCGTCGGGTGACCTGTTCCGGATAGCGAGACGCCCACGCCTGCAGCGTGATTCCGCCCATGCTGTGCCCGACGAGCACGGCCCGCTTGCCCAATGAGAGGGTGGCCGCGAGTACGGTCTCGAGGTCGTCGGCCAGGGTCTGTGCGCCCGGACCGTTGCTGCCGAGGGTGCTCTCACCGTGGCCGCGCTGATCGTAGGCGAGCACGCGGTAGCGGTCGGCCAAGGCATTGATCTGCGGATTCCAGTACTCGATGCAGCAGCTCCAGCCGTGGATCAAGACGATGACCTCGCCGTCGGCGGGGCCGTAGGCGTGGACCCTGAGCTTGGCCCCGTCTCCGGTGGTGACCGGGATGACCTCAGGGGCGGTCGCGGGCTTGTTCAGCGACGCGGTCCGGTAGGTACGAGACCGAAGTCCAGCACGGTAGGCGGCGGTCAACGGTTCGTCTCCGCGCATGTCCGCCAGCGTCCTCATCGACTTGACCAGCATGTCGGCACTCCTTTGTGTCATCCGCCACAGTACAGTGCAAGCAGAGTGCTTGCTAGTGCTAGCGCTCCATGGCGGAAATCCTGGCTCTATCGGATGGATACCCGAAATTAGGTCGACCAATAGTGCTCATTAGAAGAAACATCGGGCTCGAGCACCTTCTTCCTGGATATCGCCCGGTATCGACCCGCTCGTTACCGCCCTCGATCGCCCGGCGCTGCCTCAACTCCCCTGTGCCAGCGACGATCCCGGCCGCAAAGGTCACGAAACGGCCACACCCCTCGTCGGGATCCGCGCACAAGGGGTGCGGACCCTGACGAGGGGTGCGGAAGAGAGATCAGCTGGGGGAGAGGAAGTCGGTGATCTCGTCGGGCATTGCCAGGCAGACCTGGTCGTCCGGATGGAAGTCGTCGGGGATGTCGCGGCGATTGGGGGCGCGGACGAAAACGACAACAGAGGATCCATCTCCGGGGTCTATTTCTACTGCGACCGAGCCGGAGAAATCGCTGTCCGGGGGTGCGTACCAGTGGCCCACATGCCCGAATTCGAGCTTGCGAGCCGCGCTGACCCCGAATCCTTCGAACCGGGTAACACCAGCGGTGTCCACGTGAAGAAATTGTACTCTAGCTGCGGAAACGCCGGAAAGAAATGAAAATGTCGGTGGGCGTTGCGATGATTTCGACCGTGGCTTCCGATGCGGTCCGGCTAGCGGCGCCGATTCCGGTGCTGCGCATATTCGATGTCGCCAAGGCGTACGAGTTCTACTGCGACTATTTGGGTTTCACCATCGACTGGGAACACCGGTTCGGTGCCGACTTTCCGCTCTACGCGCAGTTGTCGCGGTCGTCGGCGACGGTGCATTCGAGTGAGCATCACGGAGACGGAACTCCGGGATCGGTGGTGTGGATCGCGGTGGACGACATCGCTGCGCTGCATGCCGAGTTGGCGGCCAAGGACTATCGCTATGCGAAGCCGGGTTGCCCACAGGAGGGGCCGGGTGGGCCGGGGGTCGACTTGGCCGATCCGTTCGGCAATACCTTGCGATTCGCCCAACCCGAATCCCGAACGACCCTGGTCCCGAGTCGGCTGTGGCGGCGGTGGGTCGGCCGCGACTACCGTTGATCCTTGTGGAGATAGGGCAGGCGGTACCGGAACCGGTCGCGCATACGGACCCGGCACCGAATCCGGAAGCGCCAGCGGAGCGGGCGAAGCGCACCGGGCTACGCGCCATGGGGTGGCCACTGGTCGCTGCGGGCGTCGGCATCGGCGCCGCTGCTCTGCTGCATTTTCGTGATCCACACCGCGAAGGCTCGTACGGAATCTGCCCCGTCTACGCGCTGACCGGGTTCTACTGCCCCGGCTGCGGTGGCATGCGGGGTATGCACAATCTGACCGACGGCCGGATCCTCGATGCGGTGCACAGCAATCTGCTCGTGCTGCCACTGGTCCTGGCCTTCGTGCTGTGGATCGGTGACTGGTCGCTGCGCGCCTGGCGCGGGGAGCCGATGCGACTGCCGCGGATCAGCCGCACCACGATGTGGATGTTCATCGCGCTGCTCATCGGCTATACGGTGCTGCGGAATACGCCATGGGGGACCTGGTTGACGCCGGTGTGACGTGATGGAATCGCTGAAGGACAGGGTGCGAGCGAAGCTATTGCGTCAGCTCGCCGAGGACGGCGCGCTCGATCAGGAGCAGGACGATCCCCGCCTGATCTCGGTCGTAGCCGATCTCGGCGCCCTGAACAGCGTCGCGGCCGATGATCCCCTCGTCGAGGAATTGGCCACGCGCTACCTGGTGTTCTGAGGGCGCGTCAACGCGATGTCGTATTGGCCTGTCCGCCGATCGGCGGCAGTTGCGGCAGCGGTTGGGCGAGCAGCCAAGCATCCCATAGCGGCCGCAGTGGTACCAGGCTGTAATGGCCGGCCAGATCGGTGAATTCCTCGGTGCTGACCGAGGCGTGTCGATAGCGAATCGTCCACTCGCGCAGTAGCTCCCAGAAGGCCCGCTCGCCGAGTTCGAGGCGCAGTGCGTGCAGGGTGAGCGCGCCGCGCTTGTACACGCGATCATCGAACATGCGCTGTGGGCTCGGATCGCCGATGATGATGTCCTGCGGTTCCCTGGACAGATTGTGTCGGGCGGCGCGCGCCAGCTGATCGGCGGTCGGCCCGCCCGCGGCCTCCGACCAGATCCATTCGGCATAGCAGGCGAAGCCTTCGTGTAGCCAGATATCGCGCCACTGCCGGATGGTGAGGCTATTGCCGAACCACTGGTGCGCGAGTTCGTGTGCGACAAGGCGTTCCGCGCCGCGGCGGCCGTCACAGTGGTTGGCGCCGAAGACCGAGATGCCCTGGGCCTCGATCGGGATCTCGAGGTCGTCGTCGGTGATGACGACGGTGTAGCCGTCGAAGGGATACGGGCCGAACTTCTCGATGAACAGCTCCATCATCTGCGACTGGCGGGCGAAGTCGTGCTCGAAATTGGCGCGCAGCCGGGCCGGGGCGACAGCCTGCATCGCCACCGAACCGTGCGGGGCATCGAACCGGTGCTTCTGGTACGGCCCGATCTGGATGGTGGCCAGATAGCTCGACATCGGTTCGGGCTGTTCGTAGACCCAGGTGGTCTGGCTCGCCTTGGTCTGCTTGCGGACCAGGGTGCCGTTGGCCAGCGCGTAATACGGGGTATCGGTGGTGATCGAAATCCGGTAGCTGGCTTTGGAACTCGGATGATCGTCGCAGGGGAACCAGGATGCGGCGCCATTGGGCTGGCTGGCGACCAGGGCGCCCTCGGTCAGTTCCTCCCAGCCGACCTCACCCCACGGCCCGCGCACCGGCTTCGGAACGCCCGCGTATTGCACGACCAGTCCGAGCACCCCGCCCGCCGGAATCCGATGCTGCGGGGTGATCACCAGCTTGCCGTGCTGGTGGACGTACTTCGCAGGCTTGGCCCCGTTGACGAAGACCTTGGCGACGGTGAGCGCTTGGGACAGATCGAGTGCGAAACGATCGCGCACCCCGGTGGTCACCGCGGTGATCGCGGCGCGGCCTGCCAGGCGGTTGCTGGTGACCTTGTAGGTGAGCTCCAGTTCGTATCGCGATACCCGGTAGCCCCGATTTCCGTTCTGCGGTAGGTATTCGTCGATGGGCTCTTCGTAGAACTTGCCCCGCATCAGTTGGCTGCTCCGACCTCGCTCGGCCTCGGCGCCGCACTGGACCACGGCGCGATCGGATTTCCCCACCAGCGACTGGACGCCGGGACGGTGTCACCCCGCATGACCAGCGACGCGGGACCGATGGTCGCGCCGTCGCCGATGCTCGCGGCGGGCAGCGCGACACAGTGCGGTCCGAGGGTGGCACCGGCGCCGAGGGTGACGGTGTCCATGGCCATGATTCGATCGTGGAAGAGGTGGGTCTGCACCACACAGCCTCGTTCCACGGTCGCGCCGTCACCGAGTGTCACCAGGTCCGCCTCCGGTAGCCAGTAGGACTCGCACCATACCCCGCGACCGATCTTTGCGCCGAGTCCACGAAGCCACAGATTCAGCACCGGGGTGCCGGTCGCGGCCCGCGCGAACCAGGGCGCGGCAACGGTTTCGACGAAGGTGTCGGCAACCTCATTGCGCCAGACGAACGAACTCCACAGCGGATGTTCCTCGGCGCCGATTCGCCCGACCAGCGACCACTTCGCGATGACCGAGCTGGTGCCCGCGATCGCACCAGCGGCCAGCAGCACCACACCGCTGAGCAGCGCGGCGGCCAGATAGCCCACCGATTCCGCGATCCAGGCCAGTGTGAACAGCACACCGAGGCCGATCGCGAAGGTCACCAGTACCGGTATCAGCCTGCAGGTTTCGACGATGCCGCGGAAAACCTTGAGGCGCGGGGGCGGATCGAAGGTGCGCTCGGTATCGCCGGTTTCGGAGGCGCGGCGCAGCCGGACCGGCGGGCTGCCGAGCCAGGACGAACCCGCCTTGGCCTTGGACGGCGCGGCCGAGAGCACCGCGACCAGACCGTTCTTCGGCACCCGCCGACCGGGCGCGGTCATTCCGGAATTGCCGAGGAACGCGCGCTTGCCGACCTTGGCATCGCCGATGCGCAGCCAGCCCCCGCCGAGTTCGTAGCTGGCGATCATGGTGTCGTCGGCGAGGAAAGCGCCGTCGGCGACGGTGGTGAACTTCGGCAGCAGCAGCACCGTTGAGGCCTCGACGCTCTTGCCGACCTTCGCGCCGAGCAGCCGCAGCCACAGCGGGGTCAGCAGGCTGGCATAGAGCGGAAACAGGAAGGTGCGCGCCGAATCCAGCAGGCGCTCGGTGGCCCAGGCCTGCCAGCCGACCCGACTGCGGACGGGGTGATGGCCCTCGGTGAGTCCGATGCTGAGCAGTCGGACCGCGAGCACCGTCGTCACCGCGTAGACGGTCAGGCTGAGCAGGGTGGCGACGGGCAGGATCGCGAAGCCGCGTCCGAGCGCGCCCGCGAGCGTGGTCGCATCGCGGATGAACCAGGCGATGAACGCGCCGCCGGTGGCCAGGCCGAGAATGGGCATCGCCGCCAATGCCATCGAGGTCACGCCGAAGATCGCGACCCAATGCGCGGCCCTGGCGGGGGTGTTTTCCGGCCAGCGGTGCGGTGCCTTGCCGACCTTCGTGGCTGGCGAGCCCGCCCACTCCTGTTCGGCCTTGACCTTGCCCGCCACCGAGGAGCCCGGTGCGATCTCGGCGTTCTTGCCGATCTTGCTGCCGGGCAGCAGAATCGATCGCGCGCCGATCACCGCACCGGGGCCGATGGTGATCGGCCCGATGTGCACGATATCGCCATCGATCCAGTAACCCGAGAGGTCGACCTCCGGTTCCACACTGCAACCGTCGCCGAGTTCGAGCATGCCGGTGACCGGCGGCAGGGTGTGCAGATCGATACCGGTGCCGATCTTGGCGCCGAGTGCCCGCGCGAACGGCACCATCCACGGTGCGCCGGAAAGGCTTTCGGCGCCGCTGGCCTCGGACAGCCGGACCGCGGCCCACAGCCGCAGATGCACCGAGCCGCCACGTGGGTAGCTGCCCGGCGCGACGCCGCGCAACAGCACCCGCGCACCCGTTGCGCATATCACCATGCGACCGGGCGGGGAGATGAACAGCAGGAAGGCGGCCAGCGTCCACCACCACGAAAGATGCGGCAGCCAAGGCAGCGAGCCGGACCAGCCCGCGATATTCCCGACAATGGCCAGCCAGGTGAGCCACTGCATGCCGGTGAGGGTGCTCAGCGGGACGGTGGCGAGCACCTGTGCCCACTGGGCGCTGCGCGGGGTGGGGCGCACGATGCGGGTTTCGACCGTCTCCGATGGTGCGGTCTCGTCCAGTAGTTCGGCGAGTGCGCCGAGGCGCGGATGGTCGTACAGGTCGGCCACGGCAATGCTCGGATAGCGTTCGCGCAGGGCGGTGACCAGTTGGGCGGCCGCGAGCGAGCCGCCGCCGAGATCGAAGAAGTCGCCGTCGGGGCCGGTGACCTCGGCCCCGAGAATCGAATCCCACAGTCCGGCGATCCATTGCTCGGTTTCGGTGAGGTCGGCGCGCGGGGCGTCGGTCTCGTTGGGTAGCGGCCACGGCAGGGCGTTGCGGTCGACCTTGCCCGAGGTACGGGTCGGCAGATCGGGGACGATGGCGAGCCTGGGGACCAGTGGGGCCGGGAGTCGTTGGGCGAGTTGGGCTCTGGCCGCGGACAGGTCGAAATCCGGTGCGGTACCGGTGAGATAGCCGACCAGGATCTTATTGCCCGCCTTGGTGGATCGGATGGCGGCGGCGGCCCCGGTCACGCCGGGCAGATGCTGTAGTGCGTTATCGATCTCGCCGAGCTCGATGCGGCGACCGCCGAGTTTGATCTGATCGTCGGCGCGGCCGAGGAAGACCAGCCCCTCGCTGTCGTTGCGGACTAGATCGCCGCTGCGATAGGCCCGGTCCCAGCCGAGTGACGGTAGGGGAGCGTACTTTTCGGCGTCCTTGGCCGGATCGAGATAGCGGGCCAGGCCGACGCCGCCGATCACGAGTTCACCGGATTCGCCCTCGCCCACCGGATTGCCCTCGGCATCGACGACCGTCAGATCCCAGCCGTCGAGCGGGAGTCCGATCCGGACCGGGAAGCCGCCGTCGAGCAGGGCCGCACATGCGACCACCGTTGCTTCGGTGGGGCCGTAGGTATTCCACACCTCGCGGTCCGAACGGCGTTCGCCCGGCCCATCGTGATCCGCTTCCTCATCCGAGTCCGCCGCTCGCGCCGCGGGCCGTCCGGCAAGGCGTTCGGCGAGTTCGGGCGGCACCGCCTCGCCGCCGAAGATCAGCAGCCGGACCGGGTCGAGCGCCTCGGCGGGCCAGGTCGCGGCCAATGTTGGCACCGTCGAGACGATGCTGATCTCGCGACGGACCAGCCAGGGGCCGAGATCCGCGCCGGTGCGGACCAGGGCGCGCGGCGCGGGCACCAGGCAGGCGCCATTGCGCCAGGCCAGCCACATCTCCTCACAGGAGGCGTCGAAGGCGACCGAGAGTCCGGCCAGGACCCGGTCGCCGGGTCCGATCGGGGCGTCCTGGAGGAACAGGCGTGCCTCGGCATCGACGAATGCCGCGGCATTGCGGTGCGAGACCGCGACGCCCTTCGGGGTTCCGGTGGATCCGGAGGTGAAGATGATCCAGGCGTCATCGTCGGTGGTAGGGCGAACGGTCGATTCGGCGGCGGTCGCTTCCGGGTGTCGATCGGTTCGTTCGGCGGCCGCGACGGTCGGTTCGATGCCCTCGGCCGTCGCGATGGCGGTAACTCGGGCTTCGCCGAAGACCAGCCGGGCGCGCTCCTCCGGATCGTCGGCGTCCACCGGGACGTACGCGGCACCGGCATAGAGAATGGCCAGGATTGTGACGTAGAGCTCATGCGAACCGGATGGCATGCGGACGCCGACGCGATCGCCCGGGCGCACGCCCGCCGCGATCAATCCGACGACACCGGCGTCGATCTCGGACAGCAGCTCGGTATAGCTGAGCACCACGCGGCCGTCATCGATCGCGGGTGCCTCGGGGTGGGCCTGCGCGGTGCTGTTCAGAACGTCGACAAGGGTCCTGGCCTGCGGCGCGAGTGCGGAGCGTAGCAAGGGGTTCGGCGTCGGGAGCCCCGTCGCCTGGTCCTTGCCCGCCGCGGCGTCGACCTGCGGCTGCAGCATTACGTCCTGCCCACCTCTCATAGACCTGCCTAGCGCTTTCCTCGTTGTTGTTCCACAAGATGGTTACCAGTGGGCAAACGCCACGGAGACCAACTGTCTACGGTACCTGCGGTATCGGCATGTTGTCGTCGACCGAACCGGGTGGTCGGTTGGCGGCGGCGGGGTCAGAGGTCTTCGCCGAGCGCCTTCAGGGCCAGGCGATGCAGGGTGCGCCGCTCCTCGTCGTCGAGTCGGTGCAGCACCCGCTCGGCGGCCTGTTCGATGAGTTCATCGGTCTTGCGGCGCTCGGCCCGTCCGGCCCGGGTGATGGAAAGCCGGTACTTGCGGCGGTCCGTCGAATCGCGGGTGCGGACCACGAATCCGGCGTCTTCCAGGCCATCGATCAGTCGCACCACCTCGCTGCGATCGATGCCGAGCGCGGTGGAGACCTGCTGCTGGGACAGGTCGTCGAACTCCTCCAGGCAGACCAGCACCCAATGTTCGCGCAGGGACGTGCCCATTTCGGCGTGCACGGCCTTGTGCAGCTTGCCGAGCGCATAGGTCGGGAAGCGGAGTAGGCCGCGGGGGTGGATGTGGTCGGCGGGCATTCGGTAATTGTATCTATTGTTGACGCATGCAATTGTTGATAATCTCCACAATCTAGGTTGTCTACAAATAGCGGAGGATCCATGTCGGATACTCGAACGGCCGTCGCCGCCACCGCACCCGCACCCGCACTCGAACCGATTCCGGCGCGGGTATGGCGGGTCGCCGGTGTGGTGGTCTTCGGCGCCGTGATGAGCATGTTGGATACGTCACTGGTCAATATCGGCCTGAACACCATTGCCGCGGATCTCGGTGCGGCACTGGATAGTGCGCAGTGGATCGCGAGCGGATATCTGCTGGCACTGGCCGTGACGCTGCCGCTGTGCGGTTGGCTCGGACGCCGGTTCGGGATGGATCGGGTCTGGTTGAGCGCACTCGCCGGGTTCACCGTTACCTCGGGGTTGTGCGCGCTGGCGCCGAATATCGACTGGCTCATCGGGTTGCGAATTGCGCAGGGGTTGGCTGCGGGTTTGCTGGTGCCCGCTGGGCAGACGCTGATCGGTCAGGTCGCCGGTCCGCATCGGCTGGGTCGGGTGATGAGCGTGGTCGGGATCGCGGTGGTCGCCGCGCCCGCGATCGGGCCGACGATCGGCGGCGTCATGCTCGCGAACCTGGACTGGCAGTGGTTGTTCCTGATCAATATCCCGTTCGGGCTGGTGGCGTTCGTACTGGCGCGCCGGGTATTGCCGCGGGCGGCGACGGCGGATACCGGGGGCCGATTCGATACCACCGGATTCGCGTTGATCGGCGTCGGTCTGTCGGCACTGGTCTACGGGCTCGGCGAATTCGGTAGTCGAGGTAGCGTTTCCGCGCCGACGGTGTGGGTTTCGGTGCTGCTCGGCGCGCTGGCACTCGGACTGTTCGTGGCGCGGTCGGTGCGCGGGCGCGGTGCGAATCTGCTCGATGTCGGACTGTTCCGGCACCCGGTGTTCGCGACGGCGAATGTGGCGAACTTCTTCGCCGGTGCCTCGATGTTCGGGTCGATGCTGGTGCTGCCGTTGTACTTTCAGGTCCTGCACCGCGAAGGTCTGATAGCGACCGGATTGCTGCTGATGTCGTTCGGGCTCGGCGGCATTATCGCGATGCCGATCGGCGGCCGGTTGACCGATCGGTACGGCGGGGGTGTTGTCGCGGTGGTCGGAAGTGCGGTCACGGTCGCCGTTACGGTGCCGTTCGCGCTCGGCGATGCCTCGATGAATCCTGTTGTGATACAGGCGCTTTTGCTGATTCGGGGCATGGCGACCGGGTTGACCGGAATGCCCATTGTCGCTGCGGCGTACGCGGCGGTGCGACCTCAGCAGATGCCGGATGCGGCGTCGTTCGTCAATATTCTGCAGCGGGTCGGCGGGTCGATCGGGGCCGCGTTGCTGGCGGTTGTGCTGTATCGCGCGGCGGCCGCCGGATTGTCGGTGGATGCCGGGTTCCGGCAGGCGTTCTGGTGGCTCACCGCTGCCGCGGTGGTTTCCCTGATCGCGTCGGTGCTGCTGTGGCGCAAGGAGATTCAGCCAAAATAGCGATGCTGTCCGCCTTGTCGACGGCGACCGGAGGTGGCCGTCGACGAGGCGCACAATGGATTACGCGGCCGAGGCGGCGGTGCCGATACCGAGTGCGGCGAGAATCGCCGCGCTGATCTGCTCCAGCCGATCGCGAACCCGGGGGCGGCGCAGCATGGCCACCGCCCGGGCGGCCAGCAGCGCGAGCAGGATCATCTCCACGGCCGCGATGGTGCTTTCGATGGCGCCGAGCGCGAGAGTGTTCGCGAAGGTGACGTCGGTGAGGAACTGCGGCAGCACCGCCAGGTAGAACAGACCGACCTTCGGGTTGAACATGCACGACACCAGGCCCGCGGCGAATGCCGAGCGAATCGAGGTCGCCTCGCCCGCGCTCGGCTGACCGGACACCTGCGCGCTGGCCCCGCGCTGTTTGCGGTGCTCGATCAGCGCCCGAATTCCCAAGTACACCAAGTAGATTCCACCGACGACCTTGAGTGTCCGGTAGGCCATCGCGGACTGTTCCAGCAGTGCGGCAACCCCCGCCGCGACCACTACCGCCCAGACGATGCCGCCCAGCGCCGAACCGACTGCCGCGGCGATGCCGGGGCGTGCGTCCACGATCGAGAATCGCAGCACCAGGAACGAGTCCGGGCCGGGCGTGATCGACAGCAGAACGCACAGGCCGACAAAGCTGAGCAGCAGGGAAAGCGTCACCTCTCGATGAGATCGCAGATCGCCCGGCTTTGCAAGGTTATTTATTTGAGTGCATGTATATGCACTGGCGAAAACGGCGGTTGACACGGCGGTGCGGCATCTGCCAATCTCGGTTCAGGTCATGAGTACCAGCGTCAAGCCCCGGCTAGCTGGTCGGCAACCCTCCTCCGCGGTGGGGTGCTCCGGGTGACGACCGGGCCGCAGCCCGACCGGGTGCGGCAAGCGCGGACTCGGATAATCACCTGATTACGGGTCCCATAACCGATGGGATTTTGTGATGACTGCTGTCGTTGACCAGACCTGTTCCGCCTTCGCCCGGGTCTCCGGCGACGATCTCCGGGTACCGCTGGTCCAGGGCGGGACAACCACCTACGCCAACTTCGACTACGCCGCGAGCGCACCGGCATTGGCGCAGGTCACCGATCGGGTGCAGCAGTTGCTGCCGTACTACGCGAGTGTGCACCGCGGCGCGGGCTACGCCTCGCGGATCTCCACCGAGTGCTACGAGGCGGCCCGCGGTTCGGTGACGCGTTTCCTCGATGCCGCCGACGACCAGGTGGTGGTATTCACCCGCAACACCACCGATTCGCTCAACCTGCTCGCCGCCTGCGTCCCCGGTGACACCGTGGTGCTGGATATCGAGCATCACGCGAACTTCCTGCCGTGGACCCGGCACGGCCGGCGCGTCGTCCGGGCCGCGGCGACCGTCGGGGAGACCATCCGCCAGCTCATCGCCGAATTGTGCAGTAAGCCAGCCGCATTGCTGGCGGTCACCGGCGCCTCCAATGTGACCGGTGAGGTACTGCCGCTCGAGCGCCTGGCCACCATCGCGCACCAGTGCGGCGCCCGCATCCTGGTCGATGCCGCCCAACTGGCACCACATCGTCGGATCAGCCTGCGCGACACCGGCATCGATTACCTCGCCTTTTCCGGGCACAAGCTCTACGCGCCGTTCGGCGCGGGAGTGCTTGTCGGACGCCGGGATTGGCTCGATGCCGCCGAACCGTATCTGGCGGGCGGCGGCGCGGTCCGCGAGGTCGGTGTTACCCGCACGGAGTGGGCACCCGCGCCGCAGCGTCATGAGGCCGGTTCCCCGAATGTCCTCGGTGCGGCCGCGCTCGCCGCCGCATGTGACGCGCTCTGTGCGATCGATCCCGAATCCCTTGCCACTCACGAACATCTGCTCGCCGATCAGCTGCGCACCGGCCTGTCCGCCATTCCCGGCGTCAACCTGCTGCGCATTTGGGACGACAGCCCGGATACCGTCGGCATCGTCGCCTTCACCCTGGACGGTTTCGCCCCCGGCCAGGTCGCGGCCTACCTCTCCGCCGAACACGGCATTGGCATTCGCGACGGCCGCTTCTGCGCCCACCCCTTGCTCGCGCGCCTCGGCCTCGACGGCGCGCTGCGTGCCAGCATCGGCCTCGGCACCAGTTCCGCCGATGTGGACCGGCTGATCGAGGCCATCGCCACCCTCGTCGCCAGCGGGGCGAGCTGGAACTACGCCTGCACCGATGGACTGTGGCAGCCGACCCCCGAGACCCGCCCCTTCACCAGCAACAATGCCACGGACGGCGCCGCACCCTGCGTGATCGGCTAGCCCTCGTCCAGATCAATTGCGGCCCCACCCCTCCGACTGCTCGCCGAGCGTAGATGCTCCTATGGATGTCAAGTGGTCGGCTGAGGCTGGTTTGCGGTGATGATTCGGTAGAGTTCGCGGGCGAT
>NZ_JBEXUI010000061.1:0-34450 GCF_040614395.1 Nocardia sp. NPDC005998 | reverse complement strand
CACCGGTCGAATACGAAGCCGACTACCATGCACTCCACGCCGAACAACCGGCTGGTGACAGATAAACCGGTGTGCATCGAATCCGGGGCGATTCAACTACCCCACTGACCGAGACCCACATACCGTCCACCGAGACTTCCGCTACTCCCCTCGGCTCCTCAGATACTCGACAGACGGCTCCAATAGCTCCGGATGCTCGCGCCAGTACATGGCGCCGTGAATCGCCAACATCGCCCAATGCCAAGCGTCATCATGGAATTCGATGCCACGAAACGGCCGATCACTCGACTCATACGGATACGCCTCCCGCGCCTCCGCATCAGCCTCCTGCCACGTGCGCCCGCCATACCGCCGCATCAACCAGGCATAGTCGCCCCGCGCTTCCCGCAGGTTTCGCAGGTACTCGTCTTCAGGCCAGGTCATGTGAAATGGACCATACGGCCTGCCACCAGACGCGGTGGCAGGCCGTAGTTCTCAGCTCGCCGCTTTCTTGACGAGCTCCCCGATCCGGGTCTCATCGGCGGCGGTCAATTCGGTCAGCGCGAAGGCGGTGGGCCACATGGTGCCGTCGTCGAGGCTCGCCGAGTCGTTGAAGCCGAGGGTGGCGTACCGCGCCTTGAACTTCTCCGCTGTCTGGAAGAAGCAGACGACCTTGCCGTCCCTGGCATAGGAGGGCATGCCGTACCAGAGCTTCGGGCTGAGCTCGGGCGCGTTGGCCTTGACGATGGCGTGGATTCGCTCGGCCATGACGCGATCCGAATCCGCCATTTCGGCGATCTTCGCGAGCACATCGGACTCGCCGTCCGCCTTGGCTGCGCGCGCGCCGCGGCGCGCGGCCGTCTTGAGCTCCTGAGCGTGCTCCTTCATCGCGGCGCGCTCTTCTTCCGAAAATCCCACCGTGGACTTGCGCTTCGTGGTGCGGGTTGTGGTCATTGCGGTTCCTCCGTTGTGGTGTCGATCGTGATATCGGTTCGGTTGAAAACGTCGGGGGCGCTCACCGGTCCTGCAGCAGCCCCAGGACATTGCCGTCCGGATCGGTGATGGTGGCGACCAGGCGACCTGCACCGACATCGCGCACGGGTTCGCGCACAGTGGCTCCCGCGGCCGTGACCTCGCCCAGCTTCGCCTCGATATCGGGCACCTGCCAGTACGCCACCGGTGCGGTCATGCGCTGCGGTCCGCCGCCCGGTACCAGCCCGATGTGCTGGCCCGCGACGTCGAAACCGACGTAGTAGGTTCCGTCGATCTGCGGCGGTGCACCGATCAGGGCGGTGTAGACCTCCTTGGCCGTCGCCAGGTCGGAGACGGGATGCAGTACGGTCTTGATTCCCCCGGCCGAGGCGGCGGTCATGAGTACTCCTTCGGCGATGTGGTCCGGATCGTCTTGCGGCGATGAGAATTACGGTAGGCAGCGCTCGGCGGCGCGACATCCGTGCCGAACACGGAAAGCACCACTGAGTGAGCACGGGTCGATGCCCGCACGAGCTACGGGACCGGTACGTGAGAATGGAGACGTGTCAACGCAGAAGGTGGCTGCCGGGATCTCCGACCGCGAGGCCGAAGTCCTGACTCTGATCGGACAACATCGCAGCAATGCCGAGATCGGCGCGCAGCTGTACATCTCGGTGCGCACCGTGGAGACCCATGTGTCCTCGCTGCTGCGCAAGGTCGGCGTCCCCGACCGGCGGGCGCTCGCCCAGCGCGCGGCCGAGCTCACCCGGGCCGAGCGGAGCGAGGCGGTGGCCGTCCTGCCCGCACCATTGACGTCGTTCGTCGGCCGGGCCCGGGAGCGGGCCGAATTGCGTCAGGCCGTCGCGGTACAGCGCCACGTGACCGCACTCGGCCCCGGCGGTGTCGGCAAAACGCGGCTGGCCTTGGCCGTTGCCGCAGATCTTGCCGGTGAATTCGCCGACGGTGCATGGTTCGTCGACCTCGTACCGGTAACCGATCCGGCGATGACCGGATCCGCAGTGGCCCGTGCGCTCGGCCTCGGCGAACAGCAGGGCCGCAGCCTCGACGATTCGGTGCTGACCGCCCTCACCGACCGCCACACCCTGCTCGTCCTCGACAACTGCGAGCATCTGCGCGAGGGCGCGGCACCGTTCATCGAGCGCCTGCTCGCGCACTGCCCGCGCGTGACCGTACTGGCCACCAGCCGCGCTCGGCTCATGGTGCCCTTCGAGCAGGTCTACGCGGTGCCACCGCTATCTCTCGGCGATGATGCCGCCACCGCGGATGCCATTGCGTTGTTCCTGGACCGAGCCGCCGCCCTGGGCTGGCCCGTCGAACCGGAACAATTGGATCAGGTCACCGAGGTCTGCCAGCGGCTCGACGGTCTGGCGCTGCCGATCGAGCTCGCGGCCGCCAGGCTGCCCACCCTCGGTCTCGACGGTCTGACCGCCAGTCTCGCCGATCCGCTGCGCCTCCTGGTCGGTGGACGCCGTGCCGACGACCGACATCGGTCCGTGCGGGCCATGCTCGACTGGAGCCAGGCCCTGCTGACCAACTCGGACCGGTGCGTGCTCCGACGAGTCTCGGTCTTCGTCGCACCGTTCACCGCCGCCGACGCCGCCGAGGTGGCCGGATATCCGCCGCTGGAACCGAACTCGGTCGCGGACGGTCTGGCCCGGCTCGCCGAGCAGAGCCTGCTCACCGCCGCGCCGTCCGCGGGCGGCACCCGCTACCGGGCATTGGAGACGATCCGCCAGTATGAGACGGAACAACTCCTCGAGACCGGTGAGCTGCCCGAAGTGCTTGCGCGCCATCTGCATTGGTGCTCGAAGACCGCCGCGGCGCTGACCGGGGACCTGCCGCCCGCCACCGACTGGCGCACCCGATTCGACGCGGCCGTCGACGACATCCGGGCAGCCCTGGCCTGGGCGGCCGAACAATCCGAACTTCGTTCCGACGCATACGATCTGGCCTTGTCCCTGGCTCAACTGACCTTTACCCGAAATCTGGTCGGCGAGTCCCAGCAGCGGTACGAGCAGGCGGCAGCGCTCGCCGAGGACCCGATCGACGCGGCATCCGCACTACGGCACGCCGCCGAGGTCGCCGGATGCCGGATGCGCGGTGCAGACATGTACCGCCTCTACCGCGGTGCCGCGGACACCGCACGCAACGCCGGGGACACCGCCGCGGCCGCCCGCGACCTGGCCACGGCCGCAATCACCGTCTATCGGATGTCCGAAACCTTCGCCGAGCCGCCGCCGTCGAATGCGGCCGCGGCGCTGCTGTCCGAGGCGCGCGAGTTGACCGACGACGACCCGGCCGCCCTTGCCGCGGTCGCCCTGGCCGAGTGCGGAGTACTCCCCCACACTGCCGATTCTGCGCCGAGCGCATCGGAATTGCCGGTACCCGAGCCGATTACGCGCGCCGAGCGGGCGGTCGACCTGGCCTCCCGGACCGGCGATCCGCTGGCCGAGAGCGCGGCCCTCGACGCGCTTGCCGCGGCCCAGTGCTGGGCGGGTGATACCTTCGCCACCGCGGCGACGACCCAGCGGCGAGTCGAGCTGCTCGCCGCGGTTCCGGTGACACCGGCCAGCGCGCTCGAACGGGTCAACGCACTCGCGGAGGCGTCCGATACCTCTATCGGCGTGGGTGACCTGGATGGGGCCCGCCGTTGGGCCGAGCAGCTCCGCGACCTGCCATTGCTGGCCGAACGGGGTGACTTCGCCACCTCGCGGCGGCTGGTGGCGGACGCGCTCGCGGGCAATGCCGACAACGTGCTCACCGACAGTAGGCGATTCATCGACGCGTGGGAGCTCTCCGGTCGCCTGCACGCACCCAACCTCGCCACGGCGGCGGCCGCGGTGGCTCTGATCCACGGCCTGCGCGGCGACGGCGACGCGAGAGCCGAATGGCTGGCCATCGTCGACAATCTCGGTGTGGCGCCCGACCAGAAGGCCGCCTACAGTGCCGTATTCGATGCCATTGTCCTGCTCCACCACGGACAACCCGACCGTGCCCTGGCAAGCCTGTCGGCCGACCCCGACGAGATGGACGAGCAGATCATCTGGATCTGGCGCCACTGGTACCTCGCACTGCGTGCCGAGGCAGCCGTCCTCGCCGCTCATCCGAACGCCCGCGACTACGTCACAACCGCTCGAACCGCAGTGTCCGGCAACCCGATCGCCACCGCCATGGTCGACCGAGCCACGGCTCTGCTCGACCATGCCCCCGAACGCCTACCCGCCATCGCAATCGCCTTCGAGACGGCCCACTGCCCTTACCAGCGAGCCCGAACCCTGAGTCTGATGGGTGACAACTCTGCTCCAGCCGCCCTGACGAGCCTCGGCCTCACCCCGCCGACGCGCTAGCGGTTGCGTGCACCCGTAACAGCAGACGTTTTGCGCCGCAACAGCTCTCGCTCGCCTTCCGCGCGGTTTGCGGCACTGCTGCGCTTCGATGAGAGGGCTCACCCGGTTGGCCATCGACGTACCCATCGAAGCCTGCCAACGTAAGACGCTCGAAACCGACTACCGGACAGCACTTCAACCCGCAGCAGGTACACCCGAGGCCATCCAGTTGATCGAGTTGGACGCCGGCATCCAGAATCCTTCTCCACCTGGGCCGAGTTCGTCGAGCCGGTCGAAAGTCGCTCGCACACTGCCGCGGCCGATTGCTCGGTAGCCGGGCCGCGACTGTCCTCCAAGAACCGAAGGGACCGCAGTCCTCGTACATCCCGGTTCCGAATTGCCTTGCGATCGAACCGGTGTGGCGCGCGAATACCCACCATAACCAGTGCGCGGGTCATGCTGGTGCGCACGAGAAACGACGGAGCCCCACCCGTCGAAACGGATGGGGCTCCATGTCTTACAGCGCAGGAGCGAAGCCTGCGTTGCGACCTACCGACTTACACGTCGAAGTACAGTTCGAATTCGTACGGGTGCGGACGCAGGTTCACGGGCGCGATTTCGTTTTCGCGCTTCAGGTTGATCCAGGTCTCGATGAGGTCCGGGGTGAAGACGTTGCCTTCGGTCAGGTAGTCGTGGTCCTGCTCGAGGCGGTCGATGACCGAGGCCAGGCTGGTGGGGGCCTGCGGGATACCCTTGGCCTCCTCCGGCGGGAGCTCGTAGAGGTCCTTGTCGACCGGGGCCTTCGGCTCGATCTTCTTCTTGATGCCGTCCAGACCGGCCATCATCATGGCGGCGAAGGCCAGGTACGGGTTACCCGAGGAGTCGGGCGCGCGGAACTCGATGCGCTTGGCCTTCGGGTTGTTGCCGGTGACCGGGATGCGGACCGCGGCGGAGCGGTTGCGCTGCGAGTACACCAGGTTGATCGGGGCCTCGTAGCCCGGGACCAGGCGGTGGTAGGAGTTCACGGTCGGGTTGGTGAACGCCAGCAGCGACGGCGCGTGGTGCAGGATGCCGCCGATGTAGTGGCGCGCCAGATCCGACAGGCCCGCGTAGCCGGCCTCGTCGTGGAACAACGGCTTGCCGTCCTTCCACAGCGACTGGTGCACGTGCATGCCCGAGCCGTTGTCACCGAAGAGCGGCTTCGGCATGAAGGTGACGGTCTTGCCCTCGGCCCACGCGGTGTTCTTGACGATGTACTTGAACAGCTGCAGGTCGTCGGCGGCGTGCAACAGGGTGTTGAAGCGGTAGTTGATCTCGGCCTGACCGGCGGTGCCGACCTCGTGGTGGCCGCGCTCGAGCTCGAAGCCCGCGTTCTGCAGGTTGGTCGAGATCTTGTCGCGCAGGTCGACGTAGTGGTCGTACGGCGCAACCGGGAAGTAACCGCCCTTGTTGCGGACCTTGTAGCCGCGGTTGCGGGTGCCGTCCGGGTTGAACTCTTTACCGGTGTTCCAGGAGCCGGAGATCGACTCGATCTCGTAGAAGGCGCCGTTCATGCCCGAGTCGTAACGGATGGAGTCGAAGATGTAGAACTCGGCCTCGGCACCGAAGTAGGCGGTGTCGGCGATGCCGGTGCTCTTCAGGTACTCCTCCGCCTTGCGCGCGATGTTACGCGGGTCGCGGCTGTAGGCCTCGCGGGTGAACGGGTCGTGCACGAAGAAGTTGAGGTTCAGCGTCTTGGCAGCGCGGAACGGGTCCAGACGCGCGGTGCTGAAGTCGGGGAGCAGCAGCATGTCCGACTCGTCGATGGACTGGAAGCCACGGACGGAGGAGCCGTCGAACGCTAGCCCTTCCTCAGCGAGGTCAGCGGTGAAGGCCTTCGCGGGGATCGAGAAGTGCTGCTGTACACCCGGAAGATCGCTGAAGCGAATGTCGACGTATTCGACGTCCTCTTCTTTGATGTACTTGATGACCTCGTCGGCCGTGCTGAACGTCACTTGTTCTCCTTACGGATCGGTTCCCAGCCAGTGTCGATTGCATGGGTTCGTCGCGTCCCGACGGTATGGACGCGGTGTTTCCCAGTAGTCAAGGCTGTGTTTCGCCAGTGTTACACGTGCGGCTGGACGGGTAGTGAAAGCCAACCGGGCTCGAACAGCATGGTAGTCCTGCCATCATCGGCGCTGCTCACCGAGGTCAGCTCCGATTTAATGCGGTGTCCTACGACCGGTCGTAGGGGCCTATTCTGGGGTTCATGGCACGCATCAGCGGATCCTGGCTCTCCGGCCCTTCGGCGGACTCGGGCGATCCGGCAACCCCCGAGTTCCCCGGCCAGAACCTCGGCCTGCCGCGCTCGGGCGCGGGTTCGCTCGTAGGTATGTTGCGGCGCATTGCCGCGCTGGTGGTGGACTGGTTCATCGCGCTCGGCATTACCGCGATCATCATCCGGCCGAATCCGGACAAGATCATCGCCGGAATGGATATCCCCGCCGGGAAATCGCGCCCCACCAACTTCGAAGTGATCGTGAGCGCGCTCACCACGCCCAACCTGTTGGTTTGGTTCGTGATCGGTGTCGTCGCGGTGTCGTTGTTCGGCTTCACCCCCGGTCAGTACTTCCTGCGCCTGCGGGTGATCCGCGTCGATGCGCCGGTGGCCGTCGGTTTCGTGCGCGCGCTGGCCCGGCAGGTGCTGCTGGTTTTCGTGGTCCCGGCCTTGTTCACCGACGCCGACGGCCGCGGTATGCACGACCGTGCCACCGGCACCGCCATCGTCCGCTCGCGATAGCCCGCCCGCACGAACCTTCCGACAGTAAAAAGACCCGACTTTCGTCGGGACGACGGCTCGGGCACTGCCCGTTAGGCTCCGGCGGTGTCTCTGAATCCGGCCATGCTGGCGCTGCGCCTACTGCTCGAACTCACCGCCATTTCCTCGCTCGGAGTCTGCGGATGGCGGGCGTTCGACTCACCATGGCGCTTCATCCTGGTCGTGGTGCTGCCGGTTGCCGCTGCCACGCTGTGGGGAACCTTCGCCGTTCCCGGCGATCCGAGCCGCAGCGGTGCGGCGCCGGTCGCGGTGCCGGGGCCGGTGCGGCTGGTGGTCGAACTGATCGTCCTGTTCGGCGGCGCGGCCGCGCTGTGGATCGCCGGGTTGCCCCAGTGGGCGCTGATCTGCACCGCGGTGCTGGTCATCTACCACGTACTCGCCTACGACAGGATCACCTGGCTGCTCACCACCGCCCCGGCGGCCTGACAGAAAAGGCCCGCATCCCAACTCGGGGGATGCGGGCCTTTCGAATCGAATCAGCGCCGACGGATGCTGCGCTGCACACCGCGCATCTTGGCGCCCGCGGGCATCGGGCCCTTGGGCAGTGCGGGTCCGCTGCGCGAGCTCAGCGCGGTGAGGCGGCCCTCGATGAGGTCGATGCGCTTGGCGTCGATATTGCGGGGCAGCTTGGTGAGATGCTTCTGCAGCTCCTTGAGCGGGATCTGGCCCTCGTCGTTGCCGATGATGATGTCGTAGATCGGGGTGTCGCCGATGAGCCGGGCGGTCCGCTTCTTCTCCTGGGCCAGTAGCGATTTCAGCCGCTGCGGGGCACCCTCGCCGATCAGGATGACGCCCGGCAGGCCGATCACCCGGTGCACGGCGTCCAGCTGGGTGGTCGCGGCGACGCCATTGCTGACCCGCCACTTGCCCTGCAGATTCTCCAGCACCCACGCCGCCGCGCCCGCCTGGCCCTCGGCCTTCGCGTAGACGTTGCGCTGCACCCGACGCCCGAAGATGATGAACGCGACCAGCACGCCGAGCAGCAGACCGAGCGGCAGCAGGAACCACTGCAGGCCGAAGATCAGGCCGATCACCAGGAAAACGGCGGTGATGCCGACAACGGCACCGATCATCAAAGGCAGCAGCAGCTTGTCTTCCTTGCGCTGCATCTGGAAGGCCTGCCAGAGCTGCTGGCGGCGTTCTTTCGACTGCTGCTTGCGCGCCGCCTTAGCCGCGGCCTTCGCTTCCTTCGACGGCGTGCCGCCCTTGCCTACTGCCATGCTTCACAGGATAGTGCCACGTCGGGCGGGTCTCCGCACCGCGTCAGTGCACGCCGCGGTGCGCGATCGGCCCCAGTGCGGTGAGATCCAGATCACCCGAGCTCTCGGTCCAGCCCATGGCGCGCAGTTCCACCGGGGTGCCGACACCGAGCGCGTCGCGCAGGCCGATGGCGACCGAGCGGGCGAGTCCGACCAGGGTGTCCATGGAAAGGGGCCACAGCAGGGTGCGGGTCCAATTGTCGATCCCGCGCCGCGCGACCGGTTCGCGCCAGCCGAGATCGCGCAGGGTGTGCTCAGCGGTCGGCGAGATGGGCCGGGTGAGGTAGGAATTGCCCGCCAGTTCGACGGATAGCTTGATGTCGTATTGCACGAATTGGACGTATTTATTGCCGGGCGCGGCGATGATCAGCGTTGCCCGAGATGGTAGTTCGGATAGGCATTGCGCCAGTGCCCGCACGAATCTGTCCCAATCCGTGGTCACCGGCTCACTCATACTTCCCCCGGGGAGGCGCACCGGCCCGATCTTACGCCGCACCACCTGAGACACCAGCCGAATCTTGTTGACTCAGCACAACCTTCGCGCTGCAATAGCAAAAGCGAATAGCCCGCCGTTTCCTCGAACGACGGGCGACTCACGGCCGCGGGTCACGCGGCGGCGCCGACCGATCCCGATGGCATCGTCCGGGCCTGGCGCGCTGCCGATTCCGGAGCGCGGCCGAGCCCGCGGAAAACCGGAACACCGAGTTTGCGGCTCGCGGGCCGCAAGGCCCACGACGCCACCACGCATATCGCGAAAAAGCCGGTGTAGACCAGATGATTCACGGCTGAATGGTGTCCGATATGCGATGCGAGTCCACCGGTCAGATCGAAAAACGCCCCGGCATAGGCCCATTCCTTCACCAGTGGAAAACGCGGTGCGGCAATGGCCATAGCGCCGAGCACTTTCCAGAATCCGAGGATGGTCATGACATAGGTCGGATACCCCAATTCCGTCATGCCCGCCGCGGTGCCGCCGCGGTGAGTCAGGTCGGCGACGCCGCCCGTGGCCAGTACGGAAATCAATAATCCGGTGCTGACCCAATATGCGATCGATCGGGTATTGCTCATCGTGGCTCTCCTGCCTCGTGCCCTCGGCGCGCTCGGCTCGCGCGCCGTCACACCTCCTGACCGGCGCGGCGATCGAGATGTGACAGGCGAGGCTCAGCCCGCCTGCGGCTCGAGTTCCATGAGCTCCAAGGTCTCGGGGTCGGCGAGCAGATCGATGGCGACGATGCGCCCCTCGGAGACCGTGAAATCGAAGACCACGCGCGGGGTGCCGCCGACGGCCCAGACCATGCCAGCGCGTCCGTCGATGAGCGCGAGCTGCGCTCCCCTCGCCCGGCCGGAGAACGTCTGCGCGACGGCGTTCGCACCGTGCGCCGCTGCGGCTCCGGTGGCCAACGCCGCGGCATCGACGCGCAGCACCACATCCGGATCGAGCAGGGTCAGCAATGCCTCGAATTCACCACTGCGCGATGCGGCGAGGAATGCGTCGACGACCTCGCGCTGGCGATCGCGGTCGGCGGCGGCCCCGACCCCCTGTACCCGCCGCCGCGCCCGGCTGGCCAATTGCCGTGCGGCTGCCGGGGTTTTGCCGACGATCGGGGCGATTTCATCGAACGGCACGGCGAACATATCGTGCAGTACGAACGACAGCCGCTCCGGTGGTGCGAGGGTATCGAGTACGACGAGCAATGCCAGCCCGATCGAATCGCCCAGTACCGCTTCCTGTTCCGGACCGTCGGCCGTCGGCAGTAGTTCGACATCGTCGAGCGGTTCCTCACGCCGCGTCTTGCGCGACTGCAGCATATTCAGGCAGACCCGCGCGACCACGGTGGTCAGCCAACCACCCAGATTCTCGATCTCGTCACTGTCGGAGCGACTGAGTCGCAGCCAGGCCTCTTGGACGGCGTCATCGGCCTCGCTGCCGGAACCGAGGATGCGATATGCGACCGCGAGCAGATGCGTGCGGTGCTCCTCGAAGCGCTCGGCAAGGAAATTCTCGTCCATTTGTCACATTCTCCCGATGGGGCCGGTCATGTACATGAACCGGAAGCCAGAACCGGAACGACAATCACCGCGAACGAGGAGCGAATCATGACCGCTGGACTGCAGACCATCGTCTACCCGGTGACCGACCTGGTCAAGGCGAAGAGCGTGTACGGAGCCTTGTTCGGCTCGGAGCCGATCGCGGATACCCCGTACTACGTCGGCTACCGCGTGGCGGGTCAGGACATCGGCCTCGACCCGAACGGCGCGAAGAAGGGAATGACCGGCCCGGTCGGCTACTGGCACGTCGAGGACATCACGAAGCAGATCGCCGCCATGGTCGAGGCGGGCGCCACCGTGCAGAACGAGCCCCACGACGTCGGCGGCGGCAAACTGATCGCCACCCTCACCGACGCCGACAACAACGTCATCGGCCTGCTCCAGCCGTAATGCCCGGAGTTGGACCGCTGATCACCATGCGCTCAGGACGGCAAGTCGAGAGCGGGCGCATGGTGATCGGCCGTCCAGACAGTTCGGCTCGGCGGGCGGGGAAAGTCCGCGGCGGCAGGGGTAAGAAGGACGTAGGCGGAGGAAGTCATGTGTCGACGCGCAGAACCGAGGGATAGGTATGGGTTCGTTCGAGCAGTATCAGGTGCGGCCTATCGGGTGGGTGCGCTCGCCGTTGAGTAGTCGGGCGGATGCGCCTCGGCAAGGTGACGAAGGAGCTCCGCCAGCGGACATTGTGTTGGATTCAGAGGTGGCGGCGGCGGCGAAGGACCTGGGTCCCGGCGATGAGATCATTGTGCTGACCTGGCTGCATCAGGCGGATCGGGCGGTGCTCGCGGTGCATCCGCGCGGGGACCGCGCACGTCCGGAGACCGGAGTTTTCGCGACGCGCTCACCCGATCGGCCGAATCCCATTGGACTGCATCGGGTCACGATCGCCGACAGCGATGGGCACATCCTCACCGTGCACGGTCTGGAAGCGATCGACGGTACCCCGGTACTGGACCTGAAGCCGGTCCTCGGTTCGGCCGAGGAGCGATGAGTGATACCCCCGGTTCCGGGGGCTGGACTATCGACCAGCTGCGGTCGATAGTTCTCGGGTGACTGTGGGTTCGGTGTTGTGGCGTGGGTTGGCCGGGGTTTTGCTGATACTCGGAATTTCGGCGCCGGTGACGGCGGCAGAGCCGGTCGGCGTGCCATATCAGTGGTCGCAGAGCTATATCACTGCCGCTGACGGCACCCGGCTGCACGCCGATATCCTGCGGCCGGAGGGCGTGGCCGAGGACACTCGCACGCCGGTGGTGCTCACCGTCAGCCCGTATCGCTCGCATGCCGCCTATCTGAGCATGCCGCGGCTGGAGGGCGGTCCGTCCACCGACGACCTGCATGTGGCGATGTTCCTGAATGCGGGCTATACGTACGTCATCGTCGACCTGCGCGGATACGGCGGCTCCTCCGGCTGCCCGGATTTCGGTGGGCCGGGCGAACGTTCGGATGTGGCCACCGCCGTGACGTGGGCGGCGGAGCAACCCTGGTCGACCGGCCGGGTGGGCATGATCGGCACCTCCTATGAGGGCTGGACCGGGATGATGGGCTTGGCGGCCAAACCAAAGGGCCTGGCCGCCGTCGTATCGTTCGGACCGGTTGTCGACCCGTATTCCTATGTGTACATGCAGGGCGTTTCCTGGAAGTTCTCCGGCAAGCCGGTGACCGAGCAGGGCATTCGGCCCTCGGATATGACGGGTATGGAGCATCTGCTCATCGCCTCCACGCCGGGCCGACCCGACGACTCGCCCGAATACCAGTCCAATGCGGTCCAGATATCCCCCGAGTGCTACGCGCAATTCGCGGCGAACACCACGAATCACGATGGCGGCACCGCGTTCTGGCGCGCACGCGATCTGGTGGAACAGTTGCGCGGCAATACGATTCCGCTGTTCCTCGGCCAGGGCTTCCTCGACTACAACACCCGCGCCTATCGGGTGTTCGACGTCTGGAACGCGCTCGGCCCCGGCGATCACCGGGCATTCTTCGGTGAATGGGGCCACAGCGACTGCGAGAGCAAATGCGGCACACCGGATTTCGATACCGAACTGCTCGCCTTCTTCGACAAGCACGTCGCCGGTCGCGATGTCGACGTGCCGGGGCCGCGCATCACCGTCGGCCAGTTCGACGGTGGCTGGCGCTCCGAGACCGCCTGGCCACCCGCGGATGCCCGCCGGGTCCCGATCGACCTGCGGACCGGTGTCTACACCGACCGCGGCCTGCTCCCCGGACCCGACCGCGAAATCTGGTCCATCTCCGAGCCGCTTACCACCGACCAGCACATCTCCGGCATCCCGACGGCAACGCTGCGGCTGTCCGGTCCGTCCACTGCGACGGTCGCGGTCGAACTGTTCGATATCGCGCCCGATGGCCGCGCCACGGTCATCACCCGTGGCATAGCCCCAGTCGCCGACACCGCCGACATCAGACTCCTGGCCCAGGACTGGCCGATGCGCGCCGGGGACCGCCTCGGTGTCCGCATTACCGACGTCGTCGACGATGTCTGGTCCCATGCCGCCGCCAATAGCCAGGTCACCGTGCTCGCGGCCCGTTTGGAGCTGCCGCTGCTCACCACCCTGCGCACCCCCGACCTCACCGGTGGTACCAGTGAGGCCTGGGCGAAATGGCGCGACCAGAAGGTTCGCACCCTCGGCGCCGATGTGTTGAAGAATGCAGAGATGCCCATGAATTTGCCGTACGCGTCCGGCCCTCGATGACAGGTAGCGCCGCACAGACCCGCCCGACCGCCGTGGTGGTCGACGCCCAGATCACCGAACGCCTCGCCTACGCCCTGCGATGCGCGACGATTTCGCATGAGCCGCCGGATATCGCATCGACAACGCGCCAGGGTGCCGGGTCCGAAGGACAGGCGGGTACCGCGTCGGGCGAACCGGCCGACACCGCGCGCAACGGCGCCGTGTCCGCCGATTCCGTCGCGCGGCGCGATGCCGAGCCCGAGGCCTCCGCCGCGCGGCTCGACACCCCCGACAGCGACGCCGAATTCATTCGTCTCGCCGCACACCTCGAGCGGTCGTTCCCACTGGTGCACGCCGAACTGGAGCTGCGGCGGTTCGGGCACAGCCGGCTGTACCGCTGGCCGGGCGTCGAGCCGGAGCAGGTGTCGGCGATTCTGCTCGCACATCAGGACGTGGTGCCGGTCGATGAGCCACGGCGGTGGACGCACCCGCCGTTCGCGGGCGTGGTGGACGACGAATTCATCTGGGGCCGTGGGGCGATCGATGACAAGAGTCGGCTGATCGCCATTCTGGAGGCGGTCGAATCCGCGCTCGCGGCGGGACTTCGACCGCAGCACACCATCTACCTGGCCTTCGGGCACGACGAAGAGGTGTTCGGGGATGACGGTGCGGTCCGGATGGCGCAGTGGCTGCGCGAATCCGGTGTGCGCGCGGATCTGCTGCTCGATGAGGGCGGGGTAATTCTCGACGGCGTCGCCGACGGTGTCGACCGGCCGGTCGCCTCGATCATGATCGGTGAGAAAGGCTATGCGACCGTTCGGCTTTCGGTATCGGCGGTGGGCGGGCATTCGTCCATGCCCGGTGCGCAGACCGCGGTCGGCCGGATCGCGCGCGCGGTGGGCCGGATCCAAGACCATCCGATGCCGTTGCGCATGACGCCGGTGGTGGCGGACATGGTCGCGCGACTGCGCCGCGTCATCCCGGACTATCGCCGCCACCTCCTCGGCTTCGCCCGGCTGGCCGCCCCCGTGATCACCCGGATGCTGGCAGCCCGTCCCCAGACGGAGGCACTGGTGCGCACGACAACCGCGCCGACGGTCATCCGCGGTGGCATCAAACCCAATGTGCTGCCACAGCAGGCCGAGGCCCTGGTGAATTTCCGCATCCTGCCCGGCGATTCGGTCGCGGCGGTGCTCGAACACTGCCGCAAGGTGGTGCGTGACGCGGGCGTGCGGATCGAACTCGTCGGCATGACCTCGGAGCCGTCCGCGGACCGCCCGCCCGGCCCCGCCTTCGGCCTGATCGCCGACCTCGCCAAGGCCGTCGTCCCCGGTATCGCCGTGACCAGCGGAATCGTCCCCGGCGCCACCGATTCGCGACATTACGACGACCTCGCGGCGACTCGGTGTAACTTCGCGCCCATCGTGCTGACCCAGGCCGATGTGGACACGATCCACGGAACCGACGAGCGCATCTCGCTGGTGAACTACGCTCGGCTCATCGAGTTCAACCGGCGGCTGATCGATCAGCTTGCTGCGCCGCCACCGACCCCAGGAGCCGATGCATGACAACTCCGAAGGCCAGCGAGCCCGCCGAGCCGGGACCGGGCACCGAGACCGGCGAATTCGACGGCATCGGCAGCCGGATCGCTTGGCGCGCATGGCTTCCCGAGACCTCGGCGCGCGCGGTGATCGTGCTCGTACACGGCGTCGCCGAGCATTCGGGCCGCTATGCCCACGTCGGAAAGCGCTTGGCGGACAGCGGTTTCGCAGTCTACGCACTCGACCACCTCGGCCACGGCAAGTCCGCGGGCAGCAACGCCAATATCGACTCGATGTCGGGTGCCGCCGACAATGTCGCGGAGATGCTGAAGATCGCCGGGCGCGAACATCCGGATGTGCCGCGGTTCCTGGTCGCGCATTCGATGGGCAGCCTGATCACGCTGTATCTGGCCACCCGCGCACCGATCGATGTCGATGGCATCGTGGTCTCGGCGCCGCCGCTGGATATCGCCGTCGGCAATCCGCTGCAGCGGCTGCTCGGTCCGCTGCTGTCCCGGTTCGCCCCGAATTTCGGTGTGCTGAAACTGGATTCGTCGATGATCAGCCGCGATCCCGAGGTGATTCGCGCCTACGACAACGATCCGCTGGTCTTCCGTGGCAAACTCCCGGCCCGCACCGGCATGGAGATGCTGAACGCCACCCAGTTCGTCAAGAACCGCCTGGACAAGCTGACCGTGCCGCTGCTGGTGCTGCACGGCACCGCCGACGCCATCGCGGCACCGTCGAGCAGCGATCTGATCGAGCGCTCCGCGGCTGCCAAGGATCTCACGGTGATCCGCTACGAGGGTCTCTACCATGAGGTCTTCAACGAACCCGAACAGGACAAGGTGCTCTCCGACGTGGTGGAGTGGCTGGAGGCACACATCACCGCTGATACGGGAAAGTAGGCTCTGGCCATGGCAGACAGAGTCGCATTCATTCGCGCTACCTGGCACAGCTCCATCGTCGGCAAGGCGTATGAGGGCTTCACCGCCGAATACGCCGGGCTCGGCTTCGACCCGACCACCGTCGACGTCTTCGAGGTGCCCGGCGCATTCGAGATCCCGCTGCACGCCAAGCGATTGGCGCGCCGCGGCGAGTACTCGGCGATCGTGGCGGCCGCACTGGTCGTCGACGGCGGCATCTACCGCCACGAATTCGTCGCGTCCGCGGTGATCGACGGTCTGATGCGGGTGCAGCTCGATACCGATGTGCCGGTGTTCTCGGTGGTGCTCACCCCGCATCACTTCCACGAGCACAGCGAACACGTCACCTTCTTCACCGAGCACTTCGTGACGAAGGGAGCCGAGGCGGCCCGCGCGCTGGCGACCACGCTCAGCTCCCTGCGTTCGCTGCCGGTGAACTAGCGGTAGTTCGTCAGACAGGTCTGCTCGCCGTCGAGTACACCGGTGCGGAACGCCTCCAACCGCTGGAAGCCGCTCGCCACCACCTTGCCGTCCACATCGCCGGCGACCAGACCGTCAGCGAGCAGTCCGGAAACCGCCTCGTCGAGGTCATTGGCCGATAGTCGCGGATCGCTGCCGGGCTCGCTCAACTTGGTCGTCACGACTCCGGTCAGACATGCGGTGCGCAGTCCGGCGGTTTCGGCTCCGGTGATCGAGAGCTTGCGTTCCTGCTGCACCGCGAGCACATAGCGGGAGATGAAGACGGCGAAGGCGTTGTAATCGCCGTCCACCACCGCCGAGAGCGGTTCGTCATCGCCGTTCATCTTCCCGCCGCGTTTGGCGAGTTCCGGCACATCGGTACCGATCTTGTTCGAACTCGGGCAGTAGGAGACCGGCTCGGTGGCGGTCACCTTGGCGCAGTTCTTGACGATCCCGGTGTAGTCGTACTGCGGTGGCTGGCGCAGCGGGAAGATCTTCGCCAGCGCCTGGCTCAGGCTGGTCAGCGAGGGCACGTCGACCGGAAGCTGGGCATCCTGTTCGCCGTCCTCGTATGTCGTGGGGAGGGTGCCCCTGCGCTGCTCGATCTCCTTCTTGCTGATCTTCTTGCAGCCCTGCGCACCGTCGGTGTAGCCGATCTGCACCGCGGTCGTCCGCTCGAAGGCGGAACCGTGCACATTCTTCGGGTTGTCCGGATCGGTATCGCGCACGGCGATGGTCGCGCCGAGCACCGCGTTGAGCCCGTCGGTCATATTCAGCGTGAAGTGCGCCGAATTCCCTTCCGCCACATGCCGAAGGAAGACTCCGGCCAGGCAGTCGGCCTGCTGTTCCTTCACCAGCGCCCCGCTGAAGAATCCGGCGATCTTGGCCTGCCCCTGGATGGAGTGACCGTACTCGTGCGCGAGCACCATCACGACCGCCATATCGCTGTACTTGTCCTGCAGCAGCGGCAGCAGCACGCCGCGATCCCAGCCGATGGTGTGGTCCAGACTGCAGTAGGCGGCATTGACCAGGTGATAGGTGCTGGATTTGCAGAACGTGACCGCCTGCTCCCTGGGTGCCTTGGCATTCCAGGAGATATACCGGCTCACCGGCTTGAAGGTGCCGGGAAAGTCCTTGCCGTACTCGGTCTTCCAGAAGTCCTCTAGATCGGCGATGGTGTTGAGGGCGAGTCTGTCGACCGCACCACCGTCACCGTTCTCCGCGGTGAGCGCGGCATCCGGCACACCCTTGCGCGGGCCGCTCGGACCGTTGTTGGAGACCGCGCCGGTGACATTCCACGGATTGTCCGCGGTCACCGCGCTCGCCCCCGGCTGGGCCGCCCTGCTGTCGCATCCGACCAGCGCAGCGCCGACCAGCAGCACTGCCGCGACCACCCCGAACCGCAGCCGTCTAGTCCTCATCAGGTCTTTCCTCCCCGAACTCACCGCGGGCCCGTCCTCAGCGGCCCCTGACCCGATGGCGGCGGCGACGCATCCGCCTGCCCGTCGAGCGATCACATGGTAATCGCAGAAACCGCTGCGCGCGTATACGTCTGGGCGCATTCACTCCGTCAGGCGTTCAACTGCACCTGGGCCAGTATCGCGCGGTGATCCGATCCGGGAATGGTGAGCGAGCGGACCTGCGCTGCCGTGCCGTCGGCGACCAGGATGTGGTCGATGCCGATCACCGGACCCCACCGGCGGTCGGCCGGATAGGTGAGCAGCGGTCCGGCCCCCGCCTGATCCGCCGCCGCGACGAACCGTCCGCGCAGCAGATCACGGAATGCCGAATGATCGCGTGTGGCATTGAAATCCGCACCGACGATCGCGGGACCCTGTTGCGCGTCCAATATTTCGCGAATCCGGTCGAGCTCCGAACTCCACGCCGCGAAGTCGACCGACGGCGGAACCGGATGAAATGCGAACACCGCGACCGGCCCGCGCTGTGGATGCTCCATGGTGGCGGACAGATTGTTCATCCAGAAGTCGTCGTATTTCTTGGTGTCCCGTAACGGATATCGGCTGTAGATCCCGGTACCGTTGCCGAGGCCACGCGGCTGTAGGAACTGATGTGGCAGCAACTCCTCGATTCCGGCCGCCGCGAGTCGCTGCGCGACCTCCGATGTCAGCTCGTCGACGGTGAGCACCTCGACGTGGTTCTCCTGCACCGCCCGAACCACCGCCGCCGCATCCGCCTCCCCTAATAGCAGATTCGACTGCATGACCGAAACTTCCGGCCCACTCGCCGCCCGTCCCTCCGGTACGAACATCGGGACCTGCGTCCACAACACCGCCGCCACGATCACCCCGGCCGCCGCCGCACTCTTCCATCCCCGCGCGATCAGGAGCAACACCAGCCCCAGCACCGCACCGAGCATCAAATACGACGCTCCCGCCGCCAACAGCACCGAGACCTGCCGTCGCCAGGTTCCGAAATGCAATACGATCCCCAGAACTCCCGCCCCGAGGGCGCACCACCCCAGCCCGAGCAGCACCCGGTCCACCCATTTACGCATGCTCCGACCCTAACCGGCGGCTGTGGAGACCAGGTGCGGCGATTGTGGAGATCCCGTGGACGCCGTGCCCCTCGTACACTCGCCAGCAGAGAGTGAGGTGGTCGCGATGTATGTCGAGGAGTTCACGGCGACCGGGGTGCTGACCGCCGACGCCGCGGAGGATCTTGCGCATACCGCGGGCCGGTTCACCTCACGGATCACGGTGACGTGCAATGGGCACAGTGTGCACGCTCCGGTGCTGCCGGTGTGCTGGGACCAGTTGCGGGTGCGCAACGGGAGCACCGTATCCGTCACCGCCGAGCGGGGGTACCGCCCGCCCGACGATGAGGACCGCATGGCACTGCGCGCATTCGTGCGGCGCTTTCAGGTGCTGACCGCGGTCGGTCCGGTGCGGTTCGCGCTCAGTGGCGGTTCATCTGCTCGGCGAGTGCGGCGGCGTCCGTGGTGAGCGAGCCACCCGCGAAAGCCAGTGTGGCCAAGGAGCGTTCGGCTGCGGCGGGGTGCCCCGCGCCGCACGCGTCGGTCACCAGGATGGGCAGATAGCCCAGGTCCAGGCTGTGCCGGACGGTGGGTTCGATGCCGACCTCCAGGGCAATGCCCGCAATGGCGTAGGTATCGATACCCAAGTCGCGCAACGCGAAATCCAGCGGGGTGGCCGCGAAGGCCGACATGGTGATCTTGTCGATGACCACCTCGTTCGGCCCCGGCGTCAACTCGGGGACGAGCTCGTACTGGGGCGAGCCCTGCGGAAAGCTGGAGTGCACCTCGTTCGGATTGTCGACCCGCTGCCACGCCATGGCCGTGCGCAGTTGCGAGACACCGGAGGCCGCGGGCGGCAGCGACATGTGCCGGGTGTAGAAGACGCGAAATCCGTTCTCCCGCGCCGCATCCCGCAGTTGCAGGCAGGCTTCGACGATCTCGCCGCCGTCGGGCAACTGCCGCACGATGCCGACCTGCATGTCGTAGATGATCAGCGCCATCCTGGTCGGGTCGCAGGCATCCGCGAGGGTCTGCGGAATGCTGAGGCCGTACGCGTATTGCATCAGGCCGACCCGACCTTCGTCCGGTCGTAGGGCTCGGCGACATCGACGGACGGATCCATCAGCGCCTCGAGCGGCAGCGGCGCCTGCACCGGAACATAGGTCCATTCCAGATGCCCGGCCTTGGTCAGCGGGAAATCGGCGACGTAGCGTTTGGCCTCCTCGACGCTGTCGACCTCGAAGACGATCACCACGCCGGGCTCATCGGCGCGCGCATAGTTCTCGCGGACGATGCCCGCCTTCCACAGCCGCCACACATTGGCGACCTCTTCGGGGAGATACGGGGTGATGGTCTCCATCGTCACGCCGGGCTTGAAGCTGTCGAAAACAATGACTTTCATGGGAATCGCGCTCCATGTCTGCAGAATGTGGTGCGGCCGCGCCGCAGGACGAGTTCCATGAAAGCCCGATGATTACAGTGTTACAAGAACGCACTTTTTGGTGAGTACCTGGAGGCGAGCAATGCCGGACAAGCGCTACTACTGCGCGGTGGAGGTGACCGTCGACCTCATCGACGGCAAGTGGAAGCCGGTCATCCTGGCCCATCTCAAGGAGGGTGTGCGCCGCTATGGCGAACTCCGCCGCCTGATGCCGAGCACCAGTGAGAAGATGCTCGTCCAGCAGCTGCGCGATCTGGAGACCGACGGACTGATCCGCCGCACCATCTTCGACACCGTGCCGCCCCAGGTCGAATACGACCTGACCGAGGAGGGCTGGAGTTTGGTTCCGGTCCTCACCGCCCTCTACGAATGGGGGCGCAAGCGCGCCGACCGCGTCGGCATCACCCTGCCCTGAACGCCAGCAGCCGCCGAATTCGGCTGCGGCGTCAGCCGCCGAAGACGCGCTCCACCACCGCTTTTGCCCGCCTGGTCACGCGCATGTAGTTGTCGAGGAACTCGCTGCCGTCGTCATTGGGCCAGCCCGCCACGCGCGCGACGGCCGATAGTAGACGGCCCGGGCCGGGGAGTTGATCGGCGGGCTTACCGCGCACCAGCACCAGGGCGTTGCGCGCCTTGGTGGCCGTGAGCCAGGCCTCGCGCAGCAACGAAACATCCTCGGCCGCAAGCAATTTGGTTTCCTGAATGACATCCAGCGATTGCAGCGTCGAGGTGTTGTGCAGGCCGAGCACATCGTGGGCGTAACGCAGCTGCATCAGCTGCACGGTCCATTCGATATCGGCAAGGCCGCCGCGACCGAGTTTGGTGTGGGTCGCCGGGTTCGCACCGCGCGGCAGGCGTTCGGCGTCCACCCGGGCCTTGATCCGGCGGATCTCGCGCACCGCCTCCGCCGACACCCCGCCTTCCGGATAACGCACCTTGTCGATGATGTGCAGGAACCGGACACCGAGGTCCTGATCTCCGGCCACCTGATGGGCGCGCAGCAGCGCCTGTACCTCCCACGGCTGGGCCCACTGCTGGTAATAGGCGGCGTAGGCGGCCAGCGTGCGCACCAGCGCCCCGTTGCGTCCCTCCGGCCGCAATCCGGCATCGACCTGCAGCGGCGGGTCGGTGCTCGGCGCGCCGAGCAACCGCTGCACCTTTTCCGCAATGCCGATCGCCCATTTCACGGCCTTGGTCTCGTCCTGGCCGGGCCGCGGATCACAGACGAACAGCACATCGGCGTCGGAACCGTAGCCCAGTTCCATACCGCCGAGACGGCCCATGCCGATCACCGCGATATCGGCCGGCGCCGGTGCGCCGAGTTCGGCCGCACTGGCCCGAACCACCGCGCGCAGTGCGGCCTCCAGCACCGCGACCCAGACCGCGGACAGCGCCCGGCACACCTGCGGCACGTCCAGCATGCCGAGCAGATCGGCCGAGGCGACCCGCGCCAATTCGTGTCGGCGCAGCGAACGAGCCGCCGCCACCGCGCGTTTCGGATCGTCGTAGCGTGCCGACGCGGTCAGGATCCCGCGCGCGACATCTTCCGGTTGCGGGCTGAGCAGCAGCGGCCCGCCGGGGCCGTCGGCGTACATCCGGATCGTGTCCGGCGCATTGATCAGCAGATCCGGCAGATATTCCGAGGAGCCGAGCACGATCATCAACCGCTGCGCGATCGCGCCCTCATCGCGCAATTCGCGCAGGAACCAGATCTGGTCGTCGAGCCCCTCCGACACCCGCCGATAGGCGAGCAGTCCGGCATCGGGATTCGGGGTGTCCCCGAGCCATTCGAGCAGCGTCGGCAACAGCAGCGCCTGAATCCGGCCCTTACGTGACACCCCGCCGGTGAGCGCCTTGAGATGTCCCAGTGCGTTTTCCGGGGCCGCATAACCCAGCGCCGCCAGCTGCCGGATCGCCGCGTCCGGACTCAGCCGCAGCGCGGCGGGCTCCATCTTGACCACCGATTCGAGCAGCGGCCGATAGAAGAGTTTGGCGTGTAATCGCCGCACCCGCACCGCATTACGCCGAATCTCAGTGCCGAGCACACCCACCGCGTCCTGTCGGCCGTCGGGCCGGATATGGGCGGCGCGGGCCAGCCAGCGCATGCCCTCCTCGTCATCGGCGGCGGGCAGGGTGTGGGTGCGCTTGAGCCGCTGCAATTGCAGCCGGTGCTCGAGCAGTCGCAGGAATTCATACGAGGCCGTGAGATTCGCGGCGTCGTCGCGGCCGATGTAACCGCCTGCGGCCAAGGCCGTCAGCGCCTCGACGGTGCCTTGCACGTGCAGGGTCTCATCCACCCGTCCGTGCACCAATTGCAGCAGCTGCACGGCGAATTCGACATCGCGCAGGCTGCCGTGGCCGAGTTTGAGTTCGCGTTCACGCAGATCGGCGGGGACCAGATTCTCCACCCGGCGCCGCATAGCCTGCACGTCGGCGACGAAATCAGGACGTTCGGACGCGGTCCACACCATCGGCATCAGGGCGTCGCGGTACCGCTCGCCCAGTGCCAGATCGCCGGTCATCGGCCGGGCCTTGAGCAGTGCCTGGAACTCCCAGGTCCTGGCCCACCGCTTGTAGTAGGCAATGTGCGAGTCCAGGGTGCGTACCAGCGCGCCCGCCTTACCCTCGGGCCGCAGTGCCGCATCGACCTCGAAGAATGCCGCGCTGCCCACGGTCATCAGCTCGGCGGCCAATCGGGTGGCGGTGGCATCGGCGGGTTCGGCGACGAAGACTACGTCCACATCGCTGACATAGTTGAGTTCGCGCGCACCGCTCTTACCCATGGCGATCACGGCCAGTCGCACCGGAACCGGCTCGTCCTTGCAAACCCGCGCCACCGCCACCGCGAGGGCGGCGGTCAACGCGGCATCGGCGAGATCGGTGAGATGGCGGCCGACCACCTGATACGGCAGCACCGGTTCGTTCTCGACGGTGGCCGCCAGATCCAGTGCGGCCAGCAGCATGAGCTGATCGCGATATCGCTTGCGCAGCAGCGAGATTGCCTCCGGACCGGAGACTTCGGCCGAGTACAGCAGCGCATCCGCATTCGGACTCTGCGCGGGCACGGCCCGCACCGAGGCCAGCAGATCCGCGATCAACTCCTCGCGCGCGGGTAGCTTGTCCCGCCGCAGAATTCGCCATGCTGCGGGATCGGCAACCAGATGATCGGAGAAGGCACTCGACGATCCGATCAGCGCGAAAAGCCTGCCGCGCAACGCATTATCGCTTCGCAGCGCGGCATCCAGCTCGGGCCACCCGTCGCCGAGCGCGGCCCGCAGCCGCGTCAGCGTCAGCAGCGCGAGATCGGCATCCGGCGCACGGGACAGCGCCCAAAGCACCGGGATGCTGTCGATATTGTCCCACGCCAACTCTCGTAACGAGGCGGCGGCGGTCGGCTCGAGTAAGCCGAGCCGACCGACACCGGGGACAGCTGAACGAGCAGAGGGCGGCCGGACCATAAGTCCAACTTAGTTGCCCGATCATCCGTTTCCACAAAGGACGGTGGAAAGATTCGTAAACGTAGCCGACGATGCCGGTTTCAGCGCCTACCGGAGGAGGTACTCCTACAGGCCGAGATACTCCTTGAGCTCGTACGGCGTCACCTGGCTGCGGTAGTCCGCCCACTCCCGGCGCTTGTTGCGCAGGAAGAAGTCGAACACATGCTCGCCGAGCGTCTCGGCGACCAGCTCCGAACGCTCCATCGCCTGCAGTGCCTCGTCGAGGGTGCCGGGCAGCTCGCGGAAGCCCATGGCGCGCCGTTCGGCGGCGGTCAGCGACCACACATCGTCCTCGGCCTCCGGCGGCAGCGTGTAGCCCTTCTCGATGCCGCGCAGACCGGCGGCGAGCAGCACCGCGAAGGTCAGGTAGGGGTTGCAGGCCGAATCTGGGCTGCGGATCTCGACCCGGCGCGAGGACGCCTTGTTGGGGGTGTACATCGGTACGCGCACCAGCGCGGAGCGGTTGGACCGGCCCCAGGAGGCGGCGGTCGGCGCCTCACCGCCGTGGATGAGCCGCTTGTAGGAGTTCACCCACTGGTTGGTGATCGCGCTGATCTCCGGAGCGTGTTCGAGAATGCCCGCGATGAACGCCCGCGCGGTCTCCGAGAGGTTGATCGGGTCGTCCGGATCGTGGAAGGCGTTGGCCTCACCCTCGAACAGGCTCATATGGGTGTGCATGGCCGAGCCCGGGTACTGGGCGAACGGCTTGGGCATGAAGGTCGCGCGCACGCCCTCGTCGATGGCCACTTCCTTGATCAGATAGCGGAAGGTCATCACGTTGTCGGCCATGGACAGCGCATCGGCGTAGCGCAGGTCGATCTCCTGCTGACCCGGCGCGCCCTCGTGGTGGCTGAACTCCACCGAGATGCCCATCGACTCCAGCGCGTCGATGGCGTGGCGGCGGAAGTTGGGCGCGGAGTCGTGCACGGCCTGGTCGAAGAACCCGCCGGTATCGGCCGGGGTCGGCATGGAGCCGTCCTGCGGGCCGTTCTCCAGGAGGAAGAACTCGATCTCGGGATGGACGTAGCAGCTGAAGCCGACGTCACCGGCCTTGTTGAGCTGACGCCGCAGCACATGGCGCGGATCGGCCCAGGACGGCGAACCGTCGGGCATGGTGATATCGCAGAACATGCGCGCGGAGTGCTGGTGGCCCTTGCTCGTTGCCCACGGCAGCACCTGGAAGGTGGACGGATCCGGCCGCGCCACCATATCGGCCTCGGATACGCGGGCGAAGCCCTCGATGGCCGAGCCGTCGAAGCCGATGCCCTCTTCGAAGGCACCCTCCAGCTCCGCCGGTGCGATGGCAACGGACTTCAGATAACCCAGCACATCGGTGAACCAGAGACGCACGAAGCGGATATCCCGTTCTTCGAGCGTCCGCAGCACGAATTCCTTCTGGCGATCCATGTCGCCGAGCGTAAGCATCTGGCGTTAAATCCGTGTTACATACACGCTTAGGGATTGCAATCCCATCTTTCGGAATGAATCGCACCGTGCCCAAGATCGCGTCGTGAGCGCGGCAACCATGGGCACGATGCGCGAAATCAGCAGGTCAGACCGGCCGTCGGAATCGTAAGATCGGTCAGGTAGGCGATAACCGCGTCGTCCAGACACTGATTGCCCGCGACCAATGCCGCGGTGTGTCTGGTGCCCTGATAGGTGATCAATGCGGCGCCCAGCTGGTTGGCCAGGTCGACACCGGCCTGATACGGCGTCGCCGGATCCTCGGTGGTCGACACCACCACCGTCTTCGGCAGACCGGGTGCCGAGACCTTGTGCGGGGTGCTGGTATTCGGCACCGGCCAGATGGCGCACAGTTCCAGCGGTACCGCACCGGTGCCGCGGCCGTCGTCCAGGAACGGCGCCGCCTTCCGATATTCGGCGTCCTGACGGCTCGCCACCGCGCGATCGTCGATGCGCGGATCATCGACACAGCGGATCGCGTTGAAGGCCTCCTGCGTGTTGTCGTAGGAGCCGTCCTCGCGGCGGCCGTCGTACAGATCGGCGAGCTTCAACAGCGTGTCGCCGCGCCCGTTGCGCAATTCGGACAGGCCGAGGGTGAGCACCCGCCAGTAATCGTCGGAGTAGAGCGCCTGCTGCACCCCGGTGATGGCATCGCTGTAGCTGAGCCCGCGCGGATCGGCGGTCGAGGCGGATTTGGTCTCCAGCGGATTCACCAGTGCGCGGAACTTCGCGACCGCCTGGGCCGGATCGGTGCCGAGCGGGCAGTCCGCCTGCTTGGCGCAGTCGGTGGCATAGGCGTCGAAGGCCTTCTGGAATCCGGCCGCCTGCCGCAGCGATTCCTGCACCGGATCCTGCGAAGAGTCCACCGCGCCGTCGAGTACCAGCGCGCGCACATTGTTCGGGAACTTCTCGGCGTAGGCCGAGCCGAGTTTGGTGCCGTAGGAGTACCCCAGATAGGTGAGTTTCGGATCGCCGAGCACCGCCCGGATGACGTCCATGTCCTGCACCACCTCGCGGGTGCCGACATGGGACAGGAAGTCCGTGCCGGTGCGCTCCACACAGTGGCCGACGAACTGCCGGTTCTCGTCCTCGGCCTTGGCGATGCCCTCCGGGGTGTTGTCGGTCGGCAGTTCGGCCCGTTCCGCGTCGTTCTGCTGCGGGGTCAGACAGGCGATGCTCGGAGTCGAGGAGCCGACCCCGCGCGGATCGAAGCCGACTCGGTCGAAGCTCTCGGCCAAGGGTGTCTTGCCCGCGATACCCGATATCGAAAGGCCCGATACCCCGGGCCCGCCCGGATTGAGCAGCAGCGAGCCGATTCGCTTGCCGCTGGCCGGGATTCGAGTCAGCGCCAGCGATGCGGTCGCACCGTCGGGCTTGGTGTAGTCGACGGGCACATTGATGCGCGCGCACTCGGCCTTCGGCGCGGGGCGGTCGTCCGCGGAGCCGAAGTCGTCGCAGGAACCCCAGTTCACGGTCTGGCTGTAGAACTTTTCCAGGCCCGCGGGCGGTGCGGGCAACGGCTGGCCCGGCTCGTCCTTCGAGGCCGAGCACCCGACCGCCACCACCGTCAACGCCACCGCGATCAGCACACCGCGCCCACTCCGCACCAAAGACATAGCAAAGATCCTGCCACCACCGGGCGCGCTCCGACTCCGGGTCGTCCGACTACCCGGGCGCAGCTGTGACCAAATGCACCGTTAACGCCCTTAAGCCGCGATCACGCGGGTGGCAGACTGAATTGGTCATACAAACCCGGGGACCCGCACGGGCCTCGAGGCGACAACCATGAAAGGGACGATGATGTCCGTATCCGATTCGGAAACCCCTGCCTACGGCGCTGCCCCGGCCACTGCCAAGGCGGCCAAGCGCAAGACGCGGGTGCATCATCTGCAGCAGATGAAGGCCGAAGGCGAACGCTGGTCGATGCTGACCGCCTACGACTTTTCTTCCGCGCGCATCTTCGAAGAGGCCGGAATTCCGGTACTGCTGGTCGGCGACTCCGCGGCCAATGTCGTCTATGGCTACGACACCACCGTGCCGATCACCGTCGACGAGCTCATTCCGCTGGTCCGCGGTGTGGTCCGCGGCGCACCGCATGCGCTGGTGGTGGCCGATCTGCCGTTCGGCACCTACGAGACCTCGCCGCAGCAGGCCCTGGCCACCGCCATCCGGTTCATGAAGGAGGGCGGCGCGCACGCGGTGAAGTTGGAGGGCGGTGAGCGGGTCGCCGACCAGATCGCGCTGATCACCTCGGCCGGTATTCCGGTCATGGCGCATATCGGCTTCACCCCGCAGAGCGTCAACACCCTCGGCGGTTTCCGGGTGCAGGGGCGCGGCGACGGTGCCGAGCAGCTCATCGCCGATGCCATCGCGGTGCAGGAGGCCGGTGCGTTCTCCGTGGTGATGGAGATGGTGCCCGCCGAATTGGCCGGACAGGTCACCCGCAAGCTGACCATCCCGACCATCGGCATCGGCGCTGGTGTGGAATGCGATGCGCAGGTGCTGGTCTGGCAGGATATGGCGGGCTACACCTCGGGTAAGACCGCCAAGTTCGTCAAGCGTTTCGGCAATGTCGGCGATGAACTGCGTTCCGCCGCGGCCGCTTACGCCGACGAAGTGCGTCGCGGGACCTTCCCCGGTCCCGAGCACAGCTTCTGAGTTCACGATGACCGGCCGGGCAGTGCACGCACCCGCGGCTCTGCTCGGCCAGCCCGTGTGGCCGATCCTCGACTGGGCCACCGGGATTCTCACCGCGCGCGGTGTGAAAATCATTGGCGCACCGGAGGAAACGCGACGGCGCGCCTGGTCGCTGATCGTCCGCATTCCGACCGATGCGGGTCCGGTGTGGTTGAAGGCCAACTCGCGCGCCTGCGCACACGAAGGTCCGCTGTTGCAGACATTGTCCCGGTTGCGTCCCGGCAGTGTGCTCGAACCCATTGCGGTGCAAGCGGATCACGGCTGGCTGCTCAGCCCGGACGGCGGCACCACCGCGCCGGACTCCGAGGCCGTGTGGACCGAGCTGGTCCGCTCCTACGCCGATCTCCAGCTGGCGATGGCCGACCATATCGATGATCTGCGCGCCACCGGCACACCGTATCTGCCACCGCCCCAACTGATCACGGTCTACCGCCACTTCGAGCCACGCATCCCCGGCCTCGGCGCCGCGATCACCGAAGCCGCGACGGCGCTCGCCGAATTCGGCAGGCTGAGTATCGAACACAACGATCTGCACCCCGGCAATGTCTTCACCGGGTCGGCCGCGGCCACCGGCATGCTGTTCGACTGGGGCGACGCGGTGCTCACCCACCCCTTCCTGTCCTGGCGGGTGCTGCGCGGCCCGCACCGCACCGAATACCTCGACCGGTGGCGGCGAACAGGCGCCGTCTCCGACACCGAGATCGCACTCGCCGACCGGTTGGCCCCACTGGTCGCCCTACATCCGTGGCGCGCCATCGACGCCTCGTCACCCCGCTTCGCCCGCTTCCTGCACGGGTTGCTGGACGATCTGCGCACGAAATTTCGCTGACCACCGCGACCAGGGCGGATCCGCCGCGGCACGGCGGTGCCCAGCAAACTCGCGCGGGCCACACGGTGCAAATAATGGCAGACTCGAAGCCGACAATATCGACACGAGCAGAGGTACTAATGGCGCAACCCGGTTGGATTTCACGCAGCACGCTGGTGGTGGCGGGTGTTTTCGCCGCCGCGGCGCTCACCGCCTGCGGAAGCGGCTCGAACCCGACGCCGACCGGCAGCTCGAGCTCGACCACCGGATCGGTGACGGCCAGCGCCGCGCCGGGCAAGACCACCGGCGCGGCCCCGACGACCTTGGAGATCTCCGATGCCTCGGCCACCCAGCTGTGCGACATGATCCGTCCCGAGCTGTCGAACTGGCGGGTGCAGGGGCCGACGCTCGGCCGGATCGGATACAACGCGCTGGTGCACGAATGGGCGCTGCGCAATGGCGGCATCAACGGCCATGTGCTCGCCGATAAGGCGATGATCGACCGGATCACCACCAAGAGCTGCGCCGATGTGCGCCAGCAGGCGCTGGAGGCGCTGGAACTGAACGATCTCGCTTCGGGACTCGCCTTCTGATGCGTACTTTCTACCCTCCGATCGAGCCCTACGACACCGGCATGCTCGACGTGGGCGCGGGCCAATCCGTGTACTGGGAGGTCAGCGGGAATCCGGACGGCAAACCGGTGGTATTCCTGCACGGCGGACCCGGCGGCGGCACCGAACCGTTCCACCGGCAGTTCTTCGATCCGGCGGCCTACCGGATCGTGCTGCTCGATCAGCGCGGCTGCGGCCGGTCGACCCCGCACATCGCCGACGGAGCGAGTCTGGAGACCAACACCACCGCACATCTGGTCGCCGATATCGAGGCGCTGCGCACCCACCTCGGCATCGACCGCTGGCAGGTATTCGGCGGCTCCTGGGGTTCCACCCTCGCGCTCGCCTACGCGCAGCAGTATCCACAGCGGGTCACCGAGCTGGTGTTGCGCGGGATCTTTCTGCTGCGGCGCAAGGAAATCGACTGGTACTACAACGGCGCGGCGGGCAACATCTACCCGGACGAGTGGGAGAAGTTCCTGGCCCCGGTGCCCGAGGACGAGCGCGACGGCGATCTGGTGCAGGTGTATCACCGATTGCTGCACTCCCCCGATGAGCAGGTTGCGCTCGCGGCCGCGATCGCCTGGTCCACCTGGGAGGGCGCGACGAGTTCGCTACTGCCGCAACCGGATCGGGTGCAGGACAGCGCCGAACCGCGGTTCGCACTGGCATTCGCCAGGATCGAGAACCACTACTTCGTCAACGGCGGATTCCTCGACGAGGGGCAGCTGCTGCGCGATATCGGTACCATTGCACACATCCCGGCCGTCATCGTGCAGGGCCGCCACGACGTCGTGTGCCCGGCCACCAGTGCCTGGGAATTGCACCGCGCCTGGCCCGGTTCGGTACTGCACATCGTCGACGACGCCGGACATGCCGCCGCCGAACCCGGCATCACCCACCACCTCGTCGAGGCGACCGACGGATTCGCGAAAGTGAGTTGAGATATGCGGGTCACAGCCGGAGACGCCATCATCGCGGCGCTACGCGACGATGTCGACCGGCTGCTGGCCGCCGAACCGAAAGTCCGTGCCGACGCCTGGGATTCGGTACACCAGATGCGGGTCGCGACGCGCAGGCTGCGCAGCGTACTGCGCTCATATCGCAGCCTTTTCGAGTCCGCGCCGATCGCCACCATGCAGGAGGAGCTGAAGTGGCTGGCGGGTCTGCTCGGCGTCGCCAGGGACGCCGAGGTGCGCGCGGATCGGTTCGCGGCACTGCTGGCCGCGCATGCGCCGCAGGATGAATTCGCCCGGCTGGCAACGGAGTCCAGGGCGGCCGAGGCCGCGGCGGGCGTGACCGTAGCGCGATCCGCCGGAGACGGATACGTCCCCGGCACCACCGAATACGTCCGAACCGAACTGGTCGACGCCGAGAAGGCCCGATACGCCAGCGCGCACGCCGAAATCCTCACCGCCCTCGACGACAAGCGCTACCACACACTGCGCCACGAACTTTCGACCTGGCGCACACATCCGCCCCTCGACCCACACCGGGCCGAGATCCCGGCCGCCGAGGTCTTCGAGCGCATCCTGCGCAAGGACCGCAAGCGCCTACGGCGGCTGGTCTACGCCGAACCCACCGTCTCGGCCGACGAACGCATCGAACTGCTGCACGATATCCGCAAGAGCGCCAAACGCCTCCGCTACTGCTGCGAAGGCGCCGTCGACGTACTCGGTAGTGCCGCAAAGGATCTCGGCACCGAGGCAAAACGCCTGCAAACCGTACTCGGCGACCACCGTGACGCCGTCGATTCCCGCGACGCGATCCTGGCGCGCGCCACCGCAACCCACGCCACCGGGGTCAACGCGACGATCTATGAACTACTCGCCGACGCCGAGGAGATCGCCGCGGGCGAAGCCCTGGCCAAATATCCGGCCGCAGCGGCGTTCGTTTCCGGATGAGTCACTTGACTTTTCGGCACGCGGTCGGGTTCGAGGTCCGCTAGCAGTCTATGGTCGCGCGGTCGATACTCTGCCAAACAATCGGTGACCGGGAGTCAGCCCGCGACATGATCCAGGCAGCCCTGGACCGGCGATACTGCGCCTAAGGGCGCCGTCCGCGTCGTTTGTCGAGTGCCGCCCCGATCAGCTTTCGCGCAGCCTCGCCGGTCACCGACTGACCAACCAAGATATCGAACGTCCGGTGATACACCTTTATTTCTCTCGGCTGAGTAATGCTCAGCTCTGCTGTGACGCCCTCAACCAAAACCATTTTTGAGTCGAACATCAAGAAGCTGGTTGTTGCAGTTTCGAACGGTGCCATAAACGGAACTATCCCCAACGTCACCCGCGGCATTCCCTGAACGGCCAGCAGTCGATCCAGTTGTCCGATCATGGTCTGATCGTCTCCGACCGTCGTATATAGAGCTTGTTCGGCGATAACGAAGTGGAATAGATGGTCTCGCTGATACAAGACCTGCTGGCGTTGCATCCTCTTCGAGACGCCTTCGTCTAGATCGTTTGGTATCTGCTGGAACTCGATAACCTTCCGCAGGATGCCGGTAGCATAGTCGGCCGTTTGGAGCAGACCCGGAATCAGCACAGGCTCATACCATCGAAGTATCCGAGCTTCGGATTCCCATTTGATAGATGCTTGTTGGCGACGCTTGGTTCCCGAACCGAGGATCTTCCGCCATTCGAGGTATGCGGATTCTATGTTCTGCCGGGTAGCGAGCAGGTCCGCTAGCTGGTCTTCCGCCTTGCACTCTCGGCAGTACGCGGATATATCGTCAGGCGACGGCTTGATTCTGCCGTACTCGATCTTCGAGACCTTGCTAGGGTCCCAGGCGTTTCGCCGCGCTAGTTCTGCGCCGGATATACGCGCGGTAAAACGAATCTCCCGAAGCCGTGCCCCGAGAGATTCGCGTTGCTGGTGTACCGAATCGGTCACTGCGTGACGTAATCCGAATAAGGTACAGCCAGAGACCAGAACCGTTCTTTTAGTCCATGGCAGTAAGCGGCAATGTACGGGTCGATGGTTACCGCACCGGACCAGCCCCCGGACTCTCCGAACGCAGAGAATATGACCAGCTCATCATCGAACAGCCAGAAATCATCCGGTGACACTTCCCCAGCGAGATGCCGGGGCAGGTACCGGATGTCCTCTCCCGCCTTGGTGTTGAGTTCCGCTACGGCCATAGAGAATCGGGTGTAGTCGGTGTGCGGCTCGGTGACAATACGAACCCGTGTAACCGCTACACCGCGGCTGACCGTTTCCTGTACCAGGTTCGTCCAGTCCTGGAACCAGGCGTAGTCATCTGGCTGACCCGCAAGGAATCGCCGTAGCGGTTCGTACTCGTGTGGTTCGGCGTAGGAGTCGAGCACTTCGAGATGGAACGCTTCCCGCTTGCAGGACCGGAGTAGATCCGGAAAACCTTCATCGGGCACTAGCCGCACCGTAGAACGTCCTTTCTAGCTTCGGCACCTCGATAGCCGTCTCGTCGTCGGCAAGGTCGAGCTGACACAGTGTCTCGTCATCCGTGATCGGTCGACCAGTGAGCCGGAACGTACCCCGGCCGGTGTCGGTCAAAGTCGAACCGATGAATGTATCCGGCTCCAAGAAGCCGAGCAGCAGGTGAGGCAGCTCAACGGTATCGGTCCGGTCGGTCTTCCATGCTTGGACGACGTACCCGCCAGGGTCGTTCGCCAGCAAAGTAGGGCATCCGTTGTTGGTGCTTCCACCTTTGCCTAGAAAACGCAATGACATCGCTGTACCTCCCTGTTCGGTCATGCACGAGGTTGCACACACTAAACCGATTGTGGCTCAGCGATTCCCACTATGCAGTGGGAATATTCGAATCCGTGCACGATTGAGCACGATCGTGGACTGGCCTGCTAGCCGGTTCTTAGCGTCTGAGTTGGCCCCCGTGACATGTGACGCCAACCGGTCACGGGGTGCCTACCAGCACCGGACTACAGGAGTCGAGATGGACAGGCGCACACGACTGTTCGTGTTCCCAGGCGGATTGTTGGAGCTCGCCGACTACGGCGACGAAGACGAGTCCTCCGGGATATATCCGGAGTGGCGGGGGTCTGAACCTCCGGCTACCGGCAATGCCGACACAGACGGGCCTGCGGCATGATCGGGCTCAGTGTTGCGTTCGCTGTTCCGCTGGTCGCGTTCTTCGCGCTGGTGTTCTGGCCTCAGCGGATACCGAAAGAGAAGTCCGTACGAGCGGTCCGGGAACGGATCGAATGCGAAGACAGCCGCCAGCAAGGCGGTAGCTAGATGACTGACGAAGATCTTCCGGAACGTGACCCCGGTCTGAGATCGGGCCTGTTTCTTCTCGCTAGCTTCGACGAGTGGGAACCTCCAACACCCGATCTTCTAGAGCGAGTCAAGTCCGGATTGAGCGATTCGAATCCATCAAAATCGGGGGATTTACCTTTGAATATCAATATCGCGCGACTAGGGCTTATCTCTGCGGCCGTACTGATCGGCATGAGTCCAGCGGCTACGGTCGGCACCGGCACGGCCCAAGCCGCCCTCAGCTGCGATTTCGAATTCACGCACAGCGTGCCGACAGTGCTCCCGCCCCAGATCACCGGGGACGGTATTGCCGCCTGTGATGTCCCGCCGGACGAACACATAGTTACCTTGGCACTGGAGCACGAAGAGGGCGGCCGGTGGGAAGTTGCCTCCACCCGAACCGATTCCAGCGTCCCGCCGCCATACCGGACCGGTGGACACTCCTACACGGTGTCGGCCGCGTGCTACACCGGGAGATGGCGCGTCAGCGTCGGCATACAGGGCAAGATTCAAGGACACCGGTTCACCTACAACAATGCATCCGGCACCGTGGAGGTACCAACCTCAAAGTGCCCCAACCGATTCTGACCGGAGGAACGGCATGCCTACCACGGAACCCCCCGGCGCACTCGACAAGGAAACCTCAGCGAGGCTGCGAGACCAGCTCCAACAGATCACGGAGGAGGCGGGCCGGTACCTCGGTCCAGAGCACCGGGCCATAGACGCACTGGTTCAAGCCGCCCGAGAGTTGGCCACAGCCACCGTCCCCAAGTCCGGGCAGTACGCCGAATACACCCCGGACGAGTGACCCTGTCGTTGCGACCTGAACTGACGCGGATCAACAGAGTCCCGCGAGTTTGTAGAGCACCAACGAGCCCGCGACCGCGACATTGAGGCTGTGGCCGGTGCCGACCATGGGGATTTCGACGGCGGTGTCGAGGAGTTCCAGTGCTTCGGGTGGGATGCCGGTGGATTCGTGGCCGAGGACGATGATGGTGCGTTTGCGGGCGACGGGGAGGTCGGCGAGGCGGATGGATTCATCGGTCAGTTCCACGCCGACGATTGCCGAACCGCCGGTGCGCTGTCGGGCCAGCCAGCGGTCGACGCGGCCGTCGATCCAGTGCACACATAGCCGGTGCCGCAGCGTATT
>NZ_JBEXUI010000060.1:26125-34663 GCF_040614395.1 Nocardia sp. NPDC005998 | reverse complement strand
CGCTGGGCTCATAACCCAGAGGTCGCAGGTTCAAATCCTGTCCCCGCTACTAGGGAAACGGCCCGGAACACATTGTTCCGGGCCGTTTCTCGTTCGTGCTCGGGAACAGATTTAAGAACCTTGGCCGAGCTCACGATTCGGGGCCAGTCGCCGGGCTCGGTTCGACATCACGCAACCGGGTCGGCGTGGCAACCGTCCTCTCCAAGGATGCCTGCCCTTGTCACTCAACTCCGGCGAGGAGCACCCGCTCGAACCGCGTTGGTAGACGTGACCTTTCATCAGGCCGCCTCCATCATGTCGTGCAGCCCGGCGGTGACTACTTGGCTGCGAGTGGGTTTCTCCAGTGCTACGGGTTTGCTGAGGTTGTCCGTGACCGGATGGGCTCTGGAATCGGCTGGCGGTCGCTATCCCGGATCGCAGAGTCCTTGCGTCGATCAGCAGGGTGCGGGATTCCACTATCTGGACCAGATCGGACGGCGTTGTGCTGGGCTATCTGCGGCAGCCAGACAAGTGCACCCACGTTCGGTGCGTAGCCGAGCACACGGTGTCGGCCCATATCTGCGGACCGGTGACCTCAGATTTCTCGCCAGTGGAGAGCTTTGGCAGTCGGCCGATCGTACGATCTCAACGTGGTGAACGGACACGCGGTCGAGGCCCAGGTCAGGGTACCTGTCGCGAGGCTACCGGACGGTTGACAAGGTCAAGATCATCTAGTTACTGTTCAGTACGATGACTCCTGCTGTTCGAATAACTCTCGTACGGGCGCCTCGATCCCGTGGCATGTCCACGTAGCGCTTCACTCGTCAGCGTCGCTCGCTGATCAATTGCTCTACTGAGCCCGGCGGCACAGCCGGGGCCAGTCTGGGCCTACACCATCTCTTTGGGCCCCAGGCCGTCTGCGGAAGACGCTCCACATCATTCGGGGCTCTTCGCCGAGCCTCGAACGCGTCGAAATCCGTTGTGTCGAAGCAGGAATCGCCTGAGTCGACCTGCTTATCAACTCTTTAGCCAGATCTACGAATTGATGGTGACATGACCTGCTCCGCGGCCCGGATCGATGTCGCGGGAGGCGGCGGCCGTCCGTCGAGCGCTATCGCCCAGGAACCGCGGTGGGAATGCCGAATCGAGAACGGATCCAGCTCCGTCGATGCGAGCGAGGTCGGCGCGCCGTGCACCGAACTCGGACTCGAGGCGTTCGGCGATCCGGAGTTTCGCGACCGGTTGGCCAGCGTAGAAGAACGAAACTTGCTGGCCACGGTCGTCTTCGACATTTTGGCGGCGGGTGAGGTCGTGAAGTTCGTGGGTACCTCGAGGAAGGATGTTCAGAGGTGACCGGATCGGCGTTTGCCGTCGCTATCGTTGGCATGTCCTGCAGAATGCCGGGCGCGGCCGATCTCGACAGTTTCCGGCAGCTGCTCAGGGCGGGGCGCGACGCGATCGGCACAGCTCCCCCGGGCCGGGAGAGCATCACCGAGCGGGCCGGATTCGTCGACACCGTAGGGGAATTCGACGCGGACTTCTTCGGGGTCTCGCCCATTGAGGCGCGCGCCATCGATCCGCAGCAGCTGCTGGCGCTGGAATTGAGCTGGGAGGCGCTCGAGGATGCGGGCCTGGCCGCCACGGCGCGCGATGCCCGGCGGTGTGGTGTGTTCCTCGGTAGCACCGGAAGCGATTTCGCCGAAGTCCTGGCCTCCCGAGGTGGCCCGGGCGTCAGCCGCCACTCGCTGTGGGGTGTCGGACGCGGCATCATCGCCAACCGCGTCTCGAACCACTTCGGTTTCAGCGGCCCGAGCATCGTGGTCGACAGCGCCCAGGCATCCTCGCTGGTCGCGGTTCATCTGGCATGTGAGAGCCTGCGCAGCGGCGCGAGCGACGTGGCACTGGCCGGTGGCCTGAACCTGATCCTGTCGCCGACGAGCAGTGAGCGTATCGAGCGGTTCGGCGCACAGTCGGCGCTCGGCGCCTGCTACACGTTCGACGCGCGGGCCGACGGGTTCGTGCGCGGCGAGGGTGGCGGCATGGTGGTGCTGAAACCACTCGCGCAGGCGGTCGCCGACGGCGACCGGATTCACGCCGTGATCCGCGGCAGTGCGGTCAATACCGGCAATGAACGCCGAGTGCTGACCGCCCCGAGTCGAGATGCGCAGGCGGCGGCGATCCGCGCCGCGCTGACCGCGGCAGGTGTCGAAGCGCCGTCGGTGCAGTACGTCGAATTGCACGGCACCGGAACACCTGCCGGTGACCCGATCGAGGCTGCCGCGCTCGGCGATATCTACGGGGTGGGCCGGGCGCAGGATGCGCCGCTGGCCGTCGGATCGGTCAAGACGAATATCGGGCATCTGGAAGGTGCTTCCGGTATCGCGGGCCTGATCAAGACCGTGCTCGGGCTGAGTCACCGAGAACTGGTGGCCAGCCTGAACTTCGAGACACCGAATCCGCGAATTCCGCTCGCGGACCTGGGCTTGCGGGTGGTGACGGGCACCGAGAGCTGGCCCGTTGCCGACGTGCGCAGGGCAGGTGTGTCCTCCTTCGGTATGGGGGGATCGAATGCCCACGTGATCCTGGAGGAGGCGCCTGCCGTCGTATCGGCCGCGTCCACGGTGGACGGCGCGGTCGGTGCGGTTCCGTGGGTGGTATCGGCCCGCAGCGAGAGCGGCGTAGGTGCGCAAGCGGCCCGGCTGCGGGAATGGCTGCTGCGCCATCCGGAGCTGGATGTGGTCGATGTGGCGCACTCGTTGCTGGCCACGCGAGCCCACATGGAGTGGCGCGGCAACGTCGTCGGGGGGAATCGCGAGGAGCTGCTGGCCGGGTTGGCGGCCCTGGCCGACCCGACCGCACCCGCCGTGGCGATCGAGCCGACAACCGCGCGGGCCGAGCCGCGGCGGGTCGCATTCGTCTTCCCGGGGCAGGGCAGCCAGTGGGAGGGTATGGCGCTCGGGCTGTTGGATGCGGGTGGGGCGTTCGCGGAGTCGATTGCGGAATGTGAAGCGGCGCTTGCCCCGTACGTGGACTGGTCGCTGACGGCGGTGCTGCGTCGCGAAGGTGACGTGCCCCCGCTGGATCGCGTGGATGTGGTGCAGCCGGTGCTGTTCGCGGTGATGGTCTCACTGGCCCGGATGTGGCGAGCGGCCGGTGTGCAGCCGGACGTGGTGATCGGCCATTCCCAAGGCGAGATCGCCGCCGCCTATGTTGCCGGTGGACTGTCGCTGTCCGATGCGGCGCGGGTGGTGGCTCTCCGGTCGCGGGCGGTCGCCGATGAGCTGGCCGGACAGGGCGGTATGGCCTCGATCGGACTCGGCGCGGATGCGGTCCGGGAACGTCTATCGGCGCATGGGGATCGGCTGTCGTTGGCGGCGGTGAACGGACCGGCGCAAAGTGTGATCGCCGGTGATGCTTCGGCGATGGCGGACTTCCTCGCCGACTGCGCCCGCGACGGTATATGGGCCCGGCCGATTCCGGTGGATTACGCGTCGCATTCGAAAGCGGTTGAGCGGCTGCGTGATCGGCTGCTCGAGGAACTGGAGCCGATTCGCCCGCAATCCGGGTCGGTGCCGTTCTTCTCGACGGTATTCGCCGACCGGTTGGATACGGCGGAACTGGACGCCGAATACTGGTATCGGTCATTGCGGGAACCGGTTCGATTCGCCGATGCCGTGACGGCGCTGATCGGTGCCGGTATCAACGGGTTCATCGAGGCGAGTCCGCATCCGGTGCTCACGATGGGCATCGGCGTAACCGCCGAGGCGGCCGGTGCGGCCGAGGGCGTGTTTGTTGTCGGATCGTTGCGGCGTGGTGCGGGTGGCCCGGAACGGTTCATGGCGTCGCTGGGCCAGGCCCATTGCGCGGGTGTGCAGGTGGATCCGCACGCGCTGGTCGCCGGTGGGGCGCGGGTCGACCTGCCGCCGTACGCGTTCCAGCGCCGTAGCTTCTGGGCCGGTGTGTCCGCCGTTTCTCGGGTAACCGATGTCGTCGCGGCAACCGAGGAGCAGATTTCCGAGGGAACTGAACAGACCGGAACATGGGACGACGGGCCGTTGGCACGCAAACTGCTGGCGGTCCCCGAATATCAGCGCGACACAGTAGTTCTCGATATCGTTCGTGAGCACGCCGCTGCCGTACTGGGCCACGAGTCGGCCCTATCAATTCACCCCGACCTGCCGTTCACCGAGTTCGGGTTCGACTCCGTCAGCGGGGTGGAGCTACAGAACCGACTGATGCGGGCTACCGGTGTGCCGCTGCCGAAGACGCTCATATTCGACCATCCGACCGGGAGTGCGGTTGCGGCGCTGCTGCGGGAACGGGTCACTGGGACCGACCGCGGGCAGCGGCGGGTAGCGCGGCGCACGACTTCGGACGAGCCGATCGCGATCGTCGGCATGAGTGCCCGATTCCCGGGCGGTGTTCGGTCCGCCGAGGATCTGTGGGATCTGCTCGCGGCGGGCCGGGACGCCATCGGCGAATTCCCCACCGACCGCGGCTGGGACCTGGACCGGCTGTTCGACCCGGACCCCGACAAGCCGGGCAAGGTTTACACACGCCACGGTGGATTCCTCGGCGGTGCAGGCGATTTCGATCCCGGTTTCTTCGGCATCAGTCCTCGCGAAGCGCTGGCGATGGATCCGCAGCAGCGGCTGCTGCTCGAAACAGCCTGGGAAGCCCTGGAGGACGCAGGTATCGACCCGGTGTCGTTGCGGGGCAGCGACACCGGCGTCTTCGCCGGTGCCTGTTCGTCGGGATACGCCCGGCGGGTGACCGGTGACCTGGAGGGTTTCCGGCTGACCGGTACATCGCACAGCGTCATCTCGGGTCGCGTCGCATACGCGTTCGGCCTGGAAGGGCCTGCGGTGACGGTGGATACGGCGTGCTCGTCATCGCTGGTGGCGTTGCACCTGGCCTGCCAGGCGCTGCGCCAGGGTGACAGCTCGCTGGTGCTCGCCGGTGGTGTGACCGTCGCGGCCAGCCCGTATCTGTACGTGGACTTCGCCCGCCAGCGCGGCCTGTCGCCGGACGGTCGCTGCAAGGCGTTCTCGGCTGCCGCCGACGGGGTGGCATGGTCGGAGGGCTCGGGTGTGCTTGTGCTCGAGCGACTTTCGGATGCACAGCGGCTGGGCCACAACATCTTGGCCGTTGTTCGCGGTAGTGCGGTGAACCAGGACGGCGCGAGCAACGGCCTGACCGCGCCGAACGGTCCGTCGCAGGAGCGGGTCATCGCGCAGGCCCTCGCCAATGCGGGGATCTCGGCGGTCGACGTGGACGCGGTGGAGGCGCACGGAACCGGTACGGCCCTGGGCGATCCGATCGAAGCGCAGGCGTTGATCGCCGCCTACGGACCGGAGCGCGGCGATCGGGAACCGTTGCGGATCGGTTCCTTGAAATCGAATATCGGCCATACGGTTGCCGCCGCCGGGGTGGCCGGGGTGATCAAGATGGTGCAGGCGATGCGGCACGAACGGCTGCCGCGGACACTGCACGCCGAAATGCCGTCGCCGCATGTGGATTGGGCCGCGGGCGCGGTGCGTCTATTGACGGAGGCCGAACCGTGGACCGCGGGCGATCGAGTGCGTCGGGCTGGTGTGTCGTCGTTTGGAATCAGCGGCACCAACGCGCATGTGATCCTCGAAGAAGCACCTGCTGCATCGGTAGCGGCTACCGAGGGTGACATCGGCGGCGATGCGCAACGGCACTCGAATATCACCGTGCCGGTCACCCCGGTGCTGGTGTCGGGTAAGGGCGAGGCAGGTCTGCGCGCGCAGGCCGCCCGGCTGCGTGCCTGGCTGTCGGAGCGGCCGGAGATCGACGTCGCGGATGCGGCCTATGCGCTGGCGACGTCGCGGGCGCAGCTGGACTCGCGCGGCGTCATCCTCGGTCGTGATCGGGACGAGTTGCTCGAGCGCCTGGCCGATCTCGCCGAATCGGGGACCGGCACCGGTGTCGTCGCAGGCGCCATCGGCTCGGGGACGACGGCGTTCTTGTGCACCGGTCAGGGTGCACAGCGGATCGGCATGGGTGCAGGCCTGTACGAGGCGTTCCCGGTATTCGCGGACGCGTTGGATTCGGTGTGCGCCCAGTTCGATCCGGTGCTGGAGTGCTCGCTGAAACAACTCATGTTCAGCGGCGCCGCTCCCGGCGGTACCGATGTCACGGTGCTGGATCGGACGGAGTTCACCCAGCCTGCGTTGTTCGCCTTCGAGGTGGCGCTGTATCGCCTGCTCGAGTCGTTCGGCGTCACCCCGGACGTGTTGATCGGCCACTCGATCGGAGAAGTCGCGGCCGCATACCTCGCGGGCCTGTGGTCGCTCGAGGATGCCTGCCGGTTGGTGGCGGCGCGCGGCCATCTCATGGGTGCGTTGCCCGAGGGCGGCGCGATGCTGGCCATCGGAGCATCCGAAACCGAGGTGAACGATGTCGTTGCCGGGTATCCCGGCCGCGTGTCGGTCGCAGCGGTGAATGCGCCTGCGGCCCTGGTGATCTCGGGTGACGAGGACGCCGTCGCCGAGATCGAGGCCCGATTCGCCGAGCGCGGCCGCAAGACGTCGTGGCTGCGGGTCAGCCACGCCTTCCACTCGCATCGGATGGAGCCGATGCTGGCCGAATTCGAGTCGGTCGCAAAGGACTTGACGTACAACCAGCTGCGCCTTCCGGTGCTGTCGAATGTGTCCGGTCAGCTCGCCGGGGACGAGGTGCTGGAACCTGCCTATTGGGTTCGGCAAGTGCGTGCCGCGGTGCGCTTCGCGCCGGGTATCGAGACGCTGATCGCCTCGGGTGTGCGCCGATTTCTGGAAGTGGGGCCCGATGCCGTATTGGCGGCGCTGACCCGGCAGACCCTTCCGGAGGGCGGGGAGTCCGCGTCGGTGGTGGCCGCGGCCGCGCGCCGGGATCACGATGAGCCCCAACAGTTCCTGACGATGCTGGCACATGCTCACACGTCCGGTGCGAGTGTGGATTGGACGGCGCTGTTGCGTCGCCCGGCCCGACGACGAGTTTCCCTGCCCACGTACGCCTTCCGACACCAGCGATTCTGGTTGCCGCCGCGTCCCGAAGCCACGGGCGACGCCCTCGGCCATCCGCTGCTCACCGGTGTGGTACCGGTGGCCGGTAAGGACGAGTTCGTTTTCACCGGCCGGTTCTCGCTGCCGACCGACCCCTGGGTCGCCGACCACATGACCTACGGGACCGTGGTGCTGCCGAGCGCGACCCTCGTCGAGTTCCTGCTCGTCGCGGGCGGCAGAATCGATTGCGGCGTCGTCGAGGAGCTGACCCTGGAGGCTCCGATACTTCCCTCGGAAGACGACGAGGTCGAACTCCAGGTGTCGGTGCAGGAGCCGGATGGGAACGGGCGACGGCCGTTCCGCTTCTACTTCCGCAAGGTGGGTCGCCGAGCGGGCGAATGGGTGCGCAATGCCAGCGGAGTGCTGGCCCCCTCATGGGACGGCAACGATGCTCTGCTGGACCGGCTGCGGGACGAGCCCTGGCCACCGGCCGACGCCGAAACTCTCAACCCCGCATGGATTCCCGAGCGAATCGCCACCGGATCCGGACTCGAATACGGTCCCGCGTTCATCGGCGTCGACGCCGCATGGCAGCGGGGTGAGACCGTCTTCTCCGAGATCACCCTGGACACCGCGGCCGCGGCCGAACCGGAGCGGTTCGATCTGCATCCCGCTCTGCTCGACCTGGTGATGCACGCCGGGCTGGCCGGGCTCGTCTGGCGCGATCAGGACAGCGATCCGAACATCGGCCGGTTGCTATTTCGCTGGGGCGGGGCGCGACTGCACCAGCCGCTGGTCAAGGCGACGACGCTGCGGGTCATCGCCGTGGCGAGTGGCCCGGAGACGATCTCCGTTGCGACCATGGATGATTCGGGACGGCCCGTAGTCTCCGTCGACGCGGTCGTGATGCGGCCCTATGACGTGAAACAGATGCGCGGCACACTGGCCGGGGATGACGCCGGCCTCTACGAAGTTCAGTGGACACCGGCGCCGGCAGCGACACCGAGTCGGTCCATGGACCGGATGGCCGTACTCGGTTCGGCGGCGGTCGCCGGAATCGAGACCTGCTCGCCGAGCCCATCGGAACTTGCTGCGGCACAAGCGATTCCGGATGTTGTGATCTGGTGTCCGGAGGTCGGCGCCGCGACCGACGATCCGGCGGCCGTTCGCCGCCACTTGGAAACGGTCTTGGCGACAGTGCAGTCCTGGCTGGCCGAAGATCGTCTGGCCGACACTCGGCTGGTCGTGGTGACCACCAACGGTGCCGCGCTGCCGGGCGAGGCACCGGATCTCGCCGCGGCAGCCGTCTGGGGTCTGTTGCGCAGCGCCCAATCCGAATATCCGGGCCGGTTCGTTCTCATCGACGCCGATCCGTCGGCCGTTGCGCCCCTGGGGGGTTCGATGCCGATCGGCGCGGTGATCGCGGCAGGCGAACCACAGGTAGCGGTGCGCTCCGGAGCATTGCTCGTGCCCAGACTCGCGAAAGCACGAGCCGAGCGCGATGCCGAGCCGGGGCTGGCCCAGCCGTCGCCCGATCGCCACGCCTCAT
>NZ_JBEXUI010000060.1:0-26025 GCF_040614395.1 Nocardia sp. NPDC005998 | reverse complement strand
CGAGTGGCGACGGGATGCTGGCTCACTCGTCGCCCGATCGCCACGCCTCATCGAGTGGCGACGGGATGCTGGCTCACTCGTCGCCCGATCGCCACGCCTCATCGAGTGGCGACGGGATGCTGGCTCACTCGTCGCCCGATCGCCACCCCTCATCGAGTGGCGACGGGATGCTGGCTCACTCGTCGCCCGATCGCCACCCCTCATCGAGTCGCGACGCGACGCTGGTCCACTCGTCGCCCGACCAACACCCCCCAACGAGTCGTGACGCGACGCTCTCCTTTGGCGATGGCACCGTGCTGATAACCGGCGGCACCGGCGGCCTCGGCGCGCTTGTGGCCCGGCGTCTGGTCGCCGCACACGGAGTCCGCCGCCTGCTGCTGGTGTCCAGGCGTGGCGAAAAAGCGGACGGCGCAACGGAACTGGTGTCCGAGCTGGCGGAGGCCGGAGCTGCTGTCAGGGTGGCGGCCGGCGATGTAGCGGATCGAGAAGCCCTCCGTTCGCTGCTGGATTCGATCGAGGCCGATCATCCGCTGACCGGCGTGGTCCATGCGGCGGGTGTCCTCGACGATGGCACCCTCGCGGGCCTGACCGCCGAGCAACTGCGGCGAGTGTTCGACTCGAAGGCTGCGGCCGCATGGCATCTGCACGAGCTCACTCGCGACCGTGAACTATCGGCCTTCGTACTGTTCTCATCCGTCGCGGCAGCGATCGGATCGGCGGGACAGGGCAACTACGCGGCAGCGAACGCATTCCTCGACGCGTTGGCGCACCGTCGCCATGCCGAAGGGCTGCCAGCGATATCGCTGGCCTGGGGGCCCTGGAATTCCGCCGCCGGTATGGCCGGCGGCTTGGACCGCAGTGCCGTAGCCCGCTGGGAAAGGCTCGGTCTGCACCCGCTCGGGAACGACGAGGGGCTTCGGCTGTTCGATACGGCCACCGGCCGCGCCGCCGCACACCTGGCCGCGATCGGGTTCGACCCGGCGCAGCTGCGGCGTGCGGCGCGCGACGGTGCGGTGCCCGCGGTGCTCCGCGGATTCCTGCCCCGCACCACAGCCCCGTCCGCGACCGCGTCGAGTTCGCTGGGTACCCGACTGAGCCGGGTACCGGAGGCCGAACGATCCGCGGTGGTGCTCGAGCTGGTCCGAGAGCATGCGGCAGCTGTGCTCGGGCACGGCTCCGCCGAAGACATCAGCCCCGACGCCCGATTCGACGCACTGGGATTCGACTCGCTCGGCGGCGTCGAATTCCGCAACCGCCTTTCCAAGGCCACCGATGTCCAGCTGCCGTCCACCCTGGTCTTCGACCACCCCACCGCCGCGGCGGTTGCCGCCCTCTTGCACGCCAAGACCGAGGGAACGGCGTCCGGTTCCAGGACGGCACGGGTGTCGCGCCGGGTACGCGTGGACGAGCCCATCGCGATCGTCGGCATGAGCTGCCGGTTCCCCGGCGGCGTCCGAACCCCGGAGCAGTTGTGGGATCTGGTGCGGTCGGGTACCGATGCCACCACGGAATTCCCGAACGATCGCGGCTGGGATCTCGAGCGGCTGATCGACCAGGATCCGGACAAACCCGGCACGGTCTACAGCCGCGGTGGCGGATTCCTGGACGATGCCGGTGATTTCGACGCCGGATTCTTCGGAATCAGCCCGCGCGAGGCCCTGGCGATGGATCCGCAGCAGCGGTTGCTGCTGGAAGCCTCATGGGAGGCATTGGAGCAATCCGGAATCGACCCGGTCACGTTGCGCGGCAGCGATACCGGCGTGTTCGCGGGCGCGTGCGCCTCCGGATATGTCGACCGCGTCACCGGTGACCTCGAGGGGTTCCGGCTGACCGGCACCACCCACAGTGTCGTCTCCGGCCGCGTCGCCTACCTGTTCGGCCTCGAGGGACCAGCGGTCACGATCGATACCGCGTGCTCGTCCTCACTGGTGGCATTGCATCTGGCGTGTCAGGCCCTGCGCCAGGGCGAAACGTCGCTGGCGTTGGCGGGTGGCGTCACCGTGGCCGCAACCCCTTATCTCTCCGTGGATTTCGCGCGGCAGCGCGGCCTGTCGCCGGATGGCCGCTGCAAGGCGTTCTCCGCCGCGGCGGACGGTGTGGCCTTCGCCGAAGGTGTGGGCGTACTGGTGTTGGAGCGGCTGTCGGACGCGCAGCGGCTGGGCCACGACATCCTGGCCGTCGTTCGGGGCAGCGCGGTGAACCAGGACGGCGCGAGCAATGGCCTGACCGCGCCGAACGGTCCGTCGCAGGAGCGAGTGATCGCGCAGGCCCTCGCGAATGCCGGGCTCACCCCCGCCGACGTGGATGCGGTGGAAGCGCACGGGACCGGTACTCCGCTGGGGGATCCCATCGAAGCCAACGCGTTGATCGCCGCATACGGGCAGGAGCGCGGGGATCGGGAGCCGCTGCGCATCGGATCGATCAAATCGAATATCGGCCATACCGTCGCGGCGGCCGGTGTCGGTGGCGTGATCAAGATGGTGCAGTCGCTGCGACACGAAACCCTGCCACCGACCTTGCACGCGGAAACGCCGTCCCCGCACGTGGATTGGTCGGCCGGCGCGGTGCGCCTGCTGACCCGGCCGGAACCATGGCGCGCAGGGGAGACGGTTCGCCGAGCCGGTGTGTCCTCGTTCGGAATCAGTGGCACCAACGCGCACGTGATCCTCGAGGAGGCTCCGGCTCGGGCGGCATCGACGCCCGAGCACGGTTCGGCCCTGCCGAACGTCGATGTCGCTGTGGCGTGGACGATATCGGCCACCTCGGAGGAGGGCCTGCGGGCGCAGGCCGAGCGGTTGCGGGCGTGGTCGGCCGATCGCCCGGAGGTCGATATCTGGTCGGTGGCGCGGTCATTGGTGGACTCGCGGGCATTGCTGGATCGTCGGGGGGCCGTCGTCGGTCGGGATCGGGACGAACTGCTGGCGGGTCTGGCCGATTTGGCGGTGGGTTCGCCGGGCACGATCGAGGGGACGGCGGGTTCGGGGAAGACGGCGTTTCTGTTCACCGGGCAGGGTGCGCAGCGGGTGGGGATGGGCGCGGGGCTGTACGAGGCGTTTCCGGTATTCGCGGCGGCGTTCGACGAGGTGTGCGCGCAGGTCGATCCGTTGTTGGGTCGGGCCAATCCGTCGCCCGACCACCACCCCTCGACGAGCTCCGCGCTGTCCTTGAAGGAGCTGATGTTCGCCGACGCCGAGGGTGTGTTGGATCGGACCGAATTCACCCAGCCGGCATTGTTCGCGTTCGAGGTGGCGTTGTTCCGGCTGATCGAATCATTCGGTGTGACACCGGATCTGCTGATCGGGCATTCGATCGGTGAGTTGGCGGCGGCGTATGTGGCGGGGGTGTGGTCGCTCGAGGATGCGTGTGCGCTGGTGGTGGCGCGGGGTCGGTTGATGGGTGCCCTGCCGGAGGGCGGGGCAATGGTCGCGGTCGCGGTGCCGGAGGCCGAGGCGTTGGAGGTAGTGGCCGAGTTCGGCGGGCGGGTGTCGTTGGCGGCGGTGAACAGTCCGTCGTCGGTGGTGTTGTCCGGGGAGCTGTCCGCGATAGCCGAGATCGGTGATCGGCTTGTCGGTAAGGGAGTGCAGACCTCCCGGCTGCGGGTCAGTCACGCATTCCACTCGGTGTTGATGGAGCCGATGCTCGACGAGTTCCGTTCTGTCGCCGAAGGATTGACGTATCGGGAGCCGTCGCTGCCGATCGTGTCGAACGTTTCGGCGGTCGTGGTCGCTGCCGAGCTGACCGATCCCGAGTATTGGGTCGAGCAGGTGCGGGGGTGCGTCCGGTTCGCACCGGGGATCGACGCCCTGGTCGAGGCGGGTGTGCGGCGGTTCGTGGAGATCGGACCGGATGCGGTGCTGGCCGCGATGACTCGGCAATGTCTGGTCGAGACTCCGGCGGTCGAGGCCAGGTCGACGGTGGTCGCGGCCGCCCGGCGCTCGATCGACGAGCCGACTCAGTTCGTGTCCGCGCTGGCACAAGCCGCTGTTGTCGGTGTGCGGGTGGACTGGACGCCGCTGTATGCGGGCCGCCCCACGGATCGGGTGACGTTGCCCACCTATGCGTTCCAGCATCGACGCTACTGGGCGCAGCCGGTCGACGCGCCGGAGTTGTGGCAGTCGGGCCTGGACGATGCGGGGCATCCGCTGTTGGGTGCGATGGTGCGGTTGCCGGATTCCCAGGATGTGGTGTTCACCGGGAGGCTGTCCCGAGCCGGTCATCCTTGGCTGGCCGATCACGCCGTTGCCGGGGTGACGTTGCTGCCCGGCGCCGCCCTCGTGGAGCTGGCCCTGCACGTGGGAGCGGCGGTGGAATGCCCGCGACTGGCGGAGCTGATCATCGAGGCACCCCTGCCGATACCGGCTGCCGGGGCCGTCGAGCTGCGGGTGGTAGCGGGTGGACCGGGGGAAACCGGCGCACGGACGGTGTCGGTGTACTCGCGGTCGAACGGTGGTGATCCCGACTCGCGCAGCGACGATTCGGACCAGTGGGTGCGCCACGCAGTCGCGACGGTCACCGCGGGGGCGGACACGCCCCCGGTCGACTCCGGTCTGGTGAGCTGGCCGCCCGCGGATGCGACGGCGATAGCGATCGATCACGCCTACGCGGATCTGGCCGAGCGGGGCTATGAATACGGACCGGCGTTCCGCGGACTGACTGCCCTGTGGGGCTGCGACGGTGTGGTGTTCGCCGAGGTCGTACTGCCAGAGCCCGCACGATCGGACGGCGCGAAATACGGTGTGCATCCGGCATTGTTGGATGCCGCGCTGCACGCGATCCTGCTCGGTGGGCTGGCTCCCGACACCAGGGCCGGTGCGATCGCCGTCCCGTTCTCCTGGGAGAACATCGCCCTGTATGCGACGGGCGCGACCACCGTGCGGGTCCGTGCCGCGGTGACCGGCTCCGGGCCGGCGGGCGAACGGATAACCGTAACCCTCGCCGACCCGGCAGGTGTGGCTGTGGCCGAAGTGGGGGCACTGACGCTGCGGATGTTGTCGGCCGATGCGCTCGGCTCGGTGCACCGTCCTACCGAAGGCGTTGGCTACGAGGTGAATTGGGTCGCGCTACCCGAGCCCGCGGGTGAGCTCACCGCGGCCGACGCCTGGAGCCTTGCCGAGGACGGTGACGGTGAAACCGTGACGATCGCGGGACGGGACACGACGGTGTTGCGGCTCGACGCCAGGACCGTCGACGGCGATCTCCCTGCGGCGGTACGGGATCGGGTCACCGAACTCGCGGCGCAGGTGCGGCGGCTGCTGACACAGGACCGGCGCATCATCGTGGTGACCCGGCAGGCGGTCGCCGTACATCCACACGAGTCGGTGGACCTGCCAACGGCCGCGGCGTGGGGTCTGCTGCGTACGGCACAGAGTGAGAACCCGGACCGAATTCTCCTCGTCGATATCGAGGACCGGGCGGATTATCGGATCGCTGTGGCCCTCGCGTCGGCTACCGGCGGCGAACCCCAGCTGGCCGTGCGGCGCGGAAAGGCGTATGCGCCGCGCCTGCACCGCGGTGGTTCGAACCCGCTCGAAGTCGTGTCGCGCGACACCTCGGTCGGTCCGGTAGGCGAGAGCGCGGCGTCACCACATGGGGCTCCGCACGGGTCGCATCGGACACCGGCATGGGCGCTGACGCTGCTCGACAAAGGCACGCTGACCGAAGACAACTTCGGTGTGAGCGACCAGCCGAATGCGTTGGAACCGCTTGCACCAGGACAGGTCCGGGTGAGTATGCGGTCGGTCGGCCTCAACTTCCGAGATGTGCTGATCGCGCTCGGTACCTACCCCGACAAGGCTGCGCGTATCGGCGGTGAGGGAGCCGGGGTGGTGTTGGAGGTCGCACCGGATGTGACCGAATTCGCTCCCGGCGATCGGGTTTTCGGGTTGATCCCGGGTATCGGCTCGGTGGCGGTGGCCGATCGCCGACTGCTTGCGCCGATTCCGCGTGGCTGGTCGTTCACCCAGGCCGCGGCGGTTCCGATCGTGTACGCGACCGCCTACTACAGCCTCGTCGACCTGGCCGATGCGCGTCCCGGTGAGACGCTGCTGCTGCATGCGGCGACCGGTGGTGTCGGCCTGGCAGCCGTGCAACTCGCGCGGCACCTTGGCCTGCGATTGTTGGTCACCGCCAGTGAACCCAAGTGGAATGTGTTGCGCGATTTGGGGTTCGACGACTCCGATATCGGTAACTCGCGCACATTGGATTTCGAGCAGAAGTTCCTCGACGCCACCGACGGTCGCGGTGTGGACATCGTATTGGATTCGCTGGCAGGCGAATTCGTGGATGCGTCGTTGCGCTTGCTGCCACGCGGTGGTCGGTTCGTCGAAATGGGCATGATCGACCGGCGTGATCCGGTCGAGGTGGCCGCCCAGCATCCAAAGGTGGACTACCACAGCTTCATGCTGATGGAGGTGGGTCCGGATCGGCTGCACGAGATTCTGACCGCTCTGGTCGAGCTGTTCGAGGCCGGGAATTTGGCGCCGTACCCGTCCATCGCGTGGGACCTGCGGCAGACGTCGGACGCCTACCGGTACCTGAGCCAGGCCCGGCATATCGGCAAGAACGTGCTCACCGTGCCGGTGCCGCTGCGGCCCGAGGGCACCGTGCTCATCACCGGCGGCACCGGAGGATTGGGCGCGGTGGCCGCGCGACACCTGATCACAGTGCATGGTGTGCGCAGACTGGTGTTGGCAGGTAGGCGTGGTCCGGAAGCGCCCGGCGCGGCCGAACTCGCCGCCGAGCTGACCGCGCTCGGCGCGCATGTGGATGTGGTCGCGTGCGACGCGGCCGATCGAGCCGCACTGGACGCGGTGTTGGCGGCAATACCGTCGCAGCATCCGTTGACCGGTGTCGTACATGCGGCGGGCGTGCTGGCCGACGGTCTGCTCGCCACCATGACGCCGGAGCAGATCGCGACGGTGTTGCGGCCCAAGGTGGATGCGGCCTGGAATCTGCACGAGGCGACCAAGGACTTGGATCTGTCGGCGTTCGTGCTGTACTCCTCGATCGCGGGCGTGATCGGCAATCCGGGCCAAGCCAACTATGCGGCCGCCAATGTCTTCCTCGACGCGTTGGCGCAACACCGGCACGTTCTCGGTCTGCCCGCGACATCGGTGGTATGGGGGCCATGGGAGCAGAGCGGCGGTATGACCAGTGCGCTCGGCGAGGCCGACCTCGCCCGTCTGCGGCGCGAAGGTCTCCTGCCGTTGGGCGACGAGGACGGCATGGAGCTGTTCGACGCCGCGCTGGCGGGCGGCCGGTCGGCGTTCGTTGCGGTCCGGATCGACCGAACCGCTCTCGGCGCAGCGGATCCCGGTGAGGTGCGCGCGGTCATGCGTGGCCTGTCGCAGGCATCGCGCCGCCCGGTGGTCGCTACGACGAGTGATTCGCCGACAGCGTCGAATGGGCGCTCCGCACCCTTGGTTGCGCAACTGCTCGACCGCCCAACGGTCGAACAGGAACGTGTCATCCTCGACGTGATCCGTGCCCAGGCCGCACTCGTGCTGGGACACACCGGCGCGGAATCGCTCCCTCCGGACAAGCCGTTCAGCGATATCGGGTTCGACTCGCTCGGCGTGATGGAATTCCGCAACCGGCTGAAATCGGCTGTGGGCGTGCAGTTGTCCGCGACCACGATGTTCGACTATCCCACCCCGGAGGCGCTGGCCGGTTATATCCGGCAGGAGATCGTTCCGGTCGACGACCCCGCGGAGCGTATTGCGGCCGAGGTCGAGTCGCTGGCGCGCAGTTGCGCCACGGCCGAACTGTCGGCTGCGGACCGGTCGGATATCGCAAGCAGGTTGACCGCACTTTTGCGTGAGCTCGAAGGCAAGGACGGCGGCGAAATCGATCTGGGCGGCGGCGCCGACAGTCTCGAAGCCGCGGACGACCGCGAGCTATTCGATTTCATCGACCAACTCAGTTGACGCAAGTTCCCGACCACCTCAGCTGAGCAAACACGATCTGGAGTTCCACCGATGGCCGACAACGACGAGCTGCGCCGGTATCTGAAGAAGACCGCGAAGGAGCTCTACGAGACCAAACAGCAACTGCGCGTGCTCACCGAACGGTCGCGGGAACCGATCGCGATCGTCGGTATGGCTTGCCGGTACCCCGGTGGTGTGCGCTCCGCCGCGGATCTGTGGCGCATGGCCTCGGACGGTGTGGATGCCATTGGGGACTACCCGACCGATCGAGGGTGGGACCTGGAACGGTTGTTCAACCCGGATCCCGATGTGCCAGGCGGCATTTACACCCGTGACGGTGGGTTCCTCGACTCCATCGGCGAGTTCGACGCGGCCTTCTTCGGAATCGGCCCGCGTGAGGCCGCGGCGATGGATCCGCAGCAGCGCCTGATGTTGGAGGCGTCCTGGGAGGCGTTGGAGGATGCGGGTATCGACCCGGTGTCGTTGCGCGGCAGCGACACCGGCGTCTTCGCCGGCGTCGTCCATCAGAATTACGGTCCCCGCATCGGCTCGCCGAATATCACCGCCGAGACCGAAGGCCATGCCTACCTGGGTGTTTCGAATGCGGTGCTGTCCGGTCGGATCGCGTACACATTCGGCTTCAAAGGCCCGGCCATATCGGTCGATACCGCCTGCTCGTCGTCGCTGGTGGCGTTGCATCTGGCGTGCCAGGCGCTGCGGCAGGGCGATACCTCGCTGGCGTTGGCGGGTGGGGTGACCGTGATGTCGGAACCGTCTTTGCTGATCGCATTCGCGCGTCAGCGTGCCTTGTCGCCAGATGCGCGCTGTAAGGCGTTCGCGGCGGCTGCCGACGGGACCGGTTTCTCCGAGGGGCTCGGCGTACTGGTGTTGGAGCGGTTGTCGGACGCACAGCGGCTCGGTCATACCGTGCTGGCGGTGGTGCGTGGCAGTGCGGTCAATCAAGATGGTGCGAGCAACGGCTTGACCGCGCCGAATGGTCTGTCGCAGGAACGAGTGATCGCGGCCGCGTTGGCGAACGCCGGCCTGGCCCCGTCGGATATCGACGCGGTCGAGGCGCACGGTACCGGCACCATGCTCGGGGATCCGATCGAGGCGCGGGCATTGATCAGCGCGTATGGCGCGCGGCGCGAGGCCGCGCCGTTGCGTCTGGGGTCGTTGAAGTCGAATATCGGTCATACCTCGGCTGCCGCGGGGGTCGGCGGCGTGATCAAGATGGTTCAGGCCATGCGCTACGGCGTGTTGCCGAAGACGTTGCACGTGGATGCGCCGACCCCGCATGTGGATTGGTCCGCGGGTACGGTGCGGCTCCTGCAGGACAGCGAGCCATGGCCGGCGGGGGACCGGATCCGGCGAGCCGGGGTGTCGTCGTTCGGAGTCAGTGGTACCAATGCCCACCTCATACTCGAGGAAGCGCCCGCCCATCCGGCCACTGCTCCGTCCGCAGACCAGGGCGAACCGGTACCGGCCGCGAAACCCGTTGTGGCCGATGTTGTTCCGTTGCTGATATCGGCCAAGTCCGACGAGGCCCGGCGTGCCCAGGCGGATCGACTGCGGCAGTGGTTGATCGACGATCCCGACATCGATGTGCGGGATGTGGCGTATTCCCTGGCAACGTCGCGGGCACAGTTGGACCGGCGTGGCGCGGTCGTGGGGCGGGACCGGGACGAACTGCTGGCCGGACTGGCGGATATGGTCGCCGGTTCGCACGGCACGATCGAGGGGAAAGCTGGTTCCGATAGGACGGCGTTGCTGTTCACGGGGCAGGGCGCGCAGCGAGTTGGTATGGGTGCGGGCCTGTATCGGGCGTTCCCGGTGTTCGCGGCGGCGTTGGACGAGGTGTGTGCGGAGTTCGATCCGTTGTTGGGTCGGCCGCTGAAGGACCTGATGTTCGCCGATGCCGAGGGTGTGTTGGATCGGACCGAATTCACCCAGCCGGCATTGTTCGCGTTCGAGGTGGCGTTGTTCCGGCTGATCGAATCATTCGGTGTCACACCGGATCTGCTGATCGGGCATTCGATCGGTGAGCTGGCGGCGGCGTATGTGGCGGGGGTGTGGTCGCTCGAGGATGCCTGCACGCTGGTGGCGGCTCGGGGCCGGTTGATGGGTGCTTTGCCGGCGGGCGGCGCAATGCTCGCGGTGGCGATCGGCGAAGGACCAGCTGTCGATATCGTCGCCGATTTCGCCGACCGGGTGTCGATCGCGGCGGTGAACGGTCCGTCGTCGACGGTGCTGTCCGGGGACGACGAGGCGATCGATGTGGTCGAGCGGCGGTTGTCCGCCGAGGGTGTGCAGACGAATCGGTTGCGGGTCAGTCATGCGTTTCATTCGGCGCGGATGGATCCGATGCTGGCCGAGTTTCGTGCGGTGGCCGAAAGCGTGGGGTATCGGTCGCCGCGTGTGCCGATCGTGTCGAACGTGTCCGGTGAACTTGCCGGGGATGCGCTGACCGACCCGGAGTATTGGGTGCGGCAGCTGCGGGGTTGTGTGCGGTTCGCATCGGGTGTGGACACTCTGGTCGCGGCGGGTGCGCGATGGTTTGTCGAGGTTGGGCCCGATGCGGTGCTGGCGGCAATGACGCGTGGCTGTCTGGCCGAGAACCCCGAGGTCGAGTCGGTGTCGTCGGTGACGGCGGCTGCGCGGCGGTCGGTCGATGAGGTGGAGCAGTTCGCTACTTCGCTGGCGCAGGTTCATGTCGCGGGTGCGCGGGTGGATTGGCGTTCGTGGTTCGCGGGTCGTGCGGCACGTCGGATTCCGTTGCCTACCTACGCCTTCCAACACCGCCGGTTCTGGTTGTCCGGTACCGTCGATGCATCGCCGTCGTCGACGGATCATCCGATCCTGACCGGTGTGGTCGGGTTGGCGGGTACCGACGAATGGTTGTTGACCGGCCGGTTCTCGTTGCGGACTCATCCGTGGATCGCCGATCACCTGACCTACGGCGTGGTGGTTGTGCCGAGCGCGACGTTCATCGAGTTTCTCCTCGTCGCGGGTCGTCGGATCGGTTGTAGCGCGGTGGAAGAGCTCACGCTGCAGGCGCCGATTCTGCCGACCGCGGACGACGAGGTCGAGTTGCAGGTGCTGGTGCAGGCGGCGGACGAGTCCGGGCGGCGTCCGTTCGATTTCTATTTCCGCAAGTCCTCCGATGCCGAATGGATCCATAACGCCACCGGTGCGTTCGGGGCGCAGCGCAACAGCGCGGAGCTCCTCGAGGGGGGGCGGTCGGGTGACGGGTGGGCTGGTGATTCGGCGTTGCTATCGCGGCTGCGGGAGGAGCAGTGGCCGCCGGTCGATGCCGAGGTTGTGGACAGCGCGCGGATTCCGGAGCGGATCGCGAAGCTCACCGGGCTCGAATACGGTCCGGCGTTCGTCGGTGTGCGTGCCGCGTGGCAACGCGATGACACGGTCTTCTCCGAGATCGTGCTGGACACCGATGCGGCGCCGCAGCCGGGACGGCACGACCTGCACCCCGCGCTGCTGGATCTGGTCATGCACGCGGGGTTCTCCGGATTGCTGTGGCGCGATGCGGATTCCGATCCCGATACCGGCAGGTTGCTGTTCCGGTGGGGTGGTGCCCGTTTCCACAGGTCGGCAACGGATGGCGGGCAGTGGCCGGCCGAGGTGACGTCGCTTCGGGTCATCGCGGTCGCGACCGGATCCGAGACCGTGTCGGTCGCGACTGTCGATCCGGATGGCAATCCGATCGTATCGATCGACGCGGTGGTGATGCGTCCGTATGACGTACAGGAATTCCGGAGCGGTCTCGGCGGTGCCGAGGCGGGCCTGTACCGGGTGCGCTGGGAGCCCACCGCGGAGTCGGGTGCGAGAGACGGCCGACCGTCGCTGGCGATGCTCGGGGACGCGACGGTGGCGGGGATCGACACGGAATACGCGTCGATCGCCGATGTCGTTGCGGCCGAGCGTATTCCCGGTGTAGTGGTGTGGCGAGCGACCGAGCCGCTCGCAGCAGGTTCGGCCGTCGATGGGCCGGGATCAGTGCGGGCTAGCGTGCACGGCGCGTTGGCGACGGTGCAGTCCCTGCTCGGCGAGCAACGTCTGTCCGATATCCGAGTGGTCGTGGTGACGACGGGCGCCGTCGGCCTGCCCGAAGAGACTCCCGATCCGGCCGCGGCGGCGGTGTGGGGACTGGTGCGCAGCGCGCAGTCGGAGCATCCGGAACGGTTCGTCCTCGTCGACGAGGATCCGGACCGGCCACTGGATGCCGACCGCATCGCGGCGGCCCTGCGGTCGGGCGAGCCGCAGATCGCGGTCCGTGGTGCGCAGCTTCTGGTTCCCCGGATGGTGCGCGCGTCCGCTTCCGAGAATCCGGGGCTGCGGCCGTCGTTCGGAGCTGGGACCGTGCTGATCACAGGCGGAACGGGTGGACTGGGTGCGTTGTTCGCCCGCCATCTCGTTGCCGAACATGGTGTGCGCAGTCTCGTATTGACCTCGCGCCGGGGGCCCGACGCGCCCGGCGCCGCCGAGCTGGTCGCCGAATTGGCGCAGGCCGGGGCCGAGGTCCGGGCCGTCGCGTGCGACGTCGCCGACCGCGTCGCGGTGCGCAACCTCCTGGAGACAATCGATTCCGACGCCGCACTGACCGCTGTCGTGCACACCGCGGGAATCCTGGACGACGGCACCATCGAATCGCTGACCGCCGACCAGGTGGACCGGGTGCTGGCGCCGAAGGTCGACGGGGCGTGGCATCTGGACGAGCTGACTCGTGGCCTGAATCTGTCTGCGTTCGTGATGTTCTCGTCGATCGCGATGGTGCTGGGGTCGTCGGGACAGGGCAACTACGCCGCGGCGAACGGCTTCCTGGACGCGCTGGCGCAGCGGCGGCGGGCCGCCGGGCTGGCCGCCACATCGCTGGCGTGGGGACCGTGGAACCAGGGCAGCGGTATGACCGGCGGCCTGGACCGCGCTGCCCTCGCGCGGTGGGATCGCTTGGGTCTGAGCCCGCTCGAAAGTGCCGAAGGGGCAAGTCTTTTCGACGATGCGCTGGCTCACTCGGATGCGTGTCTGGCGCCGATCCGGTTCGACGCGGGCGTCTTGCGTCGCGCATCCGATGTCGACGCGGTTCCGGCAGTGCTGCGCGGATTCGTGCGGCGTTCGAGCCCGACGCGACCGGCGCCGGTCGCCGCGCCGGCGGGCTCGCTGGCCGTCCGGTTGGCGGGTGTGCCGCAAGCTCGGCGCAGCGAGGTAGTGCTGGAGGTCGTGCTCACCGCGGCGGCGGCAGTGCTCGGCCATGATTCGGCCGCAGACATCCGGCCCGACCAGCGCTTCGACGAGATCGGTTTCGATTCGCTGGGTGGCGTGGAGTTCCGGAACCGGCTCGGCAAGGCCACCGGCCTGCAATTGCCATCGACGCTGGTATTCGATCATCCGACCCCGGCGGCGGTGTCGAAGCTGGTGCAGTCCCGCGTCGAGCCGACGGTGGGCGAACCCGTCAAGAAGGTTGTCCGCCGAGTCCGGGCCGCTGAAACATCGCAAGACGCGCCTATTGCGATCGTTGGCATGGCCTGCCGGTTCCCCGGCGGGGTCGAATCACCGGACCAGCTATGGGATCTCGTTGCTTCCGGAACCGACGCGACCGGCGATTTCCCGTCGGATCGGGGCTGGGATCTGGAGCGGCTGTTCGACGCGAATCCGGACAAGCCCGGTACCGTATACACCCGGCGCGGCGGATTCCTCTACAACGCGGGCGATTTCGACCCGGGATTCTTCGGGATCGGTCCACTGGAGGCATCCGCAATGGATCCGCAGCAGCGTCTGCTGTTGGAGGTGTCCTGGGAAGCTCTGGAAGACGCGGGCATCGATCCGACGTCGTTGCGGGGCAGCGACACCGGGGTGTACGCCGGAGCGGGCTATACGGGCTACATCGATCGGGTGGCCGGTGACCTGGAGGGCTACCGGCTCACCGGCACGACGAGCAGCGTGGTTTCCGGACGGGTCGCCTACGTCCTCGGTCTCGAAGGCCCGGCGGTCACCGTGGACACCGCATGCTCGTCGTCGCTGGTCTCGCTGCATCTGGCCTGCCAGGCGCTGCGCCAAGGGGAGAGCTCGCTGGCGCTGGCCAGTGGTGTGACGGTCGCGGCCAGTCCTTACCTCTACGTCGATTTCGCCCGGCAGCGCGGTCTCTCGCCCGATGGACGGTGCAAGGCGTTCTCCGCGGCGGCCGATGGCGTCGCCTTCGCCGAGGGCGTCGGTGTGCTGGTGCTCGAGCGGCTCGCCGACGCCCGACGGCTGGGGCACAACGTCCTGGCCCTCGTGCGCGGAACGGCGGTGAACCAAGACGGCGCGAGTAACGGCTTGACCGCGCCGAATGGTCCGTCACAGGAGCGGGTGATCGCGGCGGCGTTGGCGAATGCCGGGCTCGAGCCGTCGGATATCGACGCGGTGGAGGCGCACGGTACCGGGACGACGCTGGGTGATCCGATCGAAGCCCAGGCGCTGATCGCGGCGTATGGGCGCGACCGTGCGGAACAGCCGCTGCGGATCGGATCGATCAAGTCGAATATCGGCCACACCGTGGCCGCGGCAGGTGTCGGCGGGGTCATCAAGATGGTGCAAGCGCTGCGATATGAAACCCTGCCGAAGACACTGCATGCGGACGAGCCGAGCCCACATGTGGACTGGTCCGCGGGCGATGTCCAGCTGTTGACCGAGGCGCAGCCGTGGCCGACCGGCGGACGGGTCCGTCGGGCCGGGGTGTCGTCGTTCGGTGTCAGCGGCACCAACGCGCACGCGATCCTCGAGGAAGCGCCCGCCCAGTCGGTCGTCTCGGCACCGGCCGCCGACCGTCCGAGCACGGTGGTGCCCTGGCTGGTGTCGGCCAAGAATGAGACCGCCCTCCGGGCACAGGCCGCGAAACTGCAGCAGTGGCTGGTCGATCACCCCGACGCCGATCCGGTGGAGGTGGCATATTCGCTCGCGACGACACGTGCGCAGCACGAGTCGCGGGCGGCGGTCCTGGGCGGTGATCGCGACGAACTGCTGGCGCGGCTGGCGACGCTCGTCGCCGGATCTTCCTCGGCCGGAGTGGTTTCCGGCACGGTGGGCTCCGGGAAGACCGCCTTGCTGTTCACCGGTCAGGGCGCGCAACGGGTTGGTATGGGCGCGGGTCTCTCCGCTGCCTTCCCGGTATTCGCCGCGGCGCTGGACGAGGTGTGCGCCCGGTTCGATCCGCTGCTCGGATTTGCCCTGAAGCAAGCGATGTTCACCGGACACCTGATCGACGATCAGGGAGTCGCCACGGAGACCGGGATGCTGGATCGGACACGATTGACCCAGCCCGCGCTGTTCGCGTTCGAAGTGGCGCTGTATCGGCTGCTGGAATCGTTCGGAGTTGTCCCGGATGTGTTGATCGGGCATTCGATCGGTGAACTGGCCGCGGCGTATGTAGCCGGTGTGTGGTCACTGGAAGACGCCTGCGAGCTGGTCGCGGCACGCGGACGGCTGATGGCGGCGCTGCCGGAGGGTGGCGCAATGCTCGCGGTCGCCGCCTCCGAGGCCGAAGTCGGCGCGGCGATTGCCGGATTCGGTGATCGGGTGTCGGTGGCAGCGGTGAATGCGCCTGCGGCCGTGGTGGTCTCGGGTGACGAGGACGCCGTCGACGAGATTGATCGGCAGTTCACCGAGCAGGGTCGCAAGACGAGCCGGTTGCGGGTGTCGCATGCGTTCCATTCCCATCGGATGGAGCCGATGCTGGCCGAGTTCGAGACCGCGGCGGCGGGAGTAACCTACAACGCCCCACGGATTCCATTGGTGTCCAACGTCTCCGGCCGGATCGCCGGTGACGAGATCCTGGATCCGGGGTACTGGGTATCGCAGGTGCGCGCCGCGGTGCGTTTCGCGCCCGGTGTCGAGACGCTGGTGGCGTCGGGCGTGCGCCGGTTCCTCGAGGTCGGACCCGACGCGGTGCTCGCGGCGATGACGCGGCACACGCTTCCCGAGGATGTCGAGGCTCGATCCGTGGTCGCCGCGGCGGCCCGCCGGGATCACGACGAGGTCGAGCAGTTCCTCACGATGCTCGGCCAGGCGCATACCGCCGGGGTGGCTGTCGACTGGGCTGGGCTGTTCCCCGACCGGATGTCACGAGTTGCCTTGCCCACCTATGCCTTCGAACATCGGCGGTACTGGCTCGAACCCGGCCTCGGGGAGCCCCGCAATGCGTCGGAACACCCCCTGCTCACCGATGTGGTGCGAGTGGCCGACCGCGATGAGTGGCTGTTCACGGGGCGGCTTTCGCTGCGCACCCAGCCATGGATTGCCGACTACACCGCCTACGGTGTGGTGCTCGTCCCGAGTGCCGCGCTCATGGAGATGCTGCTGGTCGCGGGTCGGCGGATCGGATGTGACACCGTAGAAGAGCTCACCCTCGAGGCACCGATCCGCCCTCCCGTGGACGGCGATGTCGAACTGCAAGTACTGGTGCGGGAACCGGACTCCGCAGGACGTCGATCGTTCACGTTCCACTACCGCCTTACCGGCGCCGCCGACAGCGAATGGACGCGCACCGCCAATGGCGTATTGAGCGGTCAACAGCTGATCGACATCGGACTCGTGGACATGCTGCGAAACGAGCCGTGGCCGCCGGTGGACGCCGAACCGGTGGCCGCCGACTGGATTCCGGCCCAGCTGGCGCGTGCCGCCGGACTGGAATACGGTGCCTCGTTCATCGGCATCGACGCCGCGTGGCGCCGTGGTGACACGATCTTCTCCGAGGTCACCCTGAACCAGGAAATCCCGGCCGAACGGTTCCAGCTGCATCCGGCGCTGTTCGACATGGTGATGCATGCCGGACTTGTCCATGTGGTCGGGCCCGACGACAAGAGCAACCCTGCTGAGGTCGAACTCCCGTTCCGATGGGGCGCAACGCAATTCCACACCACGTCCCAGGTCACGACGTTGCGGGTGATGGCCATCCTGCGCAGCAGCGAGGCGATCAGTGTCGTGGCCGTCGACCAGGACGGAACTCCGGTGGTTTCGATCGACGAAGTGGTCATGCGCTCCTACGACATCCGGCAGTTCCGCGCCGATCCGGCGGGTGGACGGGCGGCGCGGTATGGGTTGCGCTGGGCGGCGGTCGGGATGCCCGACGGGCTCACCCCGACCGGGAGCGCAGCCGTGCTGGGCGGCGCGCAGGTGGCCGGAGTCGACGAGCGGTATCCGGATTTGGCGACGCTCGCTTCGGCTCCGACCGTTCCGGATGTTGTCATCTGGCCCGAAGCCGCAGCGCTGCACGAGGGGGCGCAGCCGTCCGCGCGTGATCGGGTGAATGCCGCCCTGCACCTGGTGCGAGGCTGGCTGGCCGACGAGCGATTCGCACGGTCTCGGCTGGTAGTGGTGACCAGAGGTGCGGCAGCACTGCCCGATGCGGCGCCGGATGCCGCATCGGCCGCCGTGTGGGGGCTGCTGTGCAGCGCCCAGGCCGAATATCCGGAGCGGATCGTGCTGCTGGACGGAGACGAATCCGGTGGTGCGCAGCATATTTCGGCCGAACAGATCCGAGTGGCGATCGCGACCGGAGAGCCGCAGGTGGCAGTGCGGGGCGATCGCATCCTGGTACCGCGGCTCGAGGCGGTAACGACCGCGGCGGCCGAGAACGTATCGTTCGGGTCCGGGACGGTGTTGATCACCGGCGGGACCGGGGGATTGGGCGCGCTGGTGGCCCAGCACTTGGTCACCGCGCACGGTGTGCGACGACTGCTGCTGGTATCTCGCCGTGGTGAGCGTGCGGACGGCGCGGCGGAACTCGCGGCGGAGCTGTCCCGGCTCGGCGCCGAGGCGCGGGTCGCCGCCTGCGATGTCACCGACCGCGACGCGCTTCGGGATCTGCTGTCGGGCATTCCCGCGGAGCACCCACTCACCGGTGTCGTGCACACCGCGGGCGTGCTCGACGACGGCACGTTCCGCACGCTCACCAGCGACCAGATCGATCGGGTATTCGCTCCCAAAGCCGATGCGGCGTGGTATCTGCACGAGCTCACTCGCGATATGAATCTGTCTGCGTTCGTGATGTTCTCGTCGATTGCCGGAATGATCGGGTCAGCTGGGCAAGCGAATTACGCTGCCGCGAACAGCTTCCTGGACGCCCTCGCAGTGCAACGCCGCGCCGAAGGACTACCGGCACTCTCACTCGCCTGGGGTCCGTGGCAGCAGGACATCGGCATGACCGGTGCGCTGGATCGCAACGCCATGAACCGGTTGGAGCGACTGGGACTGGCCCCGCTGGAGCGCACCGACGGCCTGCGGTTGTTCGATGAATCACTGACCACGGCCGCACCGGTGTCGGCATTGTTGCAGCTGGATACCGACAAACTGCGTCTGGAAGCGCATACCGGTCAGGTACCGGCAGTGCTGCGCGGGTTCGCTCGCGCGCACGGCCGGTCGGCCACGACATCGAGCGCTGAACCTTCACTCGGGCAGCGTTTGCACGGTGTGGCGGAGGCGAAGCGACGTGGAGTCGTTCTGGACCTGGTGCGGCAACACGTGGCGGCGGTGCGCGGTTACGAGTCGGCCGACGACATCGGACCGGAACGCGGCTTCAGCGAACTCGGCTTCGACTCCCTGGGCGGAATCGAGTTCCGCAACCGGCTTTCGAAGGTGACGGGGCTGTCGCTGCCCTCGACCCTGGTATTCGACTACCCCACCGCGGGAGATGTCGCCGACTACTTGCTGGCGCAGGCCGTGGCAACGACGCCCACGCACCTGACGTCTGTGGTGCCCGACGACATCGCGCGGCTCGAGGCCCTGCTCGAGCGGATTATCGCCAACGGCAGCGATAGCGACGAGACCGTCGCCGGATTGCGGGGTGTCAACGAGCGCCTGCGCACCTACCTGACCGGCAAGTGGTCGGACGGTGCGTACGACGATCTCGAATCCCATTCCGACAGTGAGCTCTTGGATCTGATCGACGAGGAGTTTGGCCCAGCATGAGCAATCCGAGCACCAGCAACGAGGAACGGCTCAGTCGGTACCTGCGGAAGGTCACCGGAGATCTCCGCGCCGCCAACAAGCACATCCACCAGCTGCAGGAGCGTGCCAGCGAACCGATCGCGATCGTCGGCATGAGCTGCCGATATCCGGGCCATGTCGAAACTCCGGCGCAGCTGTGGGAGCTGGTCGCTTCCGGTACCGACGCCATCGGTCCCTTCCCGACCGACCGAGGCTGGGACCTCGAGCGCCTGTTCGACACCGACCCCGATACGCCGGGGACTGTCTACACCCGGCAGGGTGGATTCCTGGATGCAGTAGCCGATTTCGATGCGGGTTTCTTCGGAATCGGTCCGCGCGCGGCGATGGCAATGGATCCGCAGCAGCGCCTGTTCCTGGAAGCAGCATGGGAGGCATTGGAGGACGCCGGTATCGATCCGGTGTCGCTGCGCGGCAGCGACACCGGTGTGTTCGCTGGCGTGATCCACCAGGACTACGGCCCCCGCGTGGGTTCGCCGGGCCTGACCGCCGAGGCGGAAGGCCATGCCTACCTTGGGGTTACCAGCAGCATCCTATCGGGGCGTGTCGCCTTCACCTTCGGTTTCAAAGGTCCGGCAATCTCGGTCGACACCGCGTGCTCGTCGTCGTTGGTCGCCCTGCACCTTGCTTGTCAGTCGTTGCGTCAGGGCGAGAGCTCGCTCGTCCTGGTTGGTGGGGTCACCGTGATGTCCGACCCCACCCAGCTGCTCGCCTTCGCTCGGCAGCGTGCGTTGTCCTCGGATGCGCGGTGTAAGGCATTCGCGGCAGCGGCGGACGGGACGGGAATCTCCGAGGGCCTCGGCATGCTCGTGGTCGAGCGGCTATCGGATGCACGCCGCCATGGCCACCACGTCCTCGCGGTCATCCGCGGCAGCGCGGTCAACCAGGACGGCGCCAGCAACCGGCTGACCGCACCGAACGGTCCTTCCCAGGAAAAGGTGGTTGCGCAGGCCCTCGCCAACGCCGGTCTGACGCCCGCCGACATCGATGTGGTCGAAGCACACGGCACCGGCACCCCCCTCGGAGACCCGATCGAGGCGCAGGCGTTGATCGCCGCCTACGGTCGCAATCGCAGCGGAGATCCGCTGCGCATCGGTTCGCTCAAGTCGAATATCGGACACACCTCCGCCGCAGCCGGCATCGGCGGTGTGATCAAGATGGTGCAGGCATTGCGACACGAAATGCTGCCCGCAACACTGCATGTCGATGCGCCGACCCCGCATGTGGACTGGTCGGCAGGATCGGTGCGGCTACTCACCACGGCAGAGCCGTGGCCGGCAGGAGAGCGGGTGCGTCGCGCCGGTGTGTCCTCTTTCGGCGCCAGCGGTACCAACGCTCACCTGATTCTGGAAGAGGCTCCCGCTCTGGCGGCGGCCCCTGCCGAACCGGAAGGCGATGCCGCCGATCGTGGTGCGAAGGCCGTGGCCTCCGGTGTCTCCCCATGGCTGGTATCGGCGAAAACCGAGGAAGGCCTGCGTGCGCAGGCGGCCAAATTGCGGCAATGGGTGATCGAACACCCCGACCTGACAGTCGACGATATCGGCTATTCACTGTTGACGAGCCGCGCCCAGCTGGACTGGCGGGGCACGGTGGTGGGCGACAACCGGGACACGATGCTCGCCGGACTGAGCGCGCTGGCCGAACACGGATCGGCGAGCTCCGCCGGTGGCGTGACGGCCGGGCAGGCGGTGCCGCGCAAGGCGGCCTTCCTGTGCACTGGGCAGGGCGCGCAGCGAGTCGGGATGGGGCGTGAACTGTACGAGGCGTTCCCGGCGTTCGCTTCCGCATTGGATGAGATCTGTGCGCAGTTCGATCCACTACTGGGCGGTTCGCTCAGGCAGTTGATGTTCACCGGTCAGCTGGTCGGTGGTGGTCCTGATAATGCCGATGCCAGTGTGCTGAATCGGACCGAGTTCACCCAACCCGCGCTGTTCGCGTACGAAGTCGCGCTGTGCCGACTCTTGAACTCGTTCGGTGTGACACCTGATGTCCTGGCCGGACATTCGATCGGCGAGCTGGCCGCCGCGTATATCGCCGGTGTGTGGTCGCTGCCGGACGCGTGCCGGCTGGTCGCGGCGCGTGGTCGCCTCATGGGGCAGCTGCCGGAAGGCGGCGCCATGCTGGCCATCGCGGCGAGCGAGCGCGAGGTAGCCGATGCGCTCGTCGACGATGCGCACCGAGTTTCCATCGCCGCGGTGAATTCACCTGGAGCCGTGGTGGTTTCCGGCGACGAGGACGCGGTGACGGCACTCGAGCAGAGGTTTGCCGACCGCGGGCGGAAGACATCGCGGTTGACGGTGTCGCATGCGTTCCACTCGCACCGGATGGATGCGATGCTGGCCGAGTTCGAGTCTGTCGCACGGGATGTGACCTACCATCGCCCGCAGACTCCACTGGTATCGAATCTCTCCGGCCGGATCGCCGGCGATGAAGTGCTGGAACCCGCTTACTGGGTGCGGCAGGTGCGGGCGACCGTTCAGTTCGCTCGGGGCGTGGACACCCTGGTGGCCTCGGGCGTGCGTCGATTCCTGGAAATCGGTCCGGATGCGGTGCTCACGGCCATGACCCGGCAATGCCTGCCGGAAGATATCGAAGCGCAGTCGTTGGTGGTCGCCGCAGCACGTCGAGGGCGCGCCGAGGTCGAGCAGTTCGTGAACTGCTCGGCGCACGCGTACACGGTCGGTGTCGATGTCGACTGGCGGGCGTTCTTCGCCGGCCGCTCGGTCTCGCGAGTGTCGTTGCCCACCTACGCTTTCCAGCGCCGTCGCTACTGGCTAGCGCCCGCTGCCGGCACGGCCGGTGTCGAATCCGTGGGTTTGGGTGCGGTGGAGCATCCGTTGCTGGGCGCGGTGGTGTCGGTGCCCGAGTCCGGTGGCGTGCTGTTGACCGGCCGATTGTCGGTAGCGACACAGCCCTGGCTGGCCGACCATGCGGTGGCCGGGTCGGTGTTGTTGCCGGGCACCGGGTTTGTGGAGTTGGCGTTGCGTGCCGGCGCCGTGACCGGGTGCCCGGTGATCGAGGAATTGACGCTGCAGGCGCCACTGCTGCTGCCCGCGGCGGGCGGTGTGCAGATCCACGTCGTCGTCGGCGGGCCCGAACATGAGTCCCCACAGCGGCCGATATCGATCTACTCCCGCGATGAACACGACCGCGACGAGCAGTGGGTACTGAACGCGCGGGGCCTGCTGACCACCCGCGACGACATGACCGAACCCGAACCGGTCGCATGGCCGCCGGCCGAGTCGAGTGGTATCGATGTCGCTGCCGCGTACCCGGAGCTGCTTGCGCGTGGTTACGACTTCGGTCCGGCGTTCCAGGGTGTGCGGGCGCTGTGGCGACGCGGTGCGGAGGTGTTCGCCGAGATCGCCGTCGATGCGGACGCCGGGGTGCGCGGCGAAGGATTCGGCATCCATCCGGCACTGCTGGATGCCGCCCTGCACGCGGGGGTGCTGGCCGGTGTGCTCGAAAGCATTGCGGGAAAGCCGGATTCACCGTTCACGGTCGCGACCGGGCAGGTCGTACTGCCGTTCTCGTGGGAATCGGTGTCGCTGCACGCGGCCGAGGCGTCGGTGCTGCGCGTACGTCTGACCCCGACCGGATCGTCGGTGTCGGTGTCGGTGTCCGATGCGCAGGGACAGCCGGTGTTGTCGGGATCGGTGCAGACCCGGCCGATGCCACTCGGACAACTCGCCGCGGCTGCCGCGGGCGCGGCCGATCCGGTACTGGAACTGGTGTGGTCGCCGACCGCGTCCGGGGCGGCGGTGGTGGCTGTAACACCTCGAGATGGGGGTTTGGGGTGGTGGGACCTGGATCCGGAGTCGCCGATACCCCCGGTGGTGGTGATCGAGGCCGGGTTCGGGTGGAACGGACACACCGGCACCGACGTGGTGACCGCCACCCATACCGAAGTCGTGCGGATCCTCGAGGTGGTGCAGGCATGGCTTGGTCAGGATCGGTTCGCCTCCAGCACCCTGCTGATCGCCACGCGCGGCGCGGTCGCGCTGCCCGGTGCAGACCTCACCGACCTCGCCGGTGCCGCGGTGTGGGGTTTGGTGCGTACAGCGCAGACGGAAGATCCGGGCCGAATCGTCTTGGTCGATGCGGACACCGGCATCGACGAGCAACTTGCGGCCACTGTCATGGCCGTGGGCGAACCCCAGGTGGTCGTGCGCGCCGGAGTCACACACACCGCTCGGCTCACTCGACCCGTGACCACGGTGCCATCCGCGCCGGGCAATGATGCTTCCGCCTTCGGCACCGGAACGGTGCTGATCACCGGCGGCACCGGCGGTTTGGGCGCGGTGGTGGCCCGGCATGTGGTGGCTGAGCACGGGGTGCGGTCGTTGCTGCTGGTGAGCCGCAGCGGTTCGCGGGCCGAGGGTGTGGCACCGCTGTGCGCCGAGTTGGCGCAATTGGGTGCACAGGTGCATGTGGTGGCTTGTGATGTCACCGATGCCGACGCGGTGGCCGGGTTGCTGGCCGAAGTACCCGCCCAGTGGCCCCTGACGGGTGTGATCCATGCCGCGGGTGTGCTCGACGACGGGGTCATTGCGTCGTTGACCGCACAGCGGGTGGACGCGGTACTGGCACCGAAGGTGGACGCTGCCTGGCATCTGCACGAGGCGACCGCGGAGCTGGATCTGGCGGCGTTCGTGGTGTTCTCCTCGGTGTCGGGCACAGTCGGTGGACCCGGGCAGGGCAACTACGCCGCCGCGAACACCTTCCTCGACGGGCTGGTGGCGCACCGGCGAGCACGGGGGCTGGCCGGCCAATCGCTGGCGTGGGGTATGTGGGCGCGCTCGAGCGGTATGACCGGACATCTGGGTGAGACCGATGTGGCCCGAATGAGTCGAGGCGGCTTCCTCGCGATATCGGATGAGCAGGCGTTGGCCGGATGGGATGCGGTACTCGAACGGGACGGGGCACATGCGGTGATCGCCGTGGTGGACACCGCCGCGATCCGTGCCCGAGCCGATGCCGGACTACTGCCACCGTTGCTGCGGGAGCTGGCGCCGGCGGCGGCCCGGCGCCCGGCGGCGACTTCAGCGGTGGTGTCGGGTCTGCGGCAACGGTTGGCCGGTTCGGACGCCGATCGGCAGCGGCAGGTGGTGCTCGATACCGTGCGCACGCACGCCGCGGCCGTGCTCGGTCATGACGGTGCGTCCGCGATCGATCCCGATCGCACATTCCAGGATCTCGGCCTCGATTCGCTGGGCGCCGTCGAGTTGCGCAACCGACTCAAAACCGCTACTGGCTTGTCGCTTTCGGCCGCGGTGGTCTTCGACTATCCGACACCGCAGACTCTCGCCACCTACCTGGCCGACGAGCTCACCGGCACCGGGCGGGACATCGCGGTCACTGCCGCCAAAGCTGTTGACGACGAACCGATTGCGATCGTCGGCATGGCCTGCCGGTACCCGGGTGGTGTCAATTCGCCTGAGGCTCTGTGGAATTTGGTCGTAGACGGGACCGACGCGACATCGGAATTCCCCGTGAATCGAGGTTGGGATATCGGACGTCTCTACGATCCCACCGGCGAGACACCGCACACCTCCTACACGCGTAAGGGCGGCTTCCTGCACTCCGCCGGCGAGTTCGATCCGGCGTTCTTCGGTATCAGCCCCAATGAAGCGGCAATGATGGATCCACAGCAGTTTCTGCTGCTGGAGACCTCATGGGAGGCGTTGGAGCGGGCCGGTGTCGATCCCACCGTGCTGCGTGGCAGTCCGACCGGGGTCTTCACCGGGATGATGTATCACGACTATCCGGCCAATGCGAACGTGGGATCCATTGCTTCCGGTCGAGTCTCGTATGTGCTCGGTCTGGAAGGGCCGTCGGTCACCGTGGATACCGCGTGTTCGTCATCGCTGGTGGCAATGCATCTGGCTGCGCAGTCGTTGCGGTCGGGCGAATCCGATCTTGCCTTGGCCGGTGGTGTGGCAGTGATGGCGACGCCTGAGGTTTTTGTCGAGTTCAGTCGGCAGCGGGGGCTTTCGCCGGACGGGCGCAGTAAGTCGTTCGCCGATGCCGCCGATGGTGTCGCCTGGTCCGAGGGTGCGGGTGTGCTGGTGTTGGAGCGTTTGTCCGACGCTCGCCGTAATGGGCATCAGGTTTTGGCGGTGATGGCTGGTTCGGCGGTGAATCAGGATGGTGCGTCGAATGGTTTGACTGCGCCGAATGGTCCGTCGCAGCGGCGGGTGATTCGTCAGGCGTTGGCGAATGCCGGAGTATCCCCGGTCGAGGTCGACGCGGTCGAGGCCCACGGCACCGGCACCACCCTGGGTGATCCGATCGAAGCCCAGGCGCTGCTGGCGACCTACGGACAGGACCGGCACCAGGATCGTCCGTTGTGGTTGGGGTCGTTGAAGTCCAACATCGGTCATGCTCAGGCTGCTGCCGGTGTGGGTGGTGTGATCAAGATGGTGATGGCGATGCGCCACGGGCTGCTGCCGCAGACCCTGCATGTCGATCAGCCCTCGACGAAGGTCGATTGGTCCGAGGGTCATGTGCGGCTGTTGACCGAGCCGCGGCCATGGCCCGTGACCGATCGGCCGCGCCGCGCCGGTGTGTCCTCGTTCGGTATCAGCGGCACCAACGCCCACGTCATCCTGGAACAGGCTCCGGTGGTGGAGCCTGCCCCGGTGCCGGTTGTGCGGACTGTCCCGGCTGTGTTGCCGTGGGTGGTTTCGGCACGCAGTAGCGATGCTCTTGCCGCTCAGGCTGATCGTTTGACATCGCATATGGGCGAACACGATCCGATTGATATCGGTTTCTCGTTGGCGTCGGCGCGCAGTGTGTTCGAGCATCGCGGGGTTGTCGTGGCCGAGGGGCGTGACGATCTGCTGGCGGGTGTGCGGGCATTGGCTGCCGGTGTGCCGGCTCCCGGTGTGGTGTCCGGTCGTGTGGTGTCGGGTTCGACGGGTGTGGTGTTTTCCGGTCAGGGTGCGCAGTGGGCGGGCATGGCTACTGAGCTGCGCGGTGCGTATCCGGTGTTCGCCGAGGCTTTCGATGCGATCGTGGCTGAATTGGATCCGTTACTGGGGCAAACGGTTTCGCTGAGTGCTGCTTTGGTGAGCGATGACCTGATCGACCGGACGGTGTTCGC
>NZ_JBEXUI010000059.1:0-36031 GCF_040614395.1 Nocardia sp. NPDC005998 | reverse complement strand
GTAAGAGAGGTACTAGCGCTGGGCGACCGCCGTCGGGACGATCGGCGCGGGCAGCGCGGTCTCGCCTTCGAGGAACTTGTCGACCGCGGAGGCGGCGGCGCGACCCTCGGCAATGGCCCAGACGATCAGGGACTGGCCGCGGCCCATATCACCGGCGACGAAGACGCCGGGAATATTGGTCGCCCAGTTCTTATCGCGCTGGACATTGCCGCGCTGGTCGTAGCCGACACCCAAACCTTCGAGCAGGCCCGGCTTTTCGGGTCCGGTGAAGCCCATGGCGAGCAGCACGAGATCGGCCTCGAGGGTGAAGTCGGTGCCCTCGACCTTCTCGAAACGGCCGTTGACCATCTTGACCTCGTGCGCCTCCAGCGCGGTGACCTTGCCGTCCGCGCCGACGAAACGCTCGGTGTTCACGGAGAACACGCGCTCGCCGCCCTCCTCGTGTGCCGAGGAGACCCGGTACATGAGCGGGTAGGTCGGCCACGGAGTGGAGGAGGCACGCTCCTCCGGCGGCCGCGGCATGATCTCGAACTGGTGGATGCTGGCCGCACCCTGCCGGTGCGAGGTGCCCAGGCAGTCGGCGCCGGTGTCACCGCCACCGATGATGACGACCTTCTTGTCCTTCGCGTGGATCGGCGGCAGACCGTTCTCATCGGTGACATCGTCGCCGAGCTGCACCCGGTTTGCCCAGGGCAGGAAGTCCATCGCCTGGTGGATGCCGTCCAGATCACGGCCCGGAATCGGCAGGTCGCGGGCCAGGGTGGCGCCACCGGCGAGCACGATCGCATCGAACCGCGCGCGCAGTTCATCGGCGGTGATGTCGACACCGACGTTCACACCGGTCTTGAAGATGGTGCCCTCGGCCTCCATCTGCGCCAGCCGGCGGTCGATGAAGCGCTTCTCCATCTTGAATTCCGGGATGCCGTAGCGCAGCAGACCGCCGATGCGGTCGGCGCGCTCGAAGACGGTCACGGTGTGACCGGCGCGGGTCAGCTGCTGTGCGGCAGCAAGACCGGCCGGACCGGAACCGACAACGGCGACCCTCTTACCGGTGAGGCGAGTCGGGTAGACCGGGGTCACCCAGCCCTCGTCGAAGGCGTTCTCGATGAGCTCGACCTCGACCTGCTTGATCGTCACCGGATCCTGGTTGATGCCGAGGACACAGGACGCCTCGCACGGCGCCGGACACAGCCGCCCGGTGAACTCCGGGAAGTTGTTGGTCGCGTGCAGTCGGTCGATGCCTTCCCGCCACTGGCCCTTGAAGACCAGGTCGTTCCACTCGGGGATGAGGTTGCCCAGCGGACAGCCGTTATGACAGAACGGAATACCGCAGTCCATGCACCGGCTGGCCTGGGTTTGCAGGGTCTGGTGCGAGAAATCCTGCTCGTAGACCTCTTTCCAGTCCATCAGGCGCAGCGGAACCGGACGACGCGTCGGCAGTTCCCGTTTGGTGTGCTTCAGAAATCCTTGCGGGTCAGCCACGTGCCGCCTCCATAATCGCCTCGTCGACGTCCGTGCCGTTCTTCTCGGCTTCGGAGATCGCGAGCAAAACCTTCTTGTATTCGCGCGGCATAACCTTCACGAAGTGGTTCACCTGCTGTGACCAGTCGCTCAGAATGCGTTCGGCGACAGCCGAACCCGTCTGGTCGCGGTGCTGGGTGACGATGTCGTGCAGCCAGGTGAAGTCGTCACCGGCGAGCTGCTCGATGGCATCGGCCTGTTCCGGGTTGAGCCTGGCCTCGAAGGTGCCGTTCGGGTCGTAGACGAACGCGACACCACCGGACATACCGGCGCCGAAGTTGCGGCCGGTCTCACCGAGGATGACCACCCGGCCACCGGTCATGTACTCGCAGCCGTGGTCACCGACGCCCTCGACCACCGCGGTGGCGCCCGAGTTGCGCACGGCGAACCGCTCGCCGACCACACCGTTGATGAACGCCTGACCGCTGGTGGCGCCGAACAGGATCACGTTGCCCGCGATGATGTTCTGCTCCGCGACGAAGTCGGCCGGTGCGTTCAGCGACGGACGCACGATCAGGTGACCGCCGGAGAGGCCCTTGCCCACATAGTCGTTCGCGTCACCCTGTACCCGCAGCGTGATGCCGGCGGGCACGAAGGCGCCGAAGCTATTGCCCGCGGAACCGGTGAAGGTGATGTCGATGGTGTCATCGGGCAGGCCCGCGCCACCATAGAGCTTGGTCACCTCGTGGCCGAGCATGGTGCCGACGGTGCGGTTCACGTTCGTGATCTTGGTTTCGAACTTCACCGCCTGGCCACGCTCGAGCGCATCGGCGCTCTGCGCGATCAACTGCACGTCCAGCGCCTTGTCCAGGCCGTGGTCCTGGGTCTTGGTGCAGTACCGGTCCTGACGCATGAAGGCCGTCTCGACATCGTCGAGGATCGGCGACAGGTCCAGCTTGCTGGCCTTCCAATGTTCCTTGGCCTTGGAGGTATCGAGCATATCGACCCGGCCGATGGCCTCGTCCAGGGTGCGGAAGCCCAGTTCCGCCAGCAGTTCCCGAACCTCTTCGGCGACGAACAGCATGAAGTTCTCGACGAATTCCGGCTTGCCGGTGAAGCGTTCGCGCAGCACTGGATTCTGCGTCGCGACACCGACGGGGCAGGTGTCGAGGTGGCAGACCCGCATCATGATGCAGCCCGAGACCACCAGCGGCGCGGTGGCGAAACCGAATTCCTCGGCACCGAGCAGCGCGGCGATCATCACGTCGCGGCCGGTCTTCATCTGGCCGTCGACCTGCACGACGATGCGGTCGCGAAGTCCGTTGAGCAGCAACGTCTGCTGGGTCTCGGCCAGACCGAGTTCCCACGGACCACCCGCATGCTTCAGCGAGGTCAGGGGCGAGGCGCCGGTGCCACCGTCGTGACCGGAGATCAGCACCACGTCCGCATGTGCCTTCGACACACCAGCCGCAACGGTGCCGACACCGGGCTCGGCAACAAGTTTCACGTGAATCCGCGCCTGCGGGTTCGCATTCTTCAGATCGTGGATCAGCTGCGCCAGATCCTCGATCGAATAGATGTCGTGGTGCGGCGGCGGCGAGATCAGGCCGACGCCCGGCGTCGAGTGCCGCACCTCGGCGACCCACGGGTACACCTTGTGCGCCGGGAGCTGGCCGCCCTCACCGGGCTTGGCGCCCTGCGCCATCTTGATCTGGATATCGGTGCAGTTGGTCAGGTAGTGCGCGGTGACACCGAAGCGACCCGAGGCGACCTGCTTGATCGCCGAACGCCGCCAGTCGCCGTTCTCCTCGACCTCGAAGCGCGCCGGATGTTCGCCGCCCTCACCGGAGTTCGAGCGACCACCGAGTCGGTTCATTGCGATCGCCAGGGTCTCGTGCGCCTCGGCGGAGATGGAGCCGTAGCTCATCGCACCGGTGGAGAACCGCCTGACGATGGCACTGGCGGGCTCGACCTCATCGATCGAAATCGGCTTGCGCTCACCGGTCCTGAACTTGAACAGGCCGCGCAGCGAGGCCAGCCGCTCGGACTGGTCGTCGACCATCTTGGTGTACTCCTTGAAGATGGAGTACTGACCGCTGCGGGTGGCGTGCTGCAGCTTGAAGACGGTGTCCGGGTTGAACAGGTGGTATTCGCCCTCGCGCCGCCACTGGTATTCGCCGCCCACCTCGAGTTCGCGGTGTGCGCGCTCGTTGCGGTTCTCCAGGAATGCCACGGTGTGCCGGGCCGCCACATCGGCGGCGATCTCATCGAGGCCGATGCCGTCCAGATGTGAACGCAGGCCGGTGAAGTACTCGTTCACCAGTTCCTGCGACAGGCCGATGACCTGGAACAGCTGCGCACCGGTGTAGGAGGCAATGGTGGAGATGCCCATCTTGGACATCACCTTCAGCACGCCCTTGCTCGCGGCCTTGTTGTAGTTCGCGACGGCCTTGCCATAGTCGGCGGCCAGATCGCCGGTGCTGCCAGGCATCTGGAGCCCACCGCGTTCGAGCAGATCCTCGATGGTCTCGAACGCCATGTACGGGTTGATCGCGGCCGCGCCGAAGCCGACCAGCATGGCCATGTGGTGCACCTCGCGGGCGTCACCGGCCTCGACGACAAGGCCGACCATCGTCCGGGTCCGTTCCCGCACCAGATGGTGGTGCACCGACGAGGTCAGCAGCAGCGACGGGATCGGCGCCAGCTTCTCATTGGACTCGCGGTCGGACAGCACGATGATCCGCGCGCCGCCCTCGATCGCCGCGGAGACCTGGGTGTTGATGGCCTCGAGCGCCTTGCGCAGGCCCTTGCCACCCTTCTTCACCGGGTACAGACCGTGCACGACCACCGAGCGCAGCTCGGGATGCGAACCGTCGTCGTTGATGTGGATGAGCTTGGCCAGCTCATCGTTGTCCAGGATCGGCTGCGGGATGGTGATCTGGTGGCAGGACTCCGGTCCCGGATGCAGCAGATCGGCCTCCGGGCCGAGGGCCCGGCGCAGGCTGGTGACCACTTCTTCGCGGATCGCGTCCAGCGGCGGGTTGGTCACCTGCGCGAACAGCTGGGAGAAGTAGTCGAAGAGCAGGCGCGGGCGCGCGGAAAGGACTGCGATCGGGGTATCGGTACCCATCGAGCCGAGCGCCTCGCCGCCGGTCTTGGCCATTGGCGAGATCAGCAGGTTCAGCTCTTCATTGGTGTATCCGAAGATCTGCTGACGGATGAGCACGCGATCGTGCGACATGTGCACGTGCGGGCGGTCGGGCAGATCGGCCAGCTTGGTAACACCGGCGTCGAGCCACTCCTGGTAAGGGTGCTCGGCGGCGAGCTGGCTCTTGAGCTCCTCGTCGCCGACGATGCGGCCCAGTGAGGTGTCGACCAGGAACATGCGGCCCGGCTGTAGCCGGACCTTCTTGACCACCTTGGCCGGATCGATATCGAGCACACCGACCTCGGAGGCCATGACAACCAGACCGTCATCGGTGACCCAGATGCGGCTGGGCCGCAGGCCGTTGCGGTCGAGTACGGCGCCGACCACGGTGCCGTCGGTGAAGCACACCGATGCGGGGCCGTCCCACGGCTCCATCAGCATCGAGTGATAGCGGTAGAAGGCCCGCCGCTGCGGGTCCATGTTCTCGTTGCGTTCCCAGGCCTCGGGAATCATCATCAGCACCGCGTGGGGCAGGCTGCGGCCGCCGAGATGCAGCAGTTCCAGCACCTCGTCGAAGCGCGCGGTATCGCTCGCCCCCGGGGTACAGATGGGGAAGACCTTCTGCAGGCGGTTGTTGCCCGCCTCGTCGATGCCGAAGACATCCGAGCGCAGCAGCGCCTCGCGGGCCCGCATCCAGTTCTCGTTACCGGTGACGGTATTGATCTCACCGTTGTGCGCGACCCGGCGGAACGGATGGGCCAGCGGCCACGACGGGAAGGTGTTGGTGGAGAAGCGCGAGTGCACGATGCCGAGTGCGGACTCCACCCGGTCGTCCTGCAGGTCCAGGTAGAACGCGCGCAGCTGCGGCGTGGTGAACATGCCCTTGTAGACGAAGGTCTGACCGGACAGGCTCGGGAAGTACACCGACTCCTTGCCGACCGCGCCCTCACCCGCGCCCGCCTTGCCGAGCTCGTGTTCGACGCGCTTGCGCACGACGTAGGCGCGGCGCTCCAGGTCCATACCCGACAGCTGTTCGGCCGCACCCTTCGGCGAGCCGATAAAGATCTGCCGGAAAGTCGGCATGGCATCACGGGCCAGGGCACCGAGGGTGGACTCGTCGGTGGGCACGTCGCGCCAGCCGAGCACGGCGAGGCCCTCGGATTCGACAATGCGCTCCAGGCCGTAGGCGGCCTTGGTCGCCTCGCGACGGGCCTGCGGCAGGAAGGCGATGCCGGTGGCGTACGAGCCCTCCGGCGGCAACTCGAAATCGACCACGGCGCGGAAGAACCGGTCCGGGACCTGGATCAGGATGCCCGCGCCGTCACCACTATTGGGTTCGGCACCTGCGGCACCGCGGTGCTCCAGATTCAACAGAGCCGTAATAGCCTTGTCGACGATGTCGCGGCTGCGGCGGCCGTACATGTCGACGACGAATGCGACACCGCAGGCGTCGTGCTCGTTCGCCGGGTCATAGAGCCCGATGGGTCCGGGGGACCTGTGGCCAGGAAGTTGCGTCATGCCTCTGCCTTCAAGAAAGTCGGCATCGATGAAATCGGCCTATGGGAAAGGGGGCCTTTCGTCGATTGCCTCCGTCAAGACTGCGCCTGTACGTTGCGAAACCAGCCGCGCTGATGGTCTTCTTCGTGCAGTCACGTCTCCAGTTGTCCACCCGCTGCTGTGACGTATGGGTGCTCGTCGGTAACGGAACGCTTACGTGTTCCTTACCTCCGCGCGGGTGCTCGCCCGCTACGCTTGGGCACCGGATTCACCGAGCCCGAGCAGGCGATAGTGCCGAACGTTATGTGTTCGGCGTAAGAGCAAACGATAAGTCAGGTCCGGGACCCAACCAACTTAGGTTGTGCTAATAACCAGCTTTAGCTGGGCTTCTTCAATCGGTCCTCCACGTGTGCGCGTTGTCCAGTGTAAAGCAGCGAATACGCCGGTATCGATCCCCTTGACACCCGGTGCCATCCAGCGGCAAGGGGCGGACAGGAAACCGCGGCACGGCGCACAGCGCACCCGAGAACCTGCGCTCACCTGCACCGAAGTGGATTTCCCCTGCTTCCAACGGCGCAAACCCGATCCGCGGTGGCTAACCGGTCAGCGGGCTGGATGAGACATTTCAGACAGGGGCGTGACAAGCGCGCGATCCGATCCGACCGTCCGGACTCTTTTGCTTTCTGTGGAATTCAGCACATTTCCAGCAATCGAATTCGAGTGGGATACAACACATTTCCGACCAGGGACATATCCGTGTCGAAATGCATGTGTCCTTCGTCACATCGAACTAAGGGCCGCACAGTGCGGCGGCCGCCCGGACCAGCGCGGCCTGATGCAATGCGTCGGCACGTCCCGAGGTCAGCACCCCGAAAACCGACGGTGCCAGCCGCTCGGCACAGTTCGGTCCGGTGAGTTCGGCGCGGCGCAGGGCAAGTTGGTCGACGATCTCCACATTGACCCGGTCGATCACCGGGCGCACGGCGGCCAGATCCGGCGGCGCGCTCGGCACTGCGGCCGGATCGAAGCGCCAGCGGGCGACCAGGCCGCGCTGGACGATCTTGTTCGCCTCGATCTGCCCGAAGAACACCTGGCGGATCCAGGTTTCCGGTAGTCCGCGCTCGGCCCCGAGGCGCGCCATCGCGTCATATACCTGCGCCTCGCGTACCGGATCGTCGATCGAGGGCTGGCCGCCGTTCTGCGCGGCCGCCGCCCATTTGGCCGCGGCCACGGCATCGGCGGTATCGAGCCGTTCGGTCACCAGCGCGACGATGCGATCCAGGGACGGGCCGTCGTCGAGTGTCTGCGCGCGGCTGTCGGGAACAGCCATCAGCAGGGCCGCCGCGACACACACCAAAACCCTTGCCGAGCCTCGGAAAAACATTCGCAACACCCCGTCCGCCTGCCGGTTCCGATCCGGTCACCTACGTCAGATTAAGGGTGAGCGCGCGCACAAGTCCGGGTGGCAGACCAATTTCTGTGAGCCTGACCACATCCCCGGTGCCTCATTCGGTGTGTCGCCGCCGCGCCTGTCACGCTGTGACAACGAATCTGTGACAGTTTCGCTGATCGTTTCGAGCGACCTGCAAACAGTCGCTAGCTGTGCAGCCACCATGACTGGGATGTAGAGGATGTGGGGTCCCATGACAGTCACCGGCTTGTTCATCTGGCTCGGCGGAGGTCTCGGGCGCGAACAGGATGGGACAGAACTCGACTACCCGCATGAACGGGCCGGATACGCCGTAACCGGGGCGGTCGTGCTGTTGTTCGCGACGGTGGCCGGGCTGGTCACCACGCTCGCGCTGGCCGCGGCCGATGCCATGCCGCTATTCGCGATCGTCCTCGTCGCGCTGGTCCTCGCGCTGCTGACCGGTGCGCTGGCCCGCTCGCTGGCGACCGCGCGCCCCGCCAGCGGGCCGGACCGCCGCGGTCTGGCCGGACGGATCGCGGTCGCGGTCCTGGCCGGTGTGCTGATCGCCGAACTCGCCTCGACGGTGCTCTTCGGCGGCACCATCGACCGGTTGCTGGATGAAAAGGCCCAGCGTGCGGTCGATTCCGCCCCCGCGGTGGTCGCAGCGCACACCGAACTCGGGCGCAGTACGGCCGATCGCGCCGCGCTGGACCAGACGATTGCCAAGGCGCAGGCCGATATCGACCACGCACTGGTGATCGCCCGCTGCGAATACAACCCGACACCGGAATGCCCGCAGACCAGGATCACCGGTGTGCCGGGCCGCGGACCCGAATCGCAGACCGCCAATGACATGCTCGACGATGCGCGCAAGCAACTCGCCGCGGCGCAGAGCCGGGTCGGCGGGTTGGATCTGCGGGTCGCCGATGACCAGAAAACCGTCGCCGCAGCGGAGTCGGCCGCCTTCGCCGATGCCGATCGCGGTCTCGGCGCGCGCTGGCTGGCGATGAACGACTACACGACCGACGCGGCAGGTGCCTTCCTGCTGCGGATGCTGACCATCGTCACCTTCGTCCTGCTCGCACTGCTGCCGCTGATCCTGCGGTGGTGGCGCGGCGAGACCTCGTTCGATCGGCGTCTGGCCTACCGCACCGTGCAGGACCAGGCCGAGCGCAGCGCCGATGCCGCCATCGCGGTCAAGCGCGCCGAGGTGCGGGTCGAGGCCGAAAATCTGCGTGCCGAACAACAACTGACCGCCGCCCGACTTGCCGTCGAGGCCGATGCCGCCATCGACCGGGAGCACCAGCGCACCCGGATCATCGCCGCCATCGGCGGACTGGAGATCGGCATTACCGAGCCGCAACGCCTGGATGACCAGCGTCGTGGCGAACTATCAGCCGCAACGGCTGGCAACCGAGAGGAAGGCCCCGTGTCTCAGGAGGGCATCGTGACACCGAACCTACCGGCCACCGTCAGCGCGGGGGCGCTGGCGCCGACCAGCGGAGCCGGTGCGGTGGTGCCGCATGTCGCGTCGAGCGCACCCGCCGCGCCCAAGGGCGGCGGACTGGAACTTCCGCTGATCGGCACCGTGCCGTTCACCGATACCGCGGCTCGCTGGATCCGGCCCCTGGTCCCCTCGTTCGTCGCGAATGCGATCGACACCGCCACTCACCCGCTGCGCACCGCGCGGCAGGCCTTCGAAGAGGTCGAGGAGATCACCTTCACCCTGCGCCGCACCCGCAAGGTGACCGTGGACAGCCAGGATTCGCATGCACCGGCCGTGGGTCACCCCGCTGCGCCCGGTTACCAATTGCCGCCCGGCACACCAGATTCCTGGAACGCCCAGCGCGTGGCCGCCACCGTCGTCGACGCGGACTACCCGCAGTACGCACCGGATCCGCGCTACTCGGCCCTACCGCCAGCCGCCGCACCCCAGGGCTACGGCCTTCCCCAAACCGAGCACCGCGGCGAACTCCCGGCCCGCGAACACAACGAACTTCCCGGTCGCCGGGGCCCGCGAGAACTCCCGCCCGCCAACTGACCTGCCACCGAGACGGGTCCGACGCGGACTCATCTGATCGGCCGGTCGCCGATCCACTCCAGCAGACCGACGAACGGGGCTGAGCGGTTGGTTCGATGCCTGTGCACGGAAGCGGCGGTGGACGGCAGATATAGGGCCGCACTGCGTCGCCTGCTGCTCATGTGCCCCGCCCGACTTTGTGAGGACGGCCGTTGACGCACCGTGCGCTCCAAGGCGCGAGACAACATCGGATCGGCAAGGCCGCGAACAGTTCCGATGCCGGTGCTGCTCCGAAACCGCCTGACCGCGCGGGCGCACGACTTCATCGCCGCCATCGGCATGGCCGCGGGTCGCGTAGTCGCGGGTAACGTCGGCGCGCACCAGCGCAACGAATACACCACCGTCGGCAACGCTGCTGCTCCGAAACCGCCTGACCGCGCGGGCGCACGACTTCATCGCCATCGGCGTGGCCGCGGGTCGCGTAGTCGCGGGTGATGTCGGCGCGCACCAGCGCAACGAATTCACCGTCATCGGCAACGCGGTCGATGAGGCTGCGCGCCTCTGCGAACTTGCCAAGAACGATGTGCAACGCCTGCTCACGTCGGAAGCCACCGCCGCTGGCGAATTGGCCGAGGAGCAACATTGGCGAGTCCGTCGCGCTGTGCGAGCGCGTCACGTCGACCGATTGGGACTGCCGGAGCCGGATCAGCCCGTCGGTACTGCATAACCGGATCCGCACCCGTTATCCGATATTGGACATATCCACGGAACCGGACAGTTGTTCTGAATCGGACAGCGATGCCGGAGAATGGCATAGCAGCTGGTCAGCACCATTGTTCAGGACTCGAGACGGCACCTCGGCGCCCTTAGATCGAGGAAACAATTCAGACCGGTCTGCTTGCTATATGACATCGCCCCCGCTCCGGAAGATGGAACAGGGGCGAAATCTCCACCGCGCTAGGCCGATGCGCACGAGACGTCCATAGCCGGAATGCGATCACCGCAGCGGTCAGGTCTCGGCCATACCAACGGCGGCGATATCGACATCCGCAGACGAAGGCCTCGTGCACCGATTCAGTTGGCCCGAACTACACACGAGCCGTGCGCAGCCGGAACGCGACCACCGCGGCGATCAGCAGCACCACGGCCATGCCGATCGCGGCGACGTGGACGCCGGAGACGAAGGCCTCGTGCGCTGAGTCCAGGAATCCATTCGTCACCGATTCCGGTAGCTGACGGGCGAATTCCGTGGCGCCGCCGAGGGATTCCGAGGCCGCGCCGATCTGGTCGCCCGGCACCTGGGACAGATCGAGTCCGCCGCGGAAAACCGCCATGGTCACGCTGCCGAGCACCGCGACACCGAGTGCGATACCGGCCTCATACGCGGTCTCCGATACCGCGGCGGCCGCACCGGCCCGCTCCGCCGGAGCCGAGCTGACCACCAGATCCGACGAAACCGTCAGCGCCACACCGACCCCCGCACCGATGCACAGGAACCCGAGTACGAACGGCACCGTACTGGTCGCCGACTCCGGACTCAGCCACAGCAACAGCACCGAACCGACCGCGGCGAGCATCAGCGCGCCGCCGAGCACCGCACCGGGACGCAGCACCCGAACCAACCACGCCGCCGCCAGTGCGGCGAACACACTGGCCGCGAGTCCGGGCAGCAGGAGCAGTCCGGCCTGCATCGGTGAATGGCCCAGTACCAGTTGCAGGTACTGCGAGCCGGAGAACAGCACACCGGCCAGCGCGAACACCGCGAGCAGGTTGGTGAGGACCGCGGTGCGGAACCTGGGCAGTGCGAACAGCTTCAGATCGATCATCGGATGTGCGAGACCGCGCTGCCTGCGCACGAACAGCACACCGGCGAGCACACCGATCGCACCGATCACCGACAGTCGCACATTGATTCCGTGCGCCGCGGATTCCTTGACCGCGTACACCACCGGCACCAGCGCCAGCATGGACAGCGCCGCGCTCGGCAGATCGAAGGGCCCCGGCCGTGGGTCGCGGGATTCCGGAATGAGCACCGGACCGACCGCGAGCAGCACCAGCATGACCGGCAGGTTCACCAGGAATACCGAACCCCACCAGTAGTGCTCGAGCAGCCAGCCACCGAGCAGCGGACCCGCCGCCGCACCACCACCGGCCATCGCGGCCCAGACCGAAATGGCGACGGTGCGCTGCCGCGGATCCAGGAACATCGACCGGATCAGACCCAGCGTCGCGGGCATCAGGGTCGCACCCGCGACACCTTGCAGCACGCGCGCGGCAATGAGCATTTCCGGACTTACCGACCAAGCGGCCAGCGCCGAGGCGAGTCCGAAGCCGACGGCGCCGAACAGCAGCAGTCGGCGCCGTCCGATCCGGTCGCCGAGATTGCCCATGACGACCAGCAGTCCGGCCAGAACGAACGAGTACACGTCGATGATCCACAGCAGCTGCGGTGTGCTCGGCGCCAATTCCGCGCTGATCGCGGGCACTGCGAGGTCGAGCACGGTCGCATCGACGGCGAGCAGCAGCAGAGCGAGCGCAAGTACGGCCAGGCCCGCCCAATCACGCATGGTGGCGCGCGGCGGGGCGAGCCCGGCCCCGGTGTCCTTCTGTGTGGTCATCGCCTTCTCGATTTCCGTCGTGGGTCTTCTTACCGTCCAGACGGTACAGTAAATCGACCTTACCGTCCAGCCGGTATAGTCACGGACGTGACGGCAAACACTCGCGACCGGATCCTGGACGCGCTCGAAACCCTGCTGCTGGAGAAGGGGATGTCCCAGGTGACCCTGGACAATGTCGCCGCGACCGCCGGGATCTCCAAGGGCGGGCTGCTGTATCACTTCAAGAGCAAGGACGCCCTGCTCGCTGGTCTGGTGCGCCGACTCGGCGAACGCGCGGAACAACAACTCGACGCCGCCGTCGCCAAGGGCACGCCGGTCGCCGAGTGGTACCTGCAGACCCCGAATCCGGGCAATGCCGCGGACGCACTGGAACTGGCGCTCTTCCGGTCGATGGTCGCGGCCATGCGCACCATCGATGCCCATTCCGGGCCGGAGACCGATGAGGTGCAGCAGGCGCTGTCCGACATGATGGACAGCTGGTCGGACGGGCTGGACAAGGACATCGACGATCCGGTGCGGGCCGACATCATCCGGTTGGTCGGCGACGGTGTCTATTTGCGGGCTCTGCTCGGCCTGCCGCAGATCGACCCGGCGCGCTATCGGAAGGTCGTGGACCGATTGCTCGAGCGTTGACCCGACGCAGGATCGGTACGTTGCGCCCCGCCTGGCAGGTCGCCGACGGCTAGACTCGTCCGCGTGTTACCAGCCGCCGAGCCGGCCGGTGCCGTCGGGGCGGGGAACGATCCGGTGCCAGGGTCCCCTGGAACGACGGTGCCGATCCGCCCATTGAGCTTCCGCGAACTCCTGGACGAGCCGTTCGCACTGATCCAGGCGAATATCGTGGTGCTGGCCGGTACCACCGCGATCGGGCTGGTCCTCGCCGAACTGGTGGTCGTCGGGATCACCGGCGGGATTTCCTGGCTGACCGACGGCTCCGATGCGGGCACCGCATGGGCGGCGATCCTGGCCACGGCGGCATGTGCCTGGCTGCTGCGGTTCCTGCTGCGCGGCATGACGGTCGCCGTCGGGCTGGCGACGGTCGCCAGGTCTCCGATCAAGTGGCGGACCGCGCTCGGCCGGGTGGCTGCGGTCGCGGGTCCGTTGCTGGTGTTCCAGGTGATGTACACCCTGGTCGGCGTCGGTGTACTGGTCGGCGGCAGCATTCTGATCATCACCTATCCGCTCGCGTTGATCTGGCTCGGCTATCTGCGGGCCGGACGGTTCGTCGCGGTGCCGGTCATCTTTGTCGAGCGGACTACCCACGCCGGGGCAGTCGCGCGCTCGAAACTGCTGGTCGAGGGTGCGCAGTCGTCGATAACCGGGCTGTGGCTCGCCTGCCGCGCGCTACTGGTCCTGATTGCCGTGCCGCTGCTCGGCATTCCGTGGTATCTCGCGGATTTCACCGGCACCCATCGCTGGCAGGTCATCGTGCTGCTCACCTCGGCGGCGCTATTGATCATCGCCTTTGGTGAGGTCGTCGAGTCGGCGACGCGGGTGGTCTCGTATGTGGATCGCCGGTGCCGTCGCGAGGGGCTGGATATCCGGGTTCCCGGGACGGAAAAGCGATGAGCGAAGCATCGGAGAGCGGTGGTGGCCGGGCGCCGGACCGCACCGAACGCATATCGGGCGAGCCCGCAGCACCGCCGCCGCCGCGTCTGGGTCCCGCGGACGATCACCGCGACGCCGCCGAGAACGCCGCGCTGCACCGCGATTTCGACACCGCGCTGCGCGAGCGATTCCGCGCGGTGCTGCGCGGCCTCGAACAGCGCGGCATGCTCGAGGTGCGCCGCTCGCGGACCGCGCGGGAAACCGCGGACGATGCGACAACCGCGCTGTCGCTCGAGGCCGCGAGCGAATTACATCCGGCCGCACACAGTTTCGACGAGGTCGTCTACGGCGGCCGCCGCGCAACCGAGGACGAATACCGCCGACTCGAATACGCCGACCGCTACTCTCGCAGCGCACCACCGCCAGCACCGGAACCGGCCGAGGCGACAGTCACCGAAAAGACCACGACCCGTCGACAACTTCCGCCGCTGCCCGATCTGCTGCGCAATCCGAAATTCTGGGCGGCGCTGCTCGCCGCCATCGCGCTGGTCGTACTGCTGTACGCCGTGTTGAATTCGTGCGCCGCGCCCGCACCGCACAAGCCGACGCCGCCGGATCTGCCGCCGCCGAAACATCCCGACCACTACGACCGCGACGATTCGGGCTTCGGCACTGGCAAGGACTCCATATTCGGCAGACTGCCCGCACCGCTCGCCTTCGGCGGACTCCAATTCCTCATCGCCGCCGCACTTGTGGTGTGGTGGCGGGCCCGGCGCCGCGGTGCGCTGGTCGGTGAACCGCGGCCGGTCGAGGTGGCGGCGAATGAACTGCTCGGCGGCCAGGCCGCGCTGTATCGCCGGTCGAAGGACCATGAACACGTCGCCGCCCGGCTGCGCGCCGCGACGCTGCGCCGCATCCGCCCGATGCTCGGCATCGGCGCCGATATCACAGCGGATCGACTGGTCGCGACCATCGCCGAGCGCACCAGATCCGATCCGGCCATGATCGGCGCCGCGCTGCACGGACCGGTGCCCGATGCGAGCACCCTGCAACTCGTTGCCACACAACTCGAATGGATAGAGGCGGAGGTCGGATGACCAGCACGGACACCAACCACATCCCCACCGCCGAGGAGGCGGGCGTCGCATTCTCGGCGCTGCGTGCCGAAATCGGCAAGGCGGTGATCGGCAACGACAACGCGATCATGTACCTGGTGCTCGCACTGCTCTGCCGCGGCCATGTGCTGCTGGAAGGTGTGCCGGGCGTGGCGAAGACGCTGCTGGTGCGGGCACTGGCGACGGCCCTCGATCTGGAACACGCCAGGGTCCAGTTCACCCCCGACCTGATGCCGGGTGATGTGACCGGTTCGCAGATCTACGACCCACATACCACCGAATTCACCTTCCGACAGGGGCCGGTCTTCACCAATCTGCTGCTTGCCGACGAGATCAACCGCACGCCGCCGAAGACCCAATCGGCGCTGCTGGAATCCATGGAGGAGCGCCAGGTTTCGGTGGACGGCAAGCCGCGGCCGCTGCCGGACCCATTCGTGGTGGTGGCCACCCAGAACCCGATCGAACAGGAGGGCACCTATCCGCTGCCGGAGGCGCAGCTGGACCGGTTCCTGTTCAAGGTCGATATCCAATTGCCCGGTCGCGATGACGAATTCCGCATTCTGCAGCGGCATGCGGGTGGCTTCGATCCGCGTGATCTGGCCGCCGCCGGTCTGCGCCCGGTCGCGGGTCCAGCGCATATCGCCGCGGCGCGGGCGGCGATCACCCGGGTCACCATCAGCCCCGAGGTGCTCGCCTACACGGTGGACATCTGCCGGGCCACCCGCAACTCCCCCGCGGTACAGCACGGCGCGTCCACCCGAGGCGCGACGGCGTTGATGGCCGCCGCACGCGCCTTCGCCTGGCTGAACGGTCGCGGCTACGTCACCCCGGACGACGTGAAATCGGTTGCGGTGGCGGCTCTTCGGCACCGCCTGCACCTGCGGCCCGAGGCGGAGTTGGACGGCGTGACGACCGAGGGTGTCATGTCGTCGCTGCTGCTGTCGGTTCCGGTTCCGGTGTAGCCCGTGGTCGTCACCGGTCGGCTCGCCGCGACGGCGGCAGTGCTCGCACTGTTCGTCGGCTTCGTCCTGCCATCCTGGCTCGGCGTCGTCCTCATGACGAGTCTGCTTGCCGCCCTGGTCCTTTTCGATCTGGGCACGGTGGCCCGAGCGCGTGACCTCACGCTGACCAGGGAGCCGCTGACGGTGATCCGGCTCGGCCGCACCGCCGAGGTGGAACTCGCCGTGGTGAACAACGGCACCCGCACCGTACGCGGGCGGCTGTGGGACGACTGGCCGGGCAGCGCCCGCGCCGAAACCCGCGCGCACCGGTTGGATCTGCCGCCGAATACCCGCCTGCGCGTACACACCACGCTGACGCCGACCTACCGCGGTGACCGGGTCGCCGGTCCGGTGACGGTGCGGCTGTTCGGCCTGCTGGGCATGGCCGGATGGCAGAGCCGCCACACCGTCCCCGCTCGGGTGCGCGCACTGCCCGAATTCCGCAGCGAACGGCTGCTGCGCTCGAAAGTGAAGCGGCTGCAACATCTCGAGGGCCGCAATGTCGCGAATCTGCGGGGCCAGGGCACCGAATTCGATTCGTTCCGTGAATATGTCGCTGGCGATGACGTCCGGGCCATCGACTGGCGCGCCACCGCCCGCGCCGCCGACGTGTTGGTACGCACCTGGCGTCCGGAGCGCAACCGGCACATGTTGATGGTGCTCGACACCGGTCGTATCAGTGCGGGCCGTGTCGGGGCGGGCACTCGCCTGGACGCGAGCATCGAGGCGGCGCTGCTGCTGGGCGGACTCGCCGCCGCCGCTGGCGATTCGGTGGACCTGCTCGCCTTCGACCGCCGGGTCCGCACCGAAGTGCGTAGTGTCGGCGGTCGCCGCCTGCAGCTGAAACTCATGCATGCCGTGGCGGGCGTGACCCCCGCACTCGTCGACACCGACAGCGCCGGCCTGGTCCGCGCGGCCATCCAGCGCACCCGCCGGCGCAGCCTGGTGGTCTGGTTCACCAGTCTCGACGGTGCCGCGGTGGAAGAGAATCTGCTCCCGGTCCTGCCCACCCTGGCCCAGCGCCACCGCGTCCTGATCGTCTCGGTCACCGACCCCGATGTCGCCGCGGCCGCCACCAACCGCGCCACCCTCGCCGACCTCCACTCCGCGGCCGCCGCCGAATCCCTACTCGCCGAACGCGCCCTGGTCCAGGAATCTTTGCGCCGCATGGGCATAGCCGTCGTTGCGGCATCCCCGGAACGCCTGCCCGAGGCCCTGGCCGATGAATACCTCGAACTCAAGCAGTCCGGCACTATGTGACCCCGCCATCGTTCGGTGGTTGGCGCGCTGCCCTGGCCTCGATGTCGATTCTGGGCCAGGGCATCATCCGAATCCGGATCGCTATTTCGCGTTCTGGTGCGGATAACACCTTCGCCAGCAGCACAATGGCCACGAACCCGGCCCATGCGAAGGCCATCACGATCAGCATCACCACGAGCCACGGTGCGGCGCCGAATAAGGAAGCCACCAAGTACGCTCCTCGACCGCCAGCGAGTCAACATCACCCCCAGCGCGGCGGTCCTGCGCCGATACCAACCTAACTCAACTCCCGGCCGAATGACCGTGTCGGAGCACCGAACTCGACGTCGCCCAGCACCCGTCCAGACAGATTGCTGCACTACCCACTCCGACTGCCCGACGAGCGTAGCCACTTGGTGTTCGCCCAGCCGGCGCGACCACCAAGTGGCTACGGTCGATAGACCCCGGATACGGTAGGAGCTGTCTGGACGCGACGCTAGCTCGTGTGGGCGATCGGCATCGGGCGCGGGCCCGCCATCACCATCGGGGTGATGATCGGGGCGAGGGTGCGGCGCTGGCGTTCGGCGATGACCGCGCCGAGGATCTGGACCGGTGGGTAGCCGGTCGGTACCGGAATCTGCAGCCGGTCGCAGACCGCGCCGAGCAGAGTGTGGCCGAGGCTCGCCTGTGCGGCGGGGCTGAGGGTGTTGACGCGAGACAGGTACTGGCGCACCGCCAGTGCGAGATCTTCCTGGATACCGGACAGGTCCAGCTGACCGGACCAGGCGACGAGCCAGGGCGGCGCGACGGCCAGCAGCGGGAAGGGCACGCGGCGCTGGCTGTGCACGACAACCGTGCCCGCGAGCACATCACCGACCCGGCGCGCATTCGGCGAGCACATGGAGGTGACCACTCCGACCGCACCGAACGCACCCAACATCCAGAAGTCGACGATCACACCGGCCAGACCACGGGTCAGGGCATGGCGGAAATCGATCGGCCCGCCGTCGCCGCGCACCACCCGCAGTCCGAGCGCCAACTTCCCGATGGTCCGTCCGCGCATGAGGGTTTCGCAGATCACCGGATAGCCGACCAGCGTCGCGACGATCGTGGTGATCATCGCCGTACTGAACCACGCGGAGTCGGCGGCGGTGAAGGCGAGTATCAGGCTGAGGCCGAACAGCAGCATGCTGCCCAGCACGACCTGCACCAGCACGTCCAAGAGGAACGCGGTGGCCCTGGTCGGGATCCGGGCGATCGGCAGCTCGAGTGCAACCGCTTCGCCGGTGGTGAATTCAGCCATGTCGATAGCATTCTTCCGACCGGCGGTATGGGAGGCAACCGATGGACGTGGACGCATACAGCTACGCACAGCGGGGGGCGTGGGATCGCCTGGACTATCTGGCCGGGCGCCGCAAGCTGACCGGTGCCGAGGCCGACGAACTGGTCGCGCTGTATCGGCGCACCTCACAGCAGTTGGCCCGCCTGCAATCGCACAGTCCGGACCCGGAACTCATGGCCGGACTGAGTGCCCTGCTGACCAAGGCGCGCGGCCGGGTGCTCGGTACCAACACCGATGCGTGGCACGAGGTCGGCCGGTTCTTCACGCACCGGTTTCCCGCGACGCTGTACCGGTCGTGGCCGTGGTGGGTGGCGGTGGCCGCGGTCTTCATCATGGTGTCCACCGGTTTGGCCGTCTGGATATCCGGATCCGGTACGGCCCGAGATGTGTTCGGCGTCACCGGTGACAACGACTGGCTCACCGCACCCGGCGGGGAATTCGAGACCTACTACTCCGAACATCCGCACGACGCGTTCGCCGCGCAGGTGTGGACCAACAATGCGTGGGTGACGGCGATGGTGCTGTTCACCGGCGTGCTGATCCTGCCAGCGGTGTATCTGCTGTTCGGCAACGCGCTGAATATGGCCTTGACCGGCGGTCTGATGGCCGATGCCGGTCGGCTCGACGCGTTCTTCGGGTTCATCCTGCCGCACGGCACGCTGGAACTGACCGCGGTCTTCGTCGCGGGCGGTGTCGGACTGAAACTGGGCTGGACGCTGATCGATCCGGGTCGGTCGAGTCGGTTGGCGGCGGTGGCGCGTCAGGGCCGGGCGACCGCGACGGTGGCGCTGGGCCTGGTCGCGGTGCTGCTGGTCTGCGGTCTGCTCGAAGGTTTCGTGACGCCGAGTGCGCTACCCGTACCGGTGAAGATCGGCATCGGATTCGTCGCGGAGGCACTGTTTCTCGGCTACGTCTTCGTGGTCGGTCGCCGGGCCGCGCTAGAACAGGACGCCCGGGCCACGGCCGAATTGGGTTTGCCCGGTGCCGATGTCGCGGAAGGCTGGCAGACAACGCCGAGCACACGATGAGTGAAATGGGTCCGGGCAATCGGTAGCAACGCTACGTTCCGGATGAGATTCGAACTCCCCCAATTGAGTTCCGCTGGCCGCAGCGAGTCCAGCTCAGCTGCGGCCAGCGTTACCGTCAACTCTACACAATCGTTATCCCGATGCAACCCTCCCCGCCGAGGTCAAGCGTATAAAGCAGCACCCCAGCAAACCCATGTGGGCACATGGTTTTTCATACATCCAGCAAACTTTTGGCAGTGATCTGGATCACCCGAACCGGGGCTCGCACAGAGCCTCCGAGGCGCGATACCAGATCACGATAAGGAAACCTACGGTTAGCGACAAACATTCTTCGAACGATTAGCTGGATAGCAAACATAGATCACCCAATGTTCAGCGAACACGGCCACGACCTGCGGATTCTTTGGTCGATAATTGTGTTAACTGACTGTTGGATGAACTAAAAGCGACCTCAGGTTTGTTTACCGGCTAATTAACGTGATCCACACCTAGTCGCAACGCTTCAAGATGGACTTACATCCGGTCAAGATCATGATTAACCAGCTGGGGAGATGCGGTTGCCCGACGACTGGATCGGGCCACGGCCAGCACCTCGACCGCAACCACAATGGGTTCTGTGATCTCCGCCACCCTTGCTGTCCAACCTCGCCGAATCGGGCGAAAACGACGTTGTGGCAGGCGATCACCACGCATCGAGGCGGCCCCGCATTTCCCATGCGGGGCCGCCTCGCGAGCCGAACTCAGGCTTCGGCCAGACCGATCCGACGGTGTACCAACTGCAATGGCTTGGGCGCGTACCAGGCCGCCCGGCCGAGCAGTCGCATCGCCACCGGGACCAGCACGCCGCGCACCAGCGTCGCGTCGATCAGAATCGCCAAACCCGCACCGAGCCCGAAGAATTGGATGAACCGGACATCACTGCTGGTGAAGGCGAGGAAGCTGATCGAAATCAGCGCCGCGGCGGTGGTCACCAAGCGTCCGGTCCGCGCCAGCCCCTCGATGACAGCCTCCTTCGTGGACACCCCGCGATCGTGCAATTCCTTGATCCGGCTGATCACGAAGACCTCGTAGTCCATCGACAGGCCGAAGGTGATGCAGAACAGCAGCAGCAACATCGACACATCCAGCGGCGCCGGGGTGAAACCGATCACTCCGGACAGGTGTCCCTGCTGGAAGATGAACACCATCAGCCCGAGGGTGGCGGCCAGGCTCAGCACATTCGACAGCAGTGCGCGCAGCGGCTGCACGACGCTGCCGGTGAACAGGAACAGCAGCGCGAAGGTGGTGAGCACGATCCACCCGATCGCGATCGGCAGTTTCGCGCCGATAGATGCCAGGCTGTCGCGCAGTTCGGCAACCTGACCACCGACCAAGGCACTCGCACCACCCGGACCGGGCACCGCGCGCACCCGATCGACCAGATCGCGGGCGGCCGAGGAGTTGCGGTCCAGATCGGTGAGCACCGTCAGCCGCTGCGCGTCCGGACGGGCGAATCGGGCATCGGCGGGTGTGCTGGCCGCCAGCCCGCCGTGTACGAAAGTGCCTGCGCTCGAATCGACCTGGGTGACGTGCTCGACCCGCGACAGTGTGCGCGCGTAGTCCGCGAGCGGGCCCGCGGCGACACCGGTCTCGGTGATGACCGACAGCGCGTTGACATCGCCGCCGCCGAAGTCCGCACGCATCGCGTCGCCGACCTGACGCACCTCGGTGCTCGTCGGCAGCACCCGATCGTCGGGCGTGCCGAACTGCACATGCAGCAGCGGCGTGGCCGCGAGCAGCAGCACCGCCACCACCGGCACACCGGCCAGCAGGGGCCTGCGCATCGCGAATCCGGCAACTCCGGCCCAGAACGGGGTGGCGTCACCGCGGATCCCGCGGACGCCGGGCACCCGCCACGCATCGGTTCGCGTACCGAGCACGGTGAGCAGTGCGGGCAGGACCACCACCGCCGCCGAGGCCGCGATGGCGACAACGCCGATGCCGCCGTAGGCGAACGAGCGCAGGAAGTACTGCGGGAAGATCACCAGCGCCGACAGCGCGGCGACGACCGTGGCCGCGCTGAAGGCGATGGTCCGTCCGGCCGTGGATACCGCCGAGATCACCGCATCGGCCGGTGCGGCACCGGCCGCACGGCGCTCGCGGAATCGGCTCACCATCAGCAGGCCGTAGTCCACCGCGAGACCGAGTCCGAGCCCGGTGGTCAGATTCACCGCGTAGATCGACACATCGGTGACCGAACCGAGAATCGAGAGTTCGGTGAAGGTGCCGAGAATGGCGATTCCGCCCACGACCTGGGTGAGCAGCGCCGCGACCACATTGCCGAAGGCCAGCACCAGCAGCCCCAGAATCAATGGCACCGCGACGGCTTCCGCGAGGCCGAGATCCTTGCCGATCTGATGGGTGATCGAGTGGAAGATCGCGGTGCCGCCGCCGACCTTGATCTGCGCGATCGGACCATCGGCGCGGTAGGCGTCGACGATCGCGGCTGCGGACTTCTCCTTATCGGTGGTCTTCTTATCGACATTGCCCGCCAGGACCACGGCGGCGGTGCCATCCGATGAGCGCATGGCCGGGGATCCGGTATCCCAGTACGAGACGACATTGATGAGCCGCTGATCGGCCGCGAGCCGCCCGGCCAGTTCGCGGCCGACGGCGGCGACGGCATCGCCGTCGACCGTCCCCTGCTTCGCCTCGACCAGGAAGACGTAGTCGGTGTCGGCGCCGAACTTATCGGCCAGTTGCGCTACCGCGGCACTGGATTGGGAACTGGGATCCTCCTGCCCACCGGGCTGCATCTTGCTGAAGGCGGTCGCGCCGACCACACCGCCCGCGACGAGGGCGAGCGCGCCTACGACCAGAATCCAGCGCGCGTGGTCGACGACTAATCTGCCGAGTTTTTCGAACATATCGTGTCTCCGATCGTGCATGTTGTCATGCGTAAACTTTATGGGTGTTAACTTGCCATGAGATGTGTGCGGGTGTCAACATCGATGCGATGACAGATTCGGAAGCAGCCACGAAGCGCGCCGCACGCACCGGCCCGTACCACCACGGGGACCTGCGCAATGCCCTGGTGCACGCCGCCGCCGAGCTCGCGGAAACCGGCGGGCCCGAGGCGGTGACCGTGCGCGCCGCCGCCCGCCACGTCGGCGTCACGCCAACCGCGGCCTATCGGCACTTCACCAATCACGAAGAACTGCTCGATGCGGCGCAGGAACAGGCCCAGCGGACGCTGTTCGGCGCAATGGCCGAGACGATCGCCGGTCTCGGGCCGCAAGCGCATCCGATCACCCGACTGGGAGCCGTCGGCCGGGGCTACATCACCTTCGCACTGCGCGAGCCGGGCCTGTTCCGCACCGCCTTCTGCGGCGACCAGCAGACACCGTCTCCGGCCTTCGAACTGCTCGCCGGAGTCCTCGACGAACTCGTCGCCGTCGGATTCCTCGATCCCGCCGACCGGCCGGACGCCGAATACGCCGCCTGGTCATCGGTGCACGGCATGGCCTCGCTCATTATCGATGGCGTACTCGACGACCTCGACGACGCGGGCAAGGACCAGGCGATACGGCGCACCCTCGCGGTCATCGAGCGGGGTCTGGCCACCGGGCCGAAGGCCGGTGACCCGCGCGTCAGCTGATGCGCAGGATTCCGGTGACCGTGCCCTGCAGAATCTTGCGGTCGTGGGTGATCACCGGTGAGGTCTGCAGCGGGTCGTCGACAATGGTTCCGGCCAGCGGCCGATTCGACAGCACCGCGCCGGTATCCGGATTCACGACGGTGAACACGTAGCCGTCGAGCGGGGTGGTGCTGTCGAGACCGACGCGCGTCACGGTGTAGAGCAAGCCGTCGGCGGTGGACAGATGCGGGACGGCCGCGCTGCGAACGGTGTTGTCCCACACCGTGGTGCAGCCGGTGTCGTCGACATCGACCCTGGTCATACCCCCGACGAATGGTGCGGAGGCCGGAACGGCCGGGCCCGCGCCCTCGGGGACGGTCGGGTACGGATAGCCGTAGGTGCTGGCGACGAAGATGGACCGCCCGATACCAACCGGCGAATTCTCGCTACCCGCGCCGCCACGGGTGAGCACCGGTTGCGAGCACACCAATTGCCCACTGCCGGAACGGAAGACCAAGGCGTGGACCTGTCCGTCGGCATTGTCGACGATGGTCAGATATTCGGCGCCCGAGTTCGGCCCGAAATAGGTCGGTGTGGAGCCGGTGCCCCAGCTGAGCTGTCCCGGTTTGCGTGCCGACCCGCGATCGTAGGCGGCCCGCCACAGTATCTCCGGCCGTCCGGCCGCATCCGCGTGCAGTTCGTAGAGCGCATGCGTGGTGGCGACCGCGACCCGGCCACTCGGTGCCGATGAAATGCTGTTGGCCACCGACTCACCCGCGGGCAGTGCGATGGTGGCCGCCGCACCCGCGGACGTCACCAGCCCGACGACACTCTTGCCGGTGGCGAACCAGACATTGCCGGACCAGTCCGGCACCAATCCGGTCACGTTGTCGCCCTCCGGAATCACCGAGCCGAGATCGGTGGACGAGTCGATCGACAACTGCCACTTGCCCGCCGCGTCGCGCGCGTGGCCGACCCGGAGCAGGGTGCGGTTGCCGTCCACAATGACCAGGCGGTCGGCATTGTCGAGGTAGGCGTAGACGCCGCCGAGCAGACTGCCCTTGGTGATCTCCAGCGAGGCAAGCGACGTGCCGACCGGACCGCCGAAGGACGGATCGAGCAGATGGATGGTCGGGGTCTGGCCGATGACGGGTGTACACAGCGCGACAACCAGGTTGTCCGAACCCTGCAGCAGGGTCGGGCATGCCGACGCCAACGGGTATGCGGCCACCGAAATCCCGCCCGTACCGGGCCCGGCCAGGGGCGTCGCATCCGAGGATCCGGCGTCACCGTGCATGGTCGCGGTCCCGAGCGGGCCGAGATACGGATTGGGCGGCGCCAGCGGACCCCAGGATCCCGCCGCATCGGCCGTGCCGGTCGGGGCGAGTGCCAGAACCGCGGCGGCGAGCAGTGCCAGCGGCGCGCGCATCGGGCCAGTCTGCTCCCCCGCCTCCCCGCGCCTCTTGCTGATCCTCGAGAACCGTACCCCTGCCGTCGCGGCCCGGCGGTTGTGCGTAAGTCGAGTTCTGGACGTACCCGAGGAGTTACCCATGTTCATACGAAATCAGCGGTCCCTTCGGCCTGTCTTGTCATATCCGATTCGCCGATGCCGGTCGATACGATGACCGCCATGAGTATTCGGGACCGTGTCCTGTCCACGATCGCGGGTCAGCTCGGCAACCCACACGGGACCCTCGGCAAGGGCTTCGCCTTCATCCTCAATCGCGGTAACCATCGCGCCATCGCGGGTGCGGTGGCGGCGGCCGGAATCGCCTCCGGTGCGACGGTCGCCGATATCGGATTCGGCGGCGGCGCGGGGCTTTCCATGCTGCTCGAGCGCGTCGGCGCCAATGGCACGGTGCACGGTTTCGAGATCTCCCCGGACATGCTGGCCCGGGCGCGGGCCGAGTTCGCCAGCGAAATAGATTCGGGCCGAATGCGACTCGCGGAGGGTCCGATGACCGCACTGCCGCTGCCCGACAATGCACTCGATGCCGCCATCACCGTGAACACCATCTACTTCGTGCCGGACCTGGATGCCGCCTGTCGGGAACTCGTGCGCGTCATCGGTCCCGGCGGCAGCCTGGTCGTCGGCATCGGCGATCCGGACGCGATGGCGAAAATGCCGTTCACCGCATACGGTTTCACGCTGCGGCCGGTGGCCGAGGTGATCGCCGCACTGGAACGCGCTGGCTGCATCGTCGACCATCAGCGGCTGGCCGCGCCTATTCCGCATCACCTGCTCGTCGCCCGACCCGCCTGACCACCGCTCGTCCCGACTACATCAGGGCGCCGCCGTCGATGCGGATCTCGGTGCCGGTCATGTACCGGCCGTCATCGGAGGCGACCATCGCGACCACGCCCGCGATGTCTTCCGGATTGCCCAGGGCGCCGCCGTTGAGCCAGCCGGTCAACCGGGAGAACAACGTCGGATCGAAGCCCTCCGGCTGATCGAGAATCGATTTGGTGGTGATCCCACTGGTGATGCCCGCTGGCACGATATTCACCGCGCGCAGGCCCTGCTTGGCGTATTCCAGCGCGATGGCGTGGGTGAAGGCGTTGACCCCGCCCTTCGAGGCCGCATAGGCCGCGAGATAGGGCGCGGCGCTCAGGGCCGCGGTCGAGGACAGGTTCACCACGACGCCGTGTCCGGACTCCAATAGCGCGGGCAGCGCACTCTGGGTCATCAGGAAGGTGCCGGTGAGGTTGACCGTGATCACCTGGTTCCACACCTCGAGCGGCATATCCTCGGTGCGCGCCGGGCGCAGGATGCCCGCCGCATTGACCAGCACATCCAGGCCACCGAGGAATTCGGCCGCCGCGCCCGTCGCGGCGCGCACCGATTCGATATCGGCGATATTCACCTCGACGGTCCGCAGCCGATCGGCCGCGTCACCTGCCTTCGCCGCGGTGGTCTCCAGCCCGGCCGCATCGATGTCGGCGGCGACCAATGCCGCCCCCTCGTCGAGTAGCCGCAGGGCAATGCCCTGCCCGATGCCCGATCCCGCTCCGGTGACCAATACCCGGCGACCCTCATATCTGCGCATGCCAAAAGTTAGAACAGGTTCTCATTGAGAGTCAACAGGTTCGCCGGGTCCTTGGAACAGTGACGCCGCTCGAGCCGCGATCAGGACGTGGCGTTTTCCCTGACGGCCTCGAGGTACTCGGCGATGGCATCGCGGTTGCGGGACAGGCAGCGGATACGGTCGCTCATGCGGTCACGTTCGCGTTCCAGGGTGGCCAGCATTTCCGGGGTCGCGTCCGGGAAAAAGATGGTGCGGGGTTTGTCCAGGCAGGGCAGGATTTGTTTGATGATGCGGGTCGGCAGGCCGGCGTCGAGCAGGCCGCGGATCTGCAGGATCCGGTCGACGAAGCGGTCGTCATAGGTGCGATAGCCGTTGGCGCAGCGGTCGGCGACGATCAGCCCCTGTTCCTCGTAGTAGCGCAGCAGCCGCCGCGAGGTGCCGGTGCGCTCCGACAGCTCTCCGATTCGCATGGGTTCCACCTCGCATTTGACCTTCACATGTATGTGAGGGTTTCAGCATAGGCGGCATGGACAACACACTCTTCGACTACAGCCCGATCGTCGACCGCACGCCCATACACTGGCCGGGCGCTGCCCGCGTCGCGTTCTACGTGGGGCTCAATATCGAGCATTACCAGGTCGACCGGCCCTCGACCAGCATTTTCCCCGGCACCGCGGCCCTCGCTCCGGATCCGCTGAACTATGGCTGGCGTGACTACGGTCCCCGGGTGGGCGTCTGGCGGGTGATGCAGACACTGGACAAGTACGGTATCCGCGCCAGCGCCCTGCTCAACTCCGATGTCGCCCAGCACAATCCGCAGATCATCGCGGCCGGGCGGGACCGGGACTGGACCTGGTTGGCGCACGGTAAGAACAACTCGATCTTCCAGGCCGATATGTCGATCGATGACGAGCGTGCCTACCTGACCGATATCGTCGAAACCATCGAACGCGCGACCGGCCGCCGCCCCCGCGGCTGGATGGGTCCCGCACTCACCGAAACCTTCAACACCGCGGCACTGCTCGCCGAACTCGGCCTCGAATACGTCCTGGACTGGACCAATGACGACCAGCCGTATCGGCTCAATGTTCCCGGCGTGCTGAGTGTTCCGTACTCGGTCGAACTCAATGACAACAGCCTCTTCCTCGGAACCGGTTTGCGCGGTGCGGATTTCGTCCAGATCGTCAAGGACCAACTGGACCGGCTCTACGAGGACTCCGCCGACAGCGGCCGCGTCATGGCCTTGGCCCTGCATCCCTTCGTCATCGGCCAGGCCTTCCGCATCAAATATCTGGACCAGGCACTGGACTATGTGGCGAACCATCCGGGCGTATGGCTCACCACCAGTGATGAGATCGCCCAGCACTACGCGACGAGCTCGACGTCCTGATCCATCGCCGGATTCGGATGTAACCCAGCACCGAATGACGTCCGACTCAGGCGTCCCGGCGCGCCGAACACGGTGCCCCGGGTCCCCATAGCGAGATCCGGGGCCGTTGACGCCGTGAATTCCGTTGTCGCCCATGACGGCGTGCCCGAGTCGGTCTCCCCGCCCTCGTCGATCGAGCAGCCAGGGCCGCAGACCTTCGCGAAGCTCTACACCTTCGCGCCGGTTCGCGGCTGAACACTGGTGTGCACCAGCGCCGCGGTCAGGAACGCCGCGCCTGCCAACCCGGTCGGCGTCAATCGTTCACCGAGTATCGCCACGGCCAATACCGTGCCGGCAAGCGGCTCGAGCAGGGCCAATACCGCGGCCGTGCCCGCACCGGCCCGGGACAGCCCGCGGAAGTACAGGGTGTACGCCAATGCGGTGGGTAACCCGAGCGCAGCGACCAGAGCGATGCTGTGCGCAGTCGGAACGAATGCGAACCCGGATATCGCCGCGGCCGGTGTCAGCAGCACCGCACCGCCGGTAATGCCGAAACCCGTTGTGGTCATTACGTCGAGTCCGGGCACCGGGCGGGCACTGATCACCGTGATCGTCGCGAAGGCACAGGCGGATACCAATGCCATTGCCGCACCGGCGAATATCCCGCCCGCATCTGCGCGGTCCGGCGGCGCGCCGACCAGCAGGATCAACCCGAACAGCGCGATCGCGATAGTCGCGGCGCGGCGACGATCCAGGACGCGCCTACCGGTCAGCTGTTCCAACAGCGCGACGACCACGGGTGACATCCCGATGGTGATCAGGGTCGCCAGACTCACCGACGATGCCGCGACGGCACCGAAAAAGCTCGCCTGGACAGTCGCGGAAAGCACCGCGATCACACCGATCCTGCGCCAAGCCACGACGTCTCGCGGCCAAGGCCGTCGGGTCACGATGAGTACCGCGACCAGCAACAGCCCGCCGACGGTGAGCCGACAGGTGGCGATGGAGACCGGCGAAAGGCCGGTGGCGCGTTGCAGGAGGCTGCCGAGCAGCCCGCCGGTGCCCGCTAGGAGTCCGGCGCCGACAAGGCAGGCGAGCCCGGACCGGCTGGCGGTAGAGACAGATGTGGACATGAAGGATTCGCGCTCCTGCGACAGAAGAGGATTGAGGTCGCGGAAGCGAGGTGCACAACCAATGCCCGAGCGGCGCACGCACTTACGAGGTGGTGCGCGGTCCTACACCCCGCTCAAACGGCGGGCGGCGGGGTGATCGGTACGTATCGGTGCATAGGCCCGATATTAAGGACCGCCGAATGCGGTGTCATCCGGTTTTCCCGGCGGCGTCGTGCGTGACAACCGGTGAACCGCGACCTCCCGGTCAGGAACTGCGGAAGCGGATCATCGGGCGGCAGTGGGTGCGCGGTGTAGTTCCTTGCGGTCGTAGTAGCGGGTGATGATCGCGCCCAGCGACAGTCCGATGGCCAGTCCGAGCAGGGTCATCCAGCTCGCGCGGCTGAGTCCGGCGGCGCCGTCGGCATTGAAGTACAGGATGGCGCGGATGCCGAGGTACACCTGGTGCATCGGTTCGAAGTCGGCAAGCCGGGCAACGGAATTCGGCAGCGCTTCGATCGGGATGGTGCCCCCGGAGGACGGCAGGCCGAGCACGATGAACAGGATGAGGTTGATCAGCATGCCAGCGGTGCCGAGCGCGGACACGATCGATAGTGCGGTCACGCCGACGGCAATGATCGCGAAGGTGCTGTACAGGAACAGCACCAGCGGCCGGTCGATGGGCATCCCCAGCCAATGCGCAACGCCCATGAAGATCGCCGCGACCACCGGTGCGGTGCCGGTGATGATGGCCCACTTCAGCAGGAGTGTGCGCAGCCGGGAGATCGGTGTCGGTGGATAGTGCACGTACCAGGGGCCGAATTCGGTGGGCGCGAAGCCGAGCGAGGAATCGACCATGCCATTGATCACCATGGCGCCGGTGAACCCGGCCAGCAGCACCATCATGGTGTAGAAGAAGGCGGTGAGCCCGCCGCCGGTGCCCGCGGGCAGCGGATGGAACGGCGTGACGACCACGTCTATGGGCTTGGCCAGCATCAACCGGCTCAGGCCGACCAACTCGGGTGCCTGCCCACCCCCGGAGGATTGCAGTTGGGTCCGCACGGTCTCGGTGAGCCGTTCCCCGACCGTCTGATTGGCTCGGGCCAGTGCGCCGCCCGCGACGGTCTGCACGACCTGCGGTGAGAACGACCCGGTCCGTGGATTGGTGTACACGGTGATGATCGGCTGGCTGACGTCTCCGGGGACCACGCTGGCGGTCGCGAAGATCCCCAGCCGCTTGGTGAAATCGCTCGGAATGACGATCGCCCCGTACACATTCCCGGAACTCAACTCGTGCTGCGCCTCATTGATTCCGAGTGCCCGCAGGTCGATCTTGTCGCTGGGAATCTGCTGGACGAGTGCATCGCTGATCTGCTTGCCCACATTGGTCGGCTGCCCGCCGAGCACATCCCCGGTGTCCTGATCCACCAGCGCGATCGGGAAGCCGTGCAGATGCTTCGACGGATCGACCACATAGGCCAGGTACATGGTGGCCAGCAGGGCCATGAGCAGCGAAACCACCACTGCTGGCACGAGCCACACCCGCGCCTGCGAACGCCGACCGGTCGCGTGATCGCCCTCTTCCGGGTTCGCCATGACAGCACCGTAATTCCTGGGTCATGACCGATGGGGGTGATTGCTCGAATGTGTCGGACTGCCTCGGGGGTGTCCGGGCTCAGCGGCGCAGCGTGGTCTCGTGCCACATATGCGACAGCTTCTGAGGGTTGCGCACGGCGTAGAGCCCGGTGATGACGCCGTCGTCGATCCGAACGGCGATTACGGTGTCGATCTCGCCGTCCATTCGGACGATCAGCGCCGGGTAGCCATTGACCTGTGCCCGCTGCAGCGACGCGACGGCGGCGATCCGGCCGAGCACATCGACCACGCTATCGGCCCCCGTGACCGGCGACAGCGCGGCCTGTTCGACTCCGCCACCATCACCCAAGAGAACGACATCCGGCGCGAGGATGTCGAACAGGGTTTGCAGATCGCCGGTTTCGATCGCCAGTTGGAATGCTGCGAGGGCGTTTCGGGTTTGCGCCGGGGATATGGGTCCGCGTGGTCGGCGGGCCGCAACGTGGGTGCGCGCGCGGTGGGCGATCTGGCGGACCGCGGCGGGGGTTTTGTCGACGGCTTCGGCAATGTCGTCATAGGCGATGTCGAAGACTTCGCGGAGTACGAATACCGCTCGTTCGGTCGGGGTGAGTGTTTCGAGTACGAGCAGCATTGCCATGGAGACGCTGTCGGCCAGTTCGATGTCTTCAGCGACGTCGGGCGTGGTGAGCAGCGGTTCGGGCAACCACGGGCCGATGTAGGACTCTCTGCGGCGGCCGAGTGTGCGCAGCCGGATGAGTGCTTGGCGGGTGGTGATCCGGACCAGGTAGGCGCGTTGGGCTTGCACCGTGGTGAGGTCGACGTTCGCCCAGCGCAGCCAGGTCTCCTGGAGGACGTCCTCGGCGTCGGCCGCGGAGCCGAGTAGCTCGTAGGCGACGGTGAAGAGCAGGTTGCGGTGCCTGAGGAAGGCCGCCGTGGCGGGGTCCGGGCGGTCGTCGCGATATTCGGACGCGGTCTGCGACGCATCGGCCATGGGGTCCTCTTCACTCTCGACTGTGTCCCCACCAGACACCGGGCACCGTCGTTCCGTGACACCGAGAAGTTGTGCCGCACGTCACATTTCCGCCGCGTCACAGGGATCGGGTCGTCGGCATCCTGTGTGCGTTCAGTCATCCCGAAGCAGGAGGCCACCATCGTGGAACCCCGTATCAATCTGTCCGCAAACGAGATCGGCGCCGAGTTCTTCAAGCGGTTCGGAAACGCCAGCCTGGTAATCCTCGAGTCGACGCTGCCCAAGGTCACCCAGGATCTGATGATGCTGCGCGTCAGCCAGATCAATGGCTGCGGTTGGTGCACCGACGTGCACAGCAAGGACCTCGCACACGTCGGGGAATCCACGGTGCGCATCAACCTGGTCGCGGCTTGGCGCGAGTCCACCGTGTTCACCGAGGCCGAGCGGGCGGCGCTTGCGCTGGCCGAGGAGGGCACCCGCCTCGCCGACGCCCATCACGGTGTGTCCGACGAGACCTGGACCGCAGTGCGCAAGCACTACGACGACGACCAGATCGCCGCGCTGGTCGCGCTGGTCGCCCAGATCAATGCGGCCAACCGGCTCGGCGTAATCGTGCGCCAGCAGGGCGGCTCCTACCAGCCCGGCATGTTCGCCAACAGCTCGAACTGATCGTCGGGCAAATCCCGGCCCGGCGAGAATCCTTCGATCCGGGCCGGGACCGCGCATGTCATACCGGTTCTTTGTCCGGGCTCAGCTGATCGAGCCATTCCCGCAGTTTCGCCTTTCGTCGCCCGTTGACGTACCCGACGGTGCAAGCGGCGGCGACCAGTATGCCGAATCCGCCCGCGAACAGCGGCCCGCCGTAGGTCGAGTGCAGATCCGCCACCTCCGCCTCGGCGGGATCCTTCGGGTTATAGGCGACGGGCACCCGCTCACCGGTCGAGTAGCTGTGCAACACGCTGTATGCCGAGGTTCTGGTCGTGTACCGCGTTCCGTCGACGACAAACTCGACCCCCCGGCCATCGCCCGAGCTCGCGAGCAGCACGGTTCCGTCGGTACGCGCGGTGCCCTCGAGTGCTCGCCCACTCGACACACCCCACAGCACAGCCGCCAACACGAGCGCCATCCCGACCACCCCGGCAATGAGCGCACCCCGCGTCGCGTGACACGTCATGGGGGTGGTGGTTCCAACATCCGTCATGTTCTCGAGTCCGATCGTCGTCGTTCCCCTAGACGGTTATCGACTTCAACCCGCCCGGCGTAGCACGGGGCAGCGAATCTGCCGCCCGTGGTCCGCGCCGTATTTATCGGGCGGCTGGTAACGGGTGGTGATCGGGACCGAACGGTCGCAGCTGTAGACGGGGAAGCGGCTGTAGGTCAGCGGAGCTGAGTCAGCTCGTCGACATAGATTCAAAACCACTGACACAGAAGGGAAACCACTTGTTCAAGGCGACAGGAAAGCGATCCCTAAGGGACACGCGATCAACACCTACACACGCCCACAGACGTCAACAAATCCTGTCGACGAAAAAAGCCGCAGGCCAGAGGAAAAACCCTCTGACCTGCGGCCCCTACCATCTCTGTGGGCGAAGGGGGACTTGAACCCCCACGTCCCGAAGGACACTGGCACCTGAAGCCAGCGCGTCTGCCATTCCGCCACTCGCCCGAGCGACTGGGAGACAGTATCACGGGGGTCGGCGAGACACGAAATCGCCTGCTGGCGCCCCTGCGGCGTGGACTGGGCGGTGGCGGGAACCCGCCAGGCTTTCCAGGAGTTACAGGTGTGGACGATCGTGGATATCATGCAATGAACGTGGTCGATACGCGACACGCCATATACGCGTGTCGTTGTTATGAATCAGTAGAGACGCTCACCGAAGGGAGGCCGAGATGGGCATCGTTTCTCGATTCGAGCGTCGCCTTCAAGGCGCCGTCGGTGACGTGTTCGCCAGAGCTTTCGGCGGCAGTGTCGTACCCCAGGAGGTGGAGGCGGCGCTCAAGCAGGAAGCCACCGACAATATCCAGGATCTGGGTGGCGGACATCTGTTGGCGCCCAACAGCTATGTGATCACCATCAACACCTCTGATCACCAACAACTCGACGCCGACCACGACCTCACTACCCGCGCATTCGCCAAACACCTACAGGACTACATCCGCGAACAAGGCTGGCAGACCTACGGCGAAGTACACGTGGCATTCGAGGCATCACCTACGCTGCACACCGGACAGTTCAGGACGAGCGGTCGGGTCGATCCCGACATCGGCCGCAGAGCCACCCCGGCTCGCAGCCCCGAACCCCCGCCACAACAACCTGCAAACCCGCAACCAGGAGCTGGCCCCATGACGCAGAACTCAGGCTACGACCCAAGCCGTGAGCACGCGGAGTCCGATCCACGCAACCGCGGGTACGCACCGCCGCCCACGGGGCGGCCCGGACCGCCGAACGGTGCGTACCGCGATGACTACGGCCGGGGCGGCGCGCCCTATGGCGGTGGCTCCGACTACCAGGCACCGGACTCGCAGCAGGGTTACGGCGACTACCAGAACGGCTACGACTACCAGCAGGGCGGCCAGGGCTACGGTCAGCAGGGCTACCAGGAGCCGGGCTACGGCGGCGGCCAGCAGGGCTATGGCGAGCGCGGCGGCTACGGCCAGCAGCAGGGTGGCTACGCCGACCAGGACTACGGTCAGCAGGGCTACCAGGAGCCGGGCTACGGCCAGCAGGGCTACGGCGAACAAGGCTACGGCCAGCAGGGCTACGGACAGTCCGGCTACGGCGAGCAGGGCTACGCCGACCAGGGCGGTTACGGTCAGCAGCCGGGCTACGGTCAGCAGGGCTACGCGCAGTCCGGCTACGGCGAGCAGGGCTACGCGGAACCGGGTTACAGCGAGCCGGGCTACGGCGCGCCGGACGAGCAGGGCGGCTACGGCCAGGCCTACTCGCAACAGCCCGGCTACGGCGCGCAGGGCGGCGGCTATGCGGCCCCCGCGTATGGCGGTGGCGCACAGGCCGGTTCGGGCTACTCCGCGACGCTACAGCTCGACGACGGCAGCGGCCGCACCTACCAGCTCCGCGAGGGCAGCAACATCATCGGCCGCGGTCAGGACGCGCACTTCCGGCTGCCGGATACCGGAGTTTCGCGCCGTCACATCGAGGTTCGCTGGGACGGGCAGACCGCGATGCTCTCGGACCTCGGTTCGACCAACGGCACCCTCGTCAACGGCTCACCCGTCCAGGATTGGCAGCTTGCCGATGGTGACGTTATCCGCGCCGGGCATTCCGAGATCCTGATCCGTATCGTCTGATCCCGTAAGCTCGCGATGCAGGTCACGACATGGCGTACAGGGATTCTGCGGCCGTATCGTGATCGAACTCGACCCACGGCCCTATGATGCTGCCAACACACGCGCGTCGCCAGGACCGGGGCTCGCGAAACCAGCAAGCCGGTGGGGGCGAACTCGCACCTACGGGCACCGACGTACACGGTCGAACAGGAGGTGGAGCGCCGTGCAGGGACTGATCCTGCAACTGACCCGTGCGGGGTTCCTGCTGCTGTTGTGGTTATTCGTGTGGGCGGTGTTGCGCACCCTGCGCAGCGACATCTACGCGGCATCCGGCATCCGGATCCAGCCCAGGGCCGCTCGCGGTTCCACGGTGCTGCCGTCTTTCAGCCGAGGCCAGAAGGGCGCCAAATTTCTTGTGGTGACTCAAGGTTCACTCGCCGGCACTCGCATAACGCTCGGCACCCAACCGGTGCTGATCGGACGTGCGGACGACTCAACGCTGGTACTCACCGATGATTACGCATCTACCAGACATGCGCGGCTCTCACCTCGCGGTGACGACTGGTACGTCGAAGACCTCGGCTCGACGAACGGCACCTACCTCGACCGTGCGAAAGTCACCACCGCAGTCCGAGTTCCACTCGGTACCCCCGTCCGTGTCGGCAAAACAGTGATCGAGCTGCGATCGTGACACTTGTTCTCCGCTACGCAGCGCGTAGCGACCGCGGTCTTGTCCGAGGCAACAACGAGGACTCCGTCTATGCGGGCGCACGGCTGCTCGCACTAGCCGACGGTATGGGCGGCCACGCCGCCGGCGAGGTGGCATCGCAGCTGATGATCGCCGCCCTGGCCCATCTCGATGACGATGAGCCCGGTGACGATCTGCTCGGCAAGCTCAATACCGCCACCCACGCGGGCAATGCCGCCATTGCCGATCACGTCGAGGAAGAGCCCGAACTCGACGGCATGGGCACCACGCTCACCGCAATCCTGTTCGCGGGCAAGAAACTCGGCCTGGTCCACATCGGTGACTCCCGCGCCTATCTGCTGCGCGGCGGCGAGCTGGCCCAGATCACCCGTGACGACACCTTCGTCCAATCGCTGGTCGACGAGGGTCGGATCACCCCCGAGCAGGCGCATACCCATCCGCAGCGTTCGCTGATCATGCGCGCACTCACCGGTAACGAGATCGAGCCGACGCTGATCATGCGCGAGGCCCGTGCGGGCGATCGCTATCTGCTGTGCTCCGACGGGCTCTCCGATGTGGTCAGCGATGAGACCATCGCCAACACCATGCGCGAGGGCGGCACCGACGAATGCGCCGACCGGCTCATCGAACTTGCGTTGCGCAGCGGCGGCCCGGACAACGTCACCGTGGTCGTCGCCGATGTCATCGATCTGGACTACGGGCAGAGCCACCCGATCGTCGCGGGTGCGGCCTCCGGTCAGGACGAGGACACCCCGCCGCCGAATACCGCCGCCGGTCGCGCCGCGGCGATGCGTCCACCGCGGGCGGAGCCGCGCCGCGCCGCCACCACGCCCGAGACGCCGCCGCCGAGTAAATCCCACCGGCTGCGCTGGATTCTGCTGGCGGTCGCCAGCCACCTGCCTGGCCCGGTGCACGAAGAA